>JAHQVL010000240.1 GCA_019634345.1 Rhodothermaceae bacterium
AGAACGATACGTTCCAGGTCTCTTCCTTTCCTCTTAAGATCCTCGACCACATCTCTGTGCGTCACTCTGATGATGTCTTGTTCAAGTATTGGTCCTTCATCGAGGTCTTCTGTTACATAGTGGCTTGTAGCACCAATCAACTTTACTCCCCTGTCAAAGGCTTGCTTGTACGGATTCCCCCCCATGAAGGCAGGCAAAAAGGAGTGGTGGATATTGATGATCTTGTTCGGGAAACGATCAACAAAACCAGGACTCAGTATTTGCATGTAACGAGCCAGCACGATCAGGTCGATGCCGTTTTCCTTCAACAGCATAATTTCTTTCTCCTCTTGTGCCAATTTGTTTTCCTTTGTTATCGGAAAGGTATGATAGGGGATGCCATATCTCTCAACAAGAGGCTTCAGGTCAGGATGATTCGACAGGACGAGCGGAATTTCGATATTGTACTCACCAATACTATATCGCCATAATAGATCTTGAAGACAATGGTCATACTTTGAGACAAAGATAGCTACCTTTGCCTTTTTCTCTGCAAATTCGATACGCCAATCCGCGTCAAATTCTTTTGCCATTGGAGCAAAGGCTTCCGCAATATCTTCTGGAGAAATCGAAAAGCCCGCCATATCCCACGCTACACGGATCGAAAAGACTTGAGCTTCTTGATCGACATGCTCATCTAGATCGATGATATTTCCTCCCCGCTCAAAGATAAAATGCGCGATCCGAGAAACCAGCCCATTTCGATCTCTACAAGACAATAACAACACAGCTGTTAATGGTTTCTTTTCCATTTATATCGATTTGTATATGTAAAACTTTCAGACGGATCTCTCGTAGGAACTTATTAACTTCGTGTAGCTGCCCGGATTCACAAATATATATTCTACGATGGAGAAAAAGAACAAAGAAACTGCGTATATCCTTTGGGCTTGCGGCCTGGTTGGTTTAATGGGTCTCCATCGCTTTTATCTGGGCAAGATTGGGACGGGCCTTCTGTGGTTCTTCACCCTTGGATTATTTGGTATAGGTTGGATTGTTGACTGCTTTACACTGGGCAACCAGGTCGAGTTAACAAATCTCAAGAGGCAAGCATTGCTAGAGAAAAATCAGATGCCACAAATAATCAATAATTACCATCAGCCATCCCCACTCTTTACGCAACCCCAACAGCCTACCCAGGAAGTCAAAGCCTCACCCCCCCCTGAACCCAAGGCACCATCAAAAGCGAAAGAGATCGAGACGCTTACCAACCGTCTACGGAAGATAGACAAGCTCTTTATGAATGAATTTCTTACAGATGAAGAGTACGGTAAACAAAAAGATGCGCTTTTGAGAGAGATGACAATGGTTGTAGATGAAGTTTACCCAGAAGATGGTCTTATGCTCTTTGCCCAATTAAAAGAGGAAGGGGTGATCGACGAGCGTGATTTTAAGCGTATCAAAGGCGTACTTCTTTCCTAGTCGTTTGGGGTGACTGATCATTCAGCCACCCCATTATTTTCAAACGATTACTCCTTCTCGGATAGCTTTTGCCACCGCTCCAGGTGCACTGTGTACGTTTAGCTTTTGGTAGATCTTTTGGATATGTGAGTTCACAGTATTAGTGGCAATGTATAATATTTGTCCAATCTGTTTCTGCGAAAACCCATCTGCCAGCGCAGAGAGAACCTGGCGTTCCCGAGAAGATAGTCCATACTTATCATGTGAGTTATACACCATTACTTGCAGGTCAGTATTCATCATTTCTATTCATCTTTGGCCTGTTAAATAAATTGCACCAGATGCCATTTCGCACGATGATTATATAGGCAGGGTTGCTACTCATGCACCAGGTGAGTCTCTATAAGTAATAACCACTTTTTCGGGTAAAACGGATCACTTTCGTTCAAAATAAATTCCCTTTTCAAGTACCCAGAGAGAACAAAAAAAGCATCCCGAGAGATTCAGGTTTTACCCCTTAGTATGCACAAGAAGCACACTTAATCTCTCGGGATGCTCAGATCAGTGAGGGCAGTGAAGAACTACCCAGGGCCCTAATTTCCTCTTAACTCTTTCACGTAGTCAGGATCTACACCATGCTTCTTCATCTCAATGATTTGATCAATGGTGAGGTTCTTGATATCCGCGTCCATCATTTCTCGGATGTAGTCAGCATCTACACCGTACTTCTGCAGGCGGATCAACTCATCAACTCCAACCTTGAATTCGGAGGATGCCATCTCAGCCACGAGATCTTCATCAACGCCGTATTTGCTCATAGAAATGAGGTCTCGGACAGATATGTTTTTGTATCCGTTTTCTCCAAGGGCTATGATCAGGTCTTCATCTACACCGTATTTGCTCGTCTCAATTAATTCGTCGGCAGATAAATTCGTGTAGCCATAGTCCTTTAGTATGTCGATCAAATCCTCATCGACGCCATACTTACTCATAGAAATGAGATCGCCGAGTTCTAGATTAGCATATCCTGCATCACCCAGGCTCTCTATTAAATCCTCATCGAGCCCGTATTTACTCGCATTGATGAGATCACTGCTAGACAGGTTTGCATAGCCATTTTGGGCTAGTGAGATGATCAGATCTTCGTCCACGCCGTACTTACTCATCCCAATCAGTTCATCAACATTGAGGTTTCTATATCCTGCTTCATTTAAACTGATGATTAGGTCCTCATGCACTCCGTATTTACTTACAGAGATGATTTCTTCTACGGACATGTCATCATACCCGTATTGAGCCATTAATGAGATGAGATCTTCATCTACGCCGTATTTGCTCATCTGTATCAGATCTTCGGCAGATAAGTCATCATAACCCACTTCTTTCATCTCGGCCACAAAGTCTGAGTCTACGCCATATTTACACATGTAGGCATAATCCATCAGAGAAAAATTGCTGTAGCCAGCTTCGCTCATTTCATCGATATAGTCAGCATCTGCGCCATACTTGCCCAGTGCTAACAGTTCACCGTATGAGAGCGTCTCATACCCGATGTTTTTCAAGGTGCGGATAAACTCTGCATCGATGCCATATTTGCGTAGTGTAATAATCTGCTCAATGGTCAATGAATCAGTATGTACCTTGCTGTCATGTTCATTTTCATACACAGTCGATGGAATATGAATGTCAACTTCAGGTATTTCGATTTCTGGGACAAAAACATCGACAGCAGGTACTTCTATATTGAACTCAGGAATTACAATCTCAGGAATCTCAATATTCATTTCCGGGATCACTATTTCCGGTATTTCGATGTCCATCTCAGGAATCACGATCTCTGGGATGTCAATATCCATTTCGGGAGCTCTTGGGCTCTCTGGAGCACGAACAGCAGCTATGCGCTCTTCAGGAGGGGCTTCCTGTGCTTGAACTGGTGTTAAAACAGCAAGTGGGATGGCGACACAAGCGACGAGCGCAATGGCTAAGGCCGTACCAAATCGTGTCATCGAACGGCGCCGCATAGGATCCAAAATGGATAATAATCGACCTTCAAGTTGTGAGTGACGCGCCATGGAAACAGCAGCAACTGTAGACCATTCAGCCCGTTTCATGCTCCGAGCTGTTTGCAGCAGTGTTTCGGCATACATCGATGGATCAATCCCATATTGCAGCACGATGTCATCACAGGCTCTTTCTCTTTCAACTCTGAGTTGCCATGCAGCCACCCAAACAAGGGGATTGAACCAATATAAAGCGCTGGTAATCTGAGTAAGTAAATGCAACAAGCAGTCTTTTCTCTTAATATGCGCCATTTCATGGACAAGGACTGTTCTGCGCTGTTCCTCGTCCCATTCATTTGCAGTAACAGGTAGGACAACAAATGATTTAAACACCCCTACACTCATTGGGACCGTTGTCCAAGAGCTGTATCTCAATCGTATGAGATGGGGTATTCCTAATTTTTCTTGTACAGATTCAGCGAGTAAATGCCAGTCATCATCATGAACCAGATCTCCTTTACGAACCAGCATAATTGCGCCTACGTGTGCAATAAGGAGGCGTGTTAAAATGAATAAAACACCAACACACCAGATGCCGAATACCCAGGTAGTCCAATGGAGTGCAGACCATTGTTCGAACCAGGAAGGTCCAGCACTGGCCACTACCGTTCTAGGAGATTCAGCTCTTGGAACCGGAGCAGGTGCAGGCTCAACACTACTCCATGCTTCCTCTGGATAGATAGATGGGGCCGCAGTATATGCTTGCGATGGAGATTCTTTAGCTGGTAATAGGCCGATCTCCCAATTTGGCAATGCACTGGCAAATAAGGGAAGCAACATCAGGCTTAATACACCTGCGCACCAGATCAGATAGCGTACAGCTGCTGAACTTGATCTTAAGGTGTAAGCTACAAAGCCGGTGAGCCCGAGTATTAAGATTCCTTTCCCAGAGAGCGTCAGCAGTTGATAAAGCCAACCGGACACGTCAACATTTGTTAAGTCTATGAATGTGGGCATGTTAGTCCTCTTCCTGTTTTTTTGCCTGCTCAATGAGGCTTGCTAGTCGATCAAGGTCTTGTTCTGACAATTCATCACCTTTCACATCGAGAAGAGCAGCCACAACGCGTTCAGCGGAACCATTGAAGAAATTTTTCACGGTATAGTTGATAGCAGATTTGCCGGCTTCATCGGGGGACAGGGTAGGCATATAGATATACCGTGCTCCCTCCTTCTTATGACTTAGATATCCCTTTTCCTCTAAAATGCGCAACATAGCGCGAACTCCTGAATAACTCGGGGGATTTGATATACCTTCCATCACCTCGGCTGCCGTAGCCTGGCCCTTTCGGTATATAAACGTCATAATCTGCCGCTCCCGAGCCCCTAAATCCATAGGAGAATTTTTACGTTTCATCGTATACTACTTCTCAAGTGAATCGAAAAACACTAGCTTTTAATGCTAGAATATTAGCACTATACGGTAAACGTACAAAAGAGATGCATTATGTGCAATAAAAAATGCTAAAAAACTAGCAGACTAAGAAGAGACCGTTGAAATCTTCTTCAACGAAAGCGCATTGATGCAATATCGCAGTCCGCTTGGCGGCGGTCCATCTGGGAAAACATGGCCTAAATGAGCGTCACATACATTGCACGTTGTTTCGACACGGTGCATCCCATACGAGCGGTCATCGTGGTAGGCAACAACCACGGGATCTACAGGCTGGGTAAACGAGGGCCACCCGGTACCCGACTCAAATTTTTCACCGGAATCAAATAACTCTGTCTCACAACAACGGCATGCATAAAGCCCTGGTTGAAACAGGCTGCACATTTCAGAGCTGAATGCACGCTCTGTTCCTTTTTGCCGGGTCACAAAAAACTCATCGGGCGAGAGTAGTGAACGCCATTCATCTTCCGTCTTCTCTACACGGCGTGGTGGCTTCGGATTCCCATTCTGAGCAATCGTTAAAACTTCGTTCCAGGTTAGCATAGTGTTTCAGGACTGAGTTATAGGGTTAAAAACCACTTGGCAGCTTTCTTAAGGTCGACGTTACCTCCTGTAATTAGTACACCCACTCGCTTATCTGTTACGTCTACCTTTTTCGTTAGAACAGCTGTTGTTGCCAGTGCCCCGGTAGGTTCGACAACAATTTTCATCCGCTCCCACATAAAATACATGGTTTCTAATAATTCTTCGTCATTGACCGTAACCATATCACTTACGTACTCCATGACCAACGGGAAGGTCAGATTGCCCAGGCTTGGTGTTCTTGCGCCATCTGCGATCGTATCAGGGTTGTGCACCGTCTGAAGCATCCCCGATTTAAAGGAGCGGGTTGCGTCATTACCTGCTTCCGGCTCAACACCTATAACATTGCATTGTGGGCTCAAGACACTGGCAGATATCGAGCTGCCTGAAAGCAAACCAGCTCCTCCACAACAGACGACCAGCATGTCCAACTCTCCTACTTCTTCAAACAATTCTTTGGCAGCAGTCCCCTGCCCTGCGATAATGTGTTCATGATCAAAGGAAGGAATAATCGGGGATCCTCGTTCTGCCGCTAGTTGGTCCGCAACTTCTTCCCGAGTGACCTCATTAATATCATAAAGTACAACGTCTGCACCATACCCTTTCGTAGCTGCTAATTTCACCTCAGGAGCAATAGATGGCATCACAATCGTGGTATGTATTCCCAGCAGTTGCCCAGCAAGCGCAATGCCCTGTGCATGATTCCCTGAAGAATACGCAATTACGCCTTTGGCTTTTTCGTCTTTTGTAAATTGAGAGAGTGCATTGTATGCCCCTCTAAATTTAAAGGACCCCGTTCGCTGAAGGTTTTCGCACTTAAAATAGACTTCACCTCCCGTTTGCTTGTTGACTGTACGCGACGTCATTACGGGTGTTTTAATTGCCTTGCCTTCTAATCGAGAAGCAGCAGATACTATTTCTTCAAACGTCATGCTTCCTTACAATTATTTTGATGTTTTGTATTATACTTTTTCCTCTACCACCATCAAAGTTCATTTATTATGAAATACTACGCCGCCTCATTAATCATTCTTTTGTCATTCACTTCGTGCAATCGTCAGGGTGCAGAATATGCAGAAGCAGTCACGCAGACGGAAACGAACTACCTGTTCGACGGGACCTCGTTTGATGGATGGAATGGCAACCTGGACTGGTTTAGAATTGAGGAAAATGCAATTATTGCCGGTTCACTGGAACGACCAATTCCTCAAAATGAATTTTTATGTACGGATAAAGAGTACGACAATTTTGAATTGCGTTTCCAAACCAAGCTGATTGGTGAAGAAACCAATGCTGGCGTCCAAATTCACACGCAACGCATCCCCAATAACCATGAGGTCATAGGATACCAGGCCGATATTGGCATCGGCTGGTGGGGCAGCTTGTACGACGAATCTAGAAGAAATACACTTCTTGCTACCGCAGACCGCGCACTAACAGACTCCCTGGTCAAACCAGACTCTTGGGTGCACTATACAATTCGAACAGAAGGCCCTAGAACACAACTCTTCTTGCACGGCACTCAAACGGTTGACTATACCGAAGAAGACGCATCTGTCCCGCTATCCGGACTCATCTGCGTGCAGATCCATAGCGGACCTGAGGGTGAGGTCTGGTACAGGGATATTCGGATCGAGGAGTTTTAATCCCCTCACAGCGTTTTATTCCGTTCCGCCAACAATCTGATTAAGGCCCTTAAGAATTTCAGCTTGCTGCTCAGGAGTTCCTTTTTCCAGAGCCCGTGCAAGAGTCTGAAGTGCCTCAGGAGAATCTACAGCAGCAATGCGCTGCACGGTATGAGGCAACATGGTAGGCAGTGCAGCTGACAAGGCTAGATCCAGGGATCGATCCATATCAGCAGCCACCATAGGTTCGGCTGCATACCAGACCATTTGTGGGAGATTATGATCATCCGTATCCTCGGCATGCGCCATAAGGGCTGAGATTGTATGCCAGCGTTTTTCCACAGGCACCGATTGCATGGAGCTTGCCAAGTACAGACGAACCATCGCCGATGAATCATATTCCGCCATTGCTGCAAACTTTTGAAGCATCGTATCTGAAATTTCATTGTTTGCAATCAACTGAATCGCCCAACTTCGAATAACATCGTCTTCATCATTCAACAGATCCATAAAATCCTTTTCTGTAAAGCCCTCCGTTCCATACAACGTCCATAGAGCACGCAGTCGGATTTTTCGATCATCTCCTCCTAGCATTCTCATCAGATCTCTTTGTGCTTTTCGATTGATTCCCCGCTCCTGCAGTATGCGACGCGCATGACGGGCATACCATTCATTGTCATGGAGTTGATACTCAACGAGTTCGTTAACGGACTTATCCTGCAAATTCACCTGAACCCAGGAATCGTTTTCATGGGTGATCTTGAATATCCGCCCCAGGGTCTTGTCATGAACATCAGGGTTCCGGCTGTGGCACTGGTTTTTGTCGTACCAATCGATTACGTGAATCGACCCATCTGGGCCGTAGCGGAAGTTTAGCATTTGCGACCAGGAGTCGTGAGCAAAGAGGAAATCGTCCCCATGCCGCCCGACATACCCGGAACCTTCTCTTTCCATGATGTCGGTATTTGCGCGGAAGCCATGAATGTTGTTCATGAATAAGCGGTCATGGTATTCGTCGGGCCACGAGCCACCGAGATAGAACATTGCACCTGCATGTGCATGCCCGCCGCCGGCCGTATCCGACCGATGATTGCCGGCATGGGGGCCTTTGTCCCCAACCCAATGCACGTGGTCTGCATGCGTTTCTATATTTTGATAAATAAATGGGTTAAAGTGATCCCCGTACTGGCGCGTATAACGAGCCCCTCGAATGACATGAAACAGGTGAGGAATAACGCAAGCCGTCACAAACGGATGTCCGTTTTCATTAAAGTCGAGGCCCCACGGGTTACTGGTCCCTTCTGCATATACCTCGAATCGTTCTTCCGTTGGATGGTAGCGCCAGATTGCTCCATTTAATTTTGTTCTCTCAGCTTCCGTTGCACCTGGTTTACCCACGTTTGAATGAGTAAATATGCCATGATTTCCATACAACCAGCCATCTGGCCCCCAACGAAGGCTATTGAGCGTTTCGTGTGTATCCTGTGTCCCCCATCCATCGAGCAAGATTTTCGGTTCACCAGCCGGCTTGTCCGTCTCAGCGTCTGCTGGTATAAACATCAAATAGGGAGCAGCGCCTACCCAAACGCCTCCAAACCCGTATTCAATGCCACTGACCAGGTTTAGCCCTTCTGTAAATATCTTTCGGCTGTCCAGCACCCCATCCCCATTGGTATCCTCGAAAATGAGGATGCGATCCCGGCCTTCGCCTTCAGGAGCCGGCGTTGGATAGGTATGCGCTTCAACAACCCAAAGCCGACCACGATCGTCATGTGTAAATGCAATTGGCCTCACCACATCAGGTTCAGAGGCGGCCAGGGTAACGGTGAACCCATCTGGCACTTCCATTGCAGCTGCTGCATCTGCCCCGGACAATCCTGCATTGGGCAACTCCAGGATGGGCGGCATAATGTAGATCTCAGACGGATTAAACTCATTAGCGAAAACAGGGCGTTCGGAATAGAACTTAAAATCATCGAAGCTGACATAGGCGTTCTGATTATCCCGGATATAGGGAATTTCAGAAGTGCCCGTCTCCTCATCTATAATCCGTATAAAAACCTCTTCACCTTGCTGATCTGCCAGGTCTACAATCACGGGCCTCAGCGTAGGGCTATTGTGTGCAGAAGTAGAAAAAAACACCTCTTCATCTAAAGACTTGACCAATTCTACCCGAATACCCCCTAGGGCTCCGCCAGCAATCTGAAAACCAGCATAAGGCTGGGTTACTTCGAAAGACTCAGAGATCATGGACCCCAGGTCTCGATGTCCATTTACCTCGCTGCCATTAACCCAATACATTCCTTCATGCCCACTTCGCAATTCACCCGTTCTCAGCAGAACTACATCGCCTTCAACGGGGCTGCCCCCAAAAGCACTCCCATCAATCGTCCAATCCGAATACGTCCCATTCTCAAAATCTAGATTCAGCACTCGCCCCTCTTTTGTAACCGGAATACCAGCTACCGTAATTCCAGCATCTTCAAATAATTGAAATTTCCCTTCCATTCCAGCCGTTCGATGCCCAGGTATCGTGCAGTAGTAGGTATCGCTTTGTTCGGCGACAAAGGTTATCGATGTCGTCTCGCCGACGTCTAATATTTCGCCACTTTTCACTCCACCTTGCTCCATTGCAATATCATGCACCAGGGTTTCGGTATTCACAATTGTAATACGAACACGTTCTCCTTTTGCAGCTTGAAGAATGGGATTTCGAATGCCATCAATTGTGCCACCTATCCCCTTGTACCCCAAAATAGAAGCCTCAAGCATGTACTCCCGATCTACGGGCTCATCCGAATCAGACTGTGCAAATGAAATGTGTGTGACTAGCAATGTACCTAACAACGCGCATAGGAGGAATCGATGCATTATATGACCTCGTGTAGGATGTCTCCTTTAAACAGATGTAGTGGTGGGTATGCAGCCAATGTAAAGAAGACTGAGAAAGAAGATCAACCCATCGCCCATTTACGATGCGCTATCGATCCAATAACGCCGTCACGGTACCTACTCCGTACCCGTTTTCTCTGAGATAGGATAGCAGCAAATCAACGGCTACGATCGTTCCATCGCGACGCTTTTGCTTTCGTGCACCGTGGTCTGCGTGGCCAGAGTGCAAAACAATGATACAGCCTGGGGATATCATCGCTTTAACCCCTTCGAATATGGCCTGAGGATCCTCTTGCCAGATAAAGTCCAACGTGAAAGCACTTGCGATAATTGATTTCATCTCTAGCTCCTTGAGTACCCGAGCAATCTTCTTCCCTTGAACAAGCCGAGGCGGCCGAAAATACGAGGGACGCACTCCTGTGATTTCCTCGATTATATCGTTGGTCCTAAGAATTTCCTGCTTAATAGACGTCTGTGATACAGGGAAGGTGACAGTCCAGTTATGCGAAAAGGAATGATTTCCGATTTCGTGCCCTCGTTTGCTGATTTCCTTGGTATGTTCAGGGTGCGCCTCCATATGCTTTCCCAGCAGAAAAAACGTAGCCTTAACCCCATGTTTGTCTAGTACATCTAGTAGTGCGTGGTCGTCTACAGGGTGAGGACCATCATCGAAGGTAAGTGCTACATAGTTCTCCGAGGTGTTACCAGCAAAGATGACATCTTTGTCTGAAGAATAATATGCCTTCAATACGTTAAGAAACACGTTCAATGTCTATCCCCAATGGTTAAGGGGCTAAATAAAAGCAAAATGGCGCCGGCCCATATCAGGCTGGCGCCATAAATCCGGCACAATTACGTATGGGGTATTACGGAACTGGACATTGCGGCCCCATGAAGAGGCTTGTGATCTATGATTTTAAGGTCGCGTTTGAACCTAGCAGCATGTACTCCCATCCCATCATTAGATAATTGGGCTTACTCAACCTCCATCAGGTCACTGTTGTCATATACATTCTTTAACAACTTTTGCAGCTTCGTTCGCCCTCGATTGATTCGGCTTTTCACAGTACCCATAGGAAGCCCTGTGATTTCAGCAATCTCATCATAGCTTAGTTGTTGAACATCTCTAAATACGATCAATTCCCTGAAGTTAACGGGAATAGAGCTTAACGCCTGTTGGATATAAGCATCCAAGAATGAGTCATTTGCTTCTATATCGGGTGATATCCCCCTGCTTTCCAATGGGCGATCATACTCGCTTTCATCGTCCCTCGACTTTGGCGTGATAGAGAGCATATTCCATCGCTTATTCCGACGAAACTCAGAGCGAGCCAAATTTCCAGCAATGGTGAATATCCACGTGGACAATTTAGCCACCGGCTGGTATGAATATCGATTTCTGTAGATTCGGACAAACGTTTCCTGGAGCAAATCCTCACAAACCTGTCTATCTCGAACAAAACGTCCCAAGAAATTGAGCAAACGCCCAGAAAATCGGTCTACAATGATGTCAAATGCTTCAACTGTTCCTACCTGGAACTCGTGCATAAGCTCTTCATCACTCATTGTATGGAGAGCCGCTACATAATCCTTATATGAAGTCGAGAGTGCAGTCTCACCGCCAACTCTTTTTGCAGGTGCTGTCATAGTGCTTACTCCTTATATAGGTCATGTTTCACCTATTGCCCCCTTCTATCAGGCTATTTCCTTAGCCATACATTACTTCAGGCAGATCAACTCACTTCTGCTATTTACAAATCCGCTCATATTAACTATATTGATCGATTACAGTGAAACATTATAGTTTTTCAGGTCTTATATCGATTATATATACACAATATAACGAATTTACACCTATCGAACAATAGATTATTTCATTAAATCGACTATCGAATAACTCATGAACGATTTTACACCATTAGCTACTACAAGACAAGCAGCGGAGATCCTTGGGGTTCATGAGTCTTCAATCAAACGTTGGAACACGTCCAAACAGTTAAATGCTCAGCAAACTTCTGGAGGTCACCGGCGCTTCTCGATCACTGAAATTCTCGACTTTGCAAAAAAGAACAGGCTCGACTCTCCCTTACTCTTCTATGGATCGTATGCAGAGCGAGTGTGGACCGGGATAGAGGAATTACGCAAAAAGAACGATTACACCATACTTATACAGTTGGTTTATGAATGGATCCTTGACGACCGCACAACTTTCGTTTCCAGGCTTTTAATTCATGTGGTACGGAAAGAATACCCACTTGAGGATGTCATTGATAATCTCTTAGCAGAGGTACTCTACCAAGTTGGCGAGAACTACATGAAAGGTATGCTTGCTATAGGTGATGAGCACAGAGCTACTCATTCACTAAGAGATGTGCTGATTCACCTAAAAGAGCAACTTAGAGAACTCGGATATGCCCGTCCTGCACGAAATAGGCCCATTACGATCTTGGGATGTGGACGTGAAGAAAAACATGAACTTGGTGCCCTGATGGCCAGGCTTGTGCTAGAGGTACAGGGATGGACCGTGGTGTACCTAGGCCTAGATGTTCCAACCGAAGAATTCGCTAAACAACAAGCACAACACGAAGCGGCATTGGTTTGTATTTCGATGATGCCTCCACGTGGTGAACGCGATGTCCATCATATTTTCAACTTGTTGGACCGTGTTTATGACCGGAGGCATCCCTACCGACTAGCTTTTGGCGGCGGTGCTGTTTCAGATATTGAGAACTTCAAAGTACATGGATCGATTCCAGAGGTACGCATTTTCAGAACAATGAAGGAGTTTTCATACTGGATACAAAAGATTGCGGATTGACGCAGCCCTATCAGTAGCCAGTCAATTGAATTTGCCGATTCTGGTATACGAGGGATTGAGTTGTGCTCATACATCCAATTCAGAACGACATCCTATGGTGCCTTGGCCCGTTTGATCGCCCCTTTTCATCGATCACCTAGAATTCAGTCTATGCGTGTAGCTATAATTGGAGCAGGTGTTGCTGGCCTAGCGGCCGCTAGATCCCTCCAGAATAACGGGATTAATGTGACACTCTTTGACAAGTCGAGAGGGCCTGGTGGTCGCATGGCAACTCGTAGAATAGATGACCTGGCCTTCGATCATGGTGCTCAGTATTTCACGGTACGAGATGATCGCTTTCGAAGACAGGTGCATTTGTGGCTTCAAGAGGGCATTGTTAAAGAATGGCGAGGAAGCATTGGCTCAGTTAAGAACGGTACCGTTCAGAAAAAGAGTGTTTCAACAGTTCGTTATGTGGGCGCACCACGCATGAGTGCAATCACTCGCTCAATGTCAGCCCGTCTTGACATTAAGTTTAAAACCAGAATTATTGATTCACACTTCGATGGGAGCCATTGGGAAATCACTGACGAGAACCAAATGACCTACGGCAGTTATGATGCCCTTGTCATAACGACTCCCCCTACCCAGGCCCTTCCCTTCCTTGACCAATCGCCTGCACTGAAAAGAGAGATCGAGTGTATTATCATGCAACCTTGCTGGGCTGTTATGGCTTCGTTCAACAGGCCCCTTCCACTATCAAGTGATGGATTATTTGTCGAAGATAGTCCTTTATCCTGGATATGTAGAAATAATAGTAAACCAGGAAGGCCGGAGTCAGAATCCTGGGTTTTGCATGGTTCTCCTGAATGGTCCTCCGATCATTTAGAAAAGAAACCGGATGAGATTCTCCCACTTTTACTGACAGCCTTCTTTGAAGCCACAGGACTAAAATCTGTTAAACCCGATTTTGCGAAGGCCCACCGCTGGCGATATGCACTCGCAGAAAACCCATTGACCCAAGAATACTTTTGGGATGAAGAGAATCGATTAGCGGTGTGCGGAGACTGGTGCAATGGCTCTCGCATTGAAGGTGCTTATCTAAGTGGGGTCTCTGCAGCTGGCAGACTTGCCGGATTGCCCGACGCGTTACAAAAACCCGCGCCGCGTGAAGAGTCTATGCGCCTAAGATGAACGTATTAAAGCCATCAAGTGATGCCTTTATCCCTCTCTGGTTCTGCCTTTCTAATCCTCGGTGCTACTAGAAGCACGTTTTGCAGTTTTTATGGGAAGATGAGCCTTATTTTCTTTGTGATTCATGGCTATACTTTAACACCCGGAGGTTGAAAAACCTATAATTGCTAATTATGAAAAGGATACGTATACTCTCCACATTAGACCACTTTATTTAAGCCACTTGACCATGAGCCACTCAAAAAAACCTACTCAGGTAATTACAGAAAACGATATCGAAACCAGAGACTTAAAAAGACGATCCTTCCTTAAAGGCTTAGGTATTTTCACTGGTGTTGCATTTCTTGGTATATCTGCTGCTGGCTGCAAAGACGACCCTGTAGAACCTGAGTCTGACGACTTTGATCTTGATCCTACAGATACCGCTGATACGGACTAATCATTTTTTCGGATTGAACGAGAATGCAGTTTAGTGACGATCCCCTGGCGTGGCTTCTCGAGCCAGCCAGTACAGACGACTTTCTTTCCGAGTATTTTAACAAACGTCACTTTTGGGCCAGAAACGAGAATAGAGATCGTTTCAGTGGTTTACTCTCTTTTGCGCAGCTAGACCATATTGTTGGCACCTATGGGCTCAAGCACCCTGAAATCAGGCTCGCCAGATCCGAAGACAAAATTCCTTTTGAGGATTACACGTTCAAAGAGGATCGCTTCATAGATCCCCTTCGCGTGGCCAGGTTATTTTCTGAAGGGGCAACGGTCATTTTCAGAAGCCTGCAAAACAGGCATCAACCCATCCAGCACCTCTGTAATGCCCTGTCAAAACAGGCAACAATACAAACGCAGGCTAATATCTATCTCACACCACCGGAATCTCAGGGTTTTGATATCCATTGGGATACGCATGATGTGTTTATTATTCAAATTGAAGGATCGAAAACCTGGCGCATGTACGATGGAGGAATCACCCTTCCGATCAAATCTCAAAGATACGACTCGGACCAGTACAGTCCCGGTGAAATCATCGACGAATTTGTACTTAACGCTGGCGAAGTATTATACATTCCGCGCGGTGTAATGCATGCCGCTGCTTCCACAAGTGATACATCGCTGCATATCACCCTTGGGTTTCTAGGATATAGCTGGGCTGAATTGCTTGTACATGTTCTCGGTGAAGTAACACAAAGCGATGCCTACTGGCGAGAGAATATGCCCTTTGGATTCGAGAATGATGCAGACAAAGGCCTAGCTCGCCTCCAACATGATTTTAAGGAACGCCTCCATCGATTTATAGACGAGGCCGATATTACACCTGCTATCCAGGCTCATCTATGGCAGATTCAGGCTTTTAGCCGGCCGCGGGAATCCAGATTTCTAACAAATGCAATCCATGCACGTGAGTTATTGGACTCATTCTCAGTTGAATTGGTATCTGGATTGTCAATCTCACTAGCCTCCTTTGAAGACCGCGTTTACCTCATTGGAGGTTCACGAGAACTATCATTCCCTAACGCTGCTCTAAAAACCCTTCAAACAGCAATTTCAGGAGATGCTTTTCATGCTGATCAAATTGAAGATGATCTGGACTTAGAAAGCAGAAAAACGGTGCTTGCTACTCTTCTGCGGGAAGGAATCATTCGTACAAATGGGCAGAGTCAAAAACAATGAGGCCATCTAGGGCCTCTGCCAGGCAACCTGTCCACTTAGTCGAATGTGCTCACGGAGTGCTCTCTCCAATTCTTGATATATCTCTCTTGCCTCGTCCATAAGGTTGTTTTGCTCCAAAGGATCATCACGTAGATTGTAAAGCTCCAATGAAGCAAAAGGGCTGTTTTGCAGCAATTTCCAATCGCCTCTCCGAATAGCTTCAATCGTCTTACCGCTATACCTCGTCCCCCCTTCTCTCCGGGAGAAGAAAAAATCACGCGGTTCACTGAACTGCATTTGACCGGTTAGGATAGAGAAAAAGCTCTTGCCTTCAATAAAGTGTGTCACGGATAGACCGGCTGCTTCAACGAGCGTGGGAAACAGGTCCATACTCAGCGCCATGTGATCCGTGCGTGACCCGGGATTGATCTTTCCTTCCCATATCATAGCTGTGGGTACCTTGAGCCCTCCTTCATACATGCTTTGTTTTCCATCCCTCAAAGCCCCATTATTTGCGCCCACATTAAGTTGCCCTCCATTGTCACTGGTGAAAATAAGGATCGTATTCTCATAAGCCTCCGTGTCTTTGAGAGCCTGGATTACCTTACCTATCCCATCATCCATATGCTCGATCAACGCGACAAGCCGGGCGCGTTGTTCTGAAATACCTGGCTCTCGATCTGTTACTTGTTCTACCCACTCTTCAGGAGGTTGTATCGGTGTGTGTGGAGCATTGTAGGAAAGAAAAAGGAAAAACGGTGCGGAAGATTCTGCTCGGTCCTCGATGTAATCGATAGACCAATCTGTAAATAAATCAGTAGCATGACCTTCTGGACGAATAGCATCAGTGTTGTAGCGCATGTAATTGATTCCATGCCGACGATGCTCGTAATAATCGTCCATCATATCACCGAGAAAGCCATGGAATAGATCAAAGCCTCGCTCAGTCGGCCGATTTGGAGCTTCCAGTCCCAGGTGCCATTTGCCAATAAGAGCAGTATGATAGCCACCTCTTTTTAACATCGCCGGCAATAACACTGCATCCCTAGATAAATGGCCCCAATTATCCGAATCTCGCGTTCGAATAACCCCAGGCACTCCCACCATTTGCGGATATCTTCCCGACAATAAGGAGGCACGAGTAGGAGAACACACGGGTGAGTTTGCATAAAACTGATCAAACCGCATCCCTCCTTCTACCAAAGCATCGATATGAGGTGTCTTTAAGTCTTCTGCACCATAACTGGACAAATCTCCATATCCCAAGTCATCCGCCAGGATCAAGACGATATTAGGGCGTTGTGCGTACGCAAAGACAGTGACTAGATTGAGGATCAGGAAAAGATAGAGGGCTCGCATCGGGGAAGTTTAAAGTTTAACGTTCAAAGTTTAACGTTCAAAGTTGGGGTCTACCTATTTTCTAATGGTATTACTCGATAATAGTGAACTCTCCTAACGAATTCACCCTCAAGCCCAAAACATTAAACTGTGGACGTAAAACTCTAAACAACTTCCCCAGCCTTCATAATAGCAGCTCCCTTCTCGCCAACCATAATCGACGGAGCCTGGGTGTTACCACTGATCAGTGTAGGCATAATCGACGCATCGATAACGCGAAGATTCGAAATTCCATTTACACGTAACTGGGGATCGACAACTGCCATATCATCTACACCCATTTTGCATGAGCCCACGGGATGATAATCTGTTTTACTCCACTTTCGGATGTAGTCCTTGATTTCTTCTTCTGATTGCGCTTCAGGGCCGGGCATGAGTTCACGCTTGATGTAAGGTTCAAACGCAGGCGATGCAAGGATTTTTCGCCCCCACTTAAAGCCCTCCATGGAAATCTTCCAATCGTACGGATCATCCAAAAAGTTTGGATCAATCGCTGGCGCATCCAGTGGATTGGTACTACGGAGCGTAACTGAGCCGATGCTTTTTGGCCTGAGATTACACGTGTTGATCGTAATGCCGTGCCCCTTGATCCTTTTGCGTCCATGATCAACTACATATGCCGGTAAGCAGTGAATCTGAATGTCAGGAGATCGCACCTCGTCACTACTTTTAATAAAGCATCCCGCCTCTGCTACACACGCGGTTACAGGTCCTGTTTTATAGAGCAAGTACTGAATACCATGCCGTACTGCTTTATCCCATCGATCTTCACCATTATAACTCAGCGGTTGGCTACACTCAGCTGCGATGTAGACATCCATGTGATCCTGGAAGTTTTTCCCAACTCCGGGCGAATCGTGAATGACATCTATTCCGAATGCCTTAAGCTCATCGGCCGGGCCAATTCCAGACAATAATAGGAGCTTGGGAGAATTGACGGCGCCTGCACTCAAAACGACCTCAGCATTGGCAAAAAGGGTTCTTTTTTGCTTGCGCTTGTGTAAATACTCAACCCCCACTGCTTTGCCATTTTCTACTAATATTTTGCTAGCCCATGCTTCAGTAATTACCGTCAGGTTTTTGCGGTGCTTGTATGCATGTAGATAAGCCGTAGCCGCACTTTCACGACGGACATTACGCTGAGTCACTTGATAATAACTTACCCCCTCTTGCTGTGCGCCATTATGGTCCGGAGTATATGGAATACCTGCCTCTTGCGCAGCCCGCACAAAAGCGCGGGTCATAGGATTGGATTGAGTCTGGTCAGCTACATTGACAGGTCCTCCCTGCCCATGAAACTCGTTCGAGAAACGCTCATTATTTTCCGATTTCTTGAAATAGGGCAACACGCCCTCATATCCCCATCCTTTATTTCCCAGGTCTTCCCACTCGTCGTAGTCTAAGCGATGCCCACGAATATAGATCATCGCGTTAATGGACGTACTACCTCCCAATGTTCTCCCTTGGGGGTAATGCATGTTTCGATTGTTTACCTGCTTCTGCTCAGTCGTCTTAAATTGCCAGTTTACAGCTTCTCCCACTAGTTTTGTAAAGCCAGCAGGCATGTGTATAAGAGGTGATGAATCTTTAGGGCCGGCTTCTAGAATAGCGACCTGAACATTGGGATCTTCGCTTAAACGGTTTGCAACAGCACAGCCAGCCGCTCCAGCTCCGATAACAATATAGTCAAATGATTTAGGCATGGACATGGGGGTCAAAGTTCGAGATTCATGGGATTGGGGTTAAAAAGGCGCAGATCCATGAGTTTTAGATCCTTACTCACTGCAAGCTCAATATCAGCCTGCCCAAGGACGTCCCGTTCTAGGTCAATTCCTGGAGCAATTTCGGTTACAGTAAGCCCTTCATCTAGAAGGCGGATCACACACCGTTCGGTGATATAAGTGATATTCTGCTTTTGCTCAATGGCACGTTTCCCACTGAATGATATCTGCTCTACGTCTGGGACAAACTTACGTGCTTTGCCCTCTTTTATTATGGAAACCTGCCCATCTTCAAGACTGATCTTGAGTCCGCCTGCCGTAAAATACCCGCTAAAAACGATATTCCGAGCATGGGCAGTAATATCGACAAATCCGCCAACGCCAGCCGTCACATGTGGACGAGCCGCTAATCGAGAGACATTTACATTTCCATGGCGATCAATCTGCATGAATGACAACATGCTCCGGTCAAATCCACCACCCTGGAAATAAGTAAACTGGTCCGGAGAGGGAACGATGGCTTGCGCATTTGCTGCACAACCAAACTGGAAGCCAAGCAAAGGAATACCTCCAACGGCTCCTTGCTCAATCACCCAAGTTACATCTTCGGCTCGTCCTTCTTCCAATAAGATGCGGGGCACTTGAGCTGAAATACCAAAGCCCAAATTAACGGCCTCTCCCTTTCTCAGCTCCATCGCTGCACGGCGCGCAATCACTTTTTCAGGTCCCCAATCAACGAGTTCAAATGTATTTGTAGGCCTCCTGATACTACCACTTATGGCTGGATCGTATTGGGTTTGTGTTGTCTGCATCTGGTCGGCATCCTCGACAATGTAGTCTACCAGCACTCCGGGTACCCTCACCTGTTGCGGAGGAATAGAACCAGCGGCTACTATTCGCTTTACCTGAGCAATAACAATCCCCCCATTATTTCGAGCTGCAAGTGCCTGATCATACACCCCCAGGTATCCGCCTTCATCTTCCATTGCGATATTTCCTCGCTCATCAGCCGTTGTACCGCGAATAATTGCGACATCAACGCGTATCGATTTTAGATACAACCATTCCTCCCCGTCAAATTCGACCCGCGTAACAATATCTTCGTTGGTCTGCGCATTCATTCGTCCACCAGAGATAAGTGGATCCAAGTAGGTATCCATGCCTACCTTCGTCAATACCCCCGGCCGTTTTGCAGCAGCCTCACGATGCATGTGAAACAGAAGACCGCTTGGTATATTATAGGCCTCCACTTCATTGGCATAAATCATCTGCCATATCTTGGGCGAAGGCATTGAGGATGGGCCACTGGGTAATGAACCTGCAATCACTCGTTTTAATAACCCTTCCTGTGCGATGTGATCTATCCCAGCAATCCCATACATGTCCCCAGCAGCAATAGGATGAATGGTCGTAATTCTTTGAGGGCTTCCAGACTCCTCATATCGAGCACCTAGCGCCTTTAGCACAGCATCAGGACAACCAAGGCCGCTTGAAGAGCTAACGCTCACTACCTGGTCATCAGAAATCAACTCAGCAGCTTGTTCGAGGGAAATATGTTTGGCGGGCATAGGATAGAGCGCTGTGATGCGCCGTTATATGCAAGGATTTAGATCGATCTAAAAAAGCGGTTACAAAAGCTAATAATTAGATCGATCTAATACAAGTATCCTTCACAAAATAACAGATCCTTATCGAGCAATCGAAGTCTCACGAACAATCAATTCAGGTGTCTGAACTTTGCTCAGATACGGCTTACCAGGGTGCTCAATACGGTCCAGTAACAAATTTATGGCTGCTTCACCGATTTCCTTAGGCTTTATAGCAACGGTTGTGAGGGCTGGTCGAACCAATGCTGCATCTTCGATGTCATCGAATCCCACTAATCCAAAATCCTGTCCAGGTTGCAGACCGCGGGACTGTAAGCCTAACATTGCTCCAAAGGCTACAACGTCATTATAGCACAGTACTGCGGTAGGCGCATCAGTCAGATCGAGTATTTGCTCAATAGCAGTATATCCCCCTTTTCGTGATACGGGGCTGAATACAGACCATGATGGGCGCCACTCTACGCCTGCTTCGATTAACGCTTCCTGCAATCCATTTAATCGCTCTTTCCTTGCTGAAGCACCGTCTTTTCCTCCCAGAAAAGCAATTCTTCGATGCCCTTGCTCTATCAAATGACGCCCAGCCATCAAGGCCCCTGTCCTATTGTCAGGCCCTGCGTAATCATAGTGTGCTCCTGTTATTTCCCGAGTAATAAGTACTACCGGCAATTTCCAGAGGCTCAATTTATCCACGGTTTCCGAAGTAGTACCTTCTGCTGGGCAAAATAATAGCCCATCAACTTGCCGGCCATTCATAGCCCTCAGTAATCGATCCTGCTTTTCAGTTTGGTCAAGCGTATTGCTTAACATGAGGGCATAACCGGCATCATCCAACTGCGACTCAATACTCACCGCAAGTTCTGCGAAAAAAGGGTTTGTGATGTCTGTTACAACCAATCCAATACTCTGGGACCGGTGAGCCCGTAAGCTTGCTGCTGTTCGATTGTAGACGTACCCCAACTTTTTCATCGAGGCCTGCACCCGTTCTCGCGTTGCATCTGCTACTAGCTCGCTATTGCGTAACACGAGAGAAGCCGTCGCCCGCGAAACTCCCGCGTCCTTTGCGACGTCAATTAATGTGATTTTTTTATCCATAAAGATTTGAGTCCGGAGACAATGGTCCGAAGTCCGGACTCAATCTAAAAAAATGATTGAACTTTATAAACCGGCCAATCATCCACTCGGCGAAGCTATCGAAGAGCACCTCAAAGAGTTGGTGGTGGCTTACAAGCTTGTACCCAAATCCAAAGATATAGAACCCGGTATCCCATGGATACGATCTGGAAAAGAGACTTACTGTACGAAGGAGGAGATTAGGCAATTTTTGGACGAATTGACAAGAGAAGTACATACTTCAATCATGGTATCTGGAGATGCATGTTTCGTAGACCCAGAAAAAGGGGGGCCCTGTCTTTAATACTGGTTAAAACTTAACCAACTCTTCTATTGATTGGAATTGCATAGAATTCTCACAGGCCTTATTCTCGCATAGCAAAAAAGAGCTACCGCGAACTCCCCTTCGCAATAGCTCTAAGTGCCTTCATGGTTGAAAGATGCAAAAACTGTCACCTTATAAACCTCAGGCCAATATGGCCGAGCGGCTCTATTATTAAATACCAATTTGCTCTGCCATACTGAGTTTGTATGTTGGCCGATTCTATAATCTTGCTTATCTAATTGTTCCGTACTTCACCACTTCGCTCAAGTAAGAAGAGAAGCTTTACTCGTTAATCCTCTACCCAAATCAGCCTAATTGAATAGAATAACGGGATCCTGGGCGACTGAAAGCATATTGTAAAAAAATCACTATTCACAGAACAAGGGGGTATGAAGTACTTATTCACAATGATGTTAAAGGGTTAGCCCCTTAATTCGAGTAACCCTTTTTGTAGCACCACGCGTGCGCCCTCCCCGAGTACGCGACTGACCTTCAAGCGGCAAGTCTACCTGCTCAAGAATAATCCTAACTGGGCGATGGTCTTCAAAAGGTTCTCGAGCATGTGGAAAAGAGAACCCTGTCAAGTCTTCAATGAAAGATGGATGGACCTGGAAGGTATCCCCAAATTTAAAATCTTGAAAACGTGCATCCTCCGGATCGCCTCGAGACACCGATGGTGGATGCACTATTCCAGCATCAATAAGAATGTCTTCTTGGCCAACAAGGAAAGCGACACGATTTAATGTCTGGCGGTCTCTTGTATAGTACACCATTTTCCAGAACAATCGTGGTATTAAAACAGAGGCTCCCCGTACAGTTGTAACAAACTCAGGATCGTCGTCCATGAGTAAGGGTGCTGTGAACACGTTAATTTTCATACCATGATCCAACGCTTCCTGGTGAAGAATATAGTCCTCCAGACTACGCCAAAGAAGCTGATTCAAGGCCCTATGCTGGGGCACCGAATTGGTATAAAAAAACGTGGACAGTGCTCCAATACGTGCATGGGACAAGGTTGGCCCCCATTGCACATCTTCACGTTTTGTCATGTGCCCCCGATCAAAATCACTCCGTTTGGCACTGTACAACTCGGCCCCCCATTGATGCTTATAACTGATTCTGGGGTCTTTCCGCCAGCGATCACTCCCTCCCTTAAAAACGTCCTTTCTCTTTAGATTCTTAAAGTGATTCCCGTCAATGTTGGCTGCCGTCAAAAAAGGAAAGCGCCGGACGGCATGTTGAATGACGCTATAGTTGTGATACCGGAGCACATTGTCATCAACACCTTTCACAGGCGCTACAAAACGGACTTGGTCACGAGCTAATGTGGGTAGTGGGACTTGCAGACCAGAACCTAAAAAGTCTTCTACATAGCCCTCGAATTTTTTTACTCTTGCCATCATATCATCATTAAATTCAGTCTAATATATGTACACGCCATTATTAATCCAGTATATTCTCGCCTGGATACATTGATTTGATAGTCTTTCATTCATCAATAGAACATGGAGAACGCGAACTCATATTGTAAGGCTGTAGGTCGTTTACCGTTGAGTGATCTTCATAAACAGTATCACGATACTCAGTATGGATTCCCGATTGAATCCGACAATGAATTATTCGGACGGCTTATCCTGGAGATAAATCAAGCAGGATTATCCTGGACCACGATCTTAAAAAAACAGGATAATTTCAGAGAAGCCTATTCACATTTCGATATTGATTTGATTGCAGCCTACACGGAAGAGGACAGAGAACGGCTACTCACCAACCCAGGAATTATCCGCAACAAACTAAAAGTTAACGCAGCGATTCACAACGCAAAATGTGTTCAGCTTTTACAGCATTCACACGGATCTTTCAAAAACTGGCTGGATCAAAATCACCCTATGACACGAGAGGAGTGGGTCAAACTATTCAAGAAAACTTTCAAATTTACTGGTGGCGAAATCACCAATGAATTCTTGCTCAGCAGCGGGTATTTACGAGGCGCCCATGATAAGGATTGTCCTATTTACGAGGTCATTCTGTCTCACCAACCGGCCTGGTTTACTCATTAAAAAGGTACTGTAACACCATCCAGTCTTTGTTCGTCTTCTTTAGAGTAGTAACAATCCCTTTCCGACTCTACCCTCTTCGTACAAAGCATTTAACATGTATCTATCTCAATTACTGTGGGTCATCGTTTTTTCTGTAGGGTGCATTCAGGGTGTTTTCCTATGTATCATCCTGTTCTCGCTTCCCAGTTCTAATAAAACTGCGCTTCGCCTACTTGCCCTGGTCGTTGCAGGTGCTGCATTGATGATTGGTGAGGAGTTGATTGAAGTATCCCGGTCGAGTGAGCAGATCCCTCACGTTATTGGTAGCACAATGCTGATACCGCTACTCTTGGGCCCTTGGGTATTCTTGTACTGTCAATGCCTGGCCCTGGATCGGCAACGACTCAGAAAGCAGGACTACCTTCACTTTCTTCCCTTTTTCTTTTTTGCCATTGACCTGCTTCATTATTATCTCCTGCCTGGCAACGAAAAGCTAGCAGTAATAAACGTTGGCCTATTTACCAAAGACACTAAGATGCTAGTGCTGCTTGTGTTCAAGGCAATCCATCTATTCATTTACTTATTTCTATCCCTACAGATAATTCGCTCTTACAAACAGTCTACTCCCGCCCAGAATACGAACACGCCCAGGCACCAACAAGTAATTTGGACAGGCCGCATCCTCTTCTTAATGACTGTTTGTTTAGCAATCATGTATGGAATTCTCTGTATGTCTATTCTTGGATACGAACCCCATGTGGATTCGGACCATGTTGGGAGTTTAATCCTCACGTCTCTAATTTATTTACTGGCTTTTACAGCCATAAAACACCCTGTATTATTGTCTGGAATTGAGCAGTTCAGAGACATTCATCGTGAAATAAGTCAGGCCTCTACTTCTTCAATTTCCTACCAGTCCTCTTCTCTAGATATGAAGCTCAAGAAGGACTATCTGGGCCTTTTATTGAACTACATGGAAGAGGATAAACCCTATAGAAATTCAAATATTAGGTTAGATGACATTGCACAGGCCCTTGCTATCCCCTCACATCATCTTTCCCAAGTAATCAACGAGCAATTGGGGGTAAATTTTAACGAGTTCGTCAATGCATACAGAGTAGAAGAAGTAAAACAGAAACTCCTCAACCCGTCTCATGCACATCTAAATATCCTTGCTCTCGCTTTTGATGCTGGATTTAATAGTAAAACGTCATTTAACCGGATATTTAAGCAATTTACCGGCAAAACACCCTCGCTCTACAAATCCCACGGACACTCTCAGAAAAACGAACCAAAACGAGCACTATGGTACTTCGAACATAGTGGTACCAAATTATAATCTGGGCTGATCTGGGCGCTATTACTTCGTATCTACACTTCACTTGCAGTTGTTTTCCAATAAAACCAGCATTCGACAGCTGCCTCACAAAGCATACAGTAATACCAATGAACCAGTTAGCCTTTTCTATACGCTACGCTCTCATTCTAAGTATTGGATGGATTATATATCCTTCTCTTCCTACCCTGGCCCAAGAAGGACAACTTCTTCAGATCACTGTCCATGGCCCTTCTCTCGAAAATAACAGACTGGGGCTTTCTACTACCCGAGAGACTGCCGTCTATCTCCCCCCCAGCTATCAAACATCTCCATCTAGACGGTACCCTGTCCTGTTTATTTTACATGGAATTACAGATCCCATAACAGTTTGGACTGAATCTTGGGATCCAAGTAATTCCGAATTCGGCACTATCCAGGACCTAATGGACAGAGGCATTGCCGAAGGCCTGCTGGAGGAAATGATTGTAGTCATCCCAGATGCTCGGACCCCTTTTTATGGATGCCATTACGCAAATTCACCTGTAAAAGGGAATTGGCAAGACTTTATCACCAAAGACTTGGTTGACTATATCGATTCGAATTATCGAACACGTTCTTCTGCCTCAAGCAGAGGCATTATGGGGCATTCCATGGGTGGGCATGGAGCAATACGCATCGGATTGCAGCACCCCGAAATATTTAGCGTTGTGTATGGAATGAATCCAAGCCTGATGGGCTGGGGTGGAGACGTATCTGCAGAGAACCCGGCATTTGAAACGTTACTGTCATCCTCAGACCCAACTCCCTACTTTGAATCGAATTTCTATGTACCCGCAATAATTGGCGTCAGCCAGGCATTCTCTCCGAACCCGGACAATCCTCCTTTCTATGCTGATTACCCCTTTAGGATGGAAAATGGCGCTATTGTACCAAACCCAGAGGCGTTTGATCGCTGGGAAGAAAATTTCCCAAAGTCCATGATTAGTGATTACTTGGCCGATACGCAACGACTCCAAGGCCTACGCTTTGACTCCGCCTTCATCGACGAATTCTCCCATATTCCCCCAACCACCAAAGCCTTTTCTGATGCACTCTCTGCTCAAAACGTCCCTCATATCTTTGAAATGTACAACGGTGATCACAGAAACCGACTATGGGGTTCAAGCGGTCGGTTGTATACCGAGGTTTTGCCCTATTTCTCCAGGCTGCTTTCGGTAAACTAATATGCAGTAATTCTTGACGTGAGAAACCGGTTTCGTAAAGTCATTCATAGCGCGTTCAAACTAAACTGATCTTTGAGTCTCGCTGCATAACGCCGGCTCATTTTCAAAGGCTGCATGGCACGATCCTTCAGGTAAATCAGGTATGTACTTTTTGCATCCCTGACAATACGATCAACTTGATCCAGGTTAACAATAGTTGAGCGATGGATGCGCACGAATCGATCAGTGGGTAACAGAGACTCCCACATTCCCAAGGTTCTAGTATCCAGGATGGATCCATGAGTCATACTCATCACTTCTGAATAATCATTTGCCCCACTGATATGCTGTATATCGTCAAGTAATACAAGATACATCTGTCCTCGATCAGAAAGATAAATACGATCAGCGCGTGGTTCTGACGTCTTTAGGTTATCAGATGCGTTAATTGGCTTGAGCCGGCTGATTGCTTGAGAAAGCCGATCTGGTCGTACTGGCTTCAGCAGATAATCGATAGCTTCCATATCGAAGGCCTTTACGGCATGTACATCATAAGCCGTAACAAAAATATACTGAGGCTGTGTTGAAACGCGATGTATTAGGTCGAACCCCGTCTCCCCTGGCATGTGAATATCGAGAAAAACTACATCCGGAGGCGTCTGATTCATGAATGCAATAGCCTCCTTTGTGCTGCTAGCTTCCCCAACTACGTCTACTACTTCATGAGCTCGAAGTAACGTGCGTAATTCTTTTCGCGCCAGCCGCTCGTCATCGACGATCAAGGTTTTATAGTGCATAATTCCTTACCCGATTTCAAGTTCTGCATAGACCCATCCCTCTTTCCCATACAAGTTAAATTGATGCTTTTCTCCAAACAGTTGATGCAGTCGCTGCTTCAAATTCGTTAACCCCACTCCTCCTACGTGAGGACCCGCCAATGTATGGCTTGAATGATTCATTGGGATGTTTCTATGAAGGGTTTCTTCATCGTTACCAGCTCCAAGTTCACCTGTATTAGCAACAGTAATCTGTAGTCTTTCCTGGTTTTTCTGAATTTTGATGCGTACCTCCAGAGCACCCTCATTTCCGAGTACGCCATGTTTAATGGCATTTTCTACAAGGGGATGTACAATAAACGGGGGTACGGGAGTCTCCTCTACCAGTCGGTCCGTTTCAATGGAGACTTGCAACCTCTCTTCAAATCGAATTTTCTCAATATCCAGATAGGCTTG
>JAHQVL010000241.1 GCA_019634345.1 Rhodothermaceae bacterium
ACATTATCTATTAATTAGCTATGAATTCCAATTTTGTTGCACATATAGACTAGTAAAATACAAAAAAACTGAAGAAAGCTCTTAGGGCGTGTGGACATTATCAGCTATTCTCGGGGAATCTAAAGCTTCCCCGGGAGTGCAAGGTGCAGGGTACAAAGTGCAGGGTATGTTGCCCTGGTAAACTCAAACATACCTTGCACTTTGCACCCTGCACCTTGCACGGGCAATCCGATTCATCTGATTGGCCTGTAACCTTTTCCATTTTACATCCGTTTCTCTATGCAACAACCGCACGACACTACGAATCCTGTTTGCGCGCCTTGAGAGTTTAGCTTGACGCTTTTTGAATTTGAACATCAAGTAAAGCAGCATAAGGACCGGGTTTATGGATTTGCATTCCATTACCTGGGTTCTTCGGAAGAAGCAGAAGATGTTACCCAAGAGGTCTTCATCCGCTTCTGGCAGCATCGCACGTCCGTAGACCATTCGCAACCTATTGGCTGGTTGCTGCGGGTCACGAGAAATGCGGCTATTGATGCGATTCGTAAGCGAAAAACATACCAGCGTAACGTATCTGTTGACAGTGAAATGATTGAACATGCAAGTGAGATTGCACTTTCTCCAGAGCAAAACGCTGAATATGCTGACTTCCGAGGCCATTTAAAACGAGCACTGGACACACTCGCAGAACCGTACCGTAGTATCGTAATTATGAGGGAAATCGAAGAAATGAAATACAATGAGATAGGTGAGACGCTCGACCTCCCTCTTAATACTGTAAAAGTATATTTACACCGAGCACGTAAAATGCTCAGAGACCAACTAAAAGAGGTCTATCATCGTGAACATGAATAAGTCATACGAACACGACTCTGAAGGCATGGATGCCTGGGTCAATGAACGCCTGGAGGCGTACCTTGACAATCAGCTTCCCCCCGAAGAGGCACAGCAAGTAGAACAGTGGTTGGATGGAGACAACCGATGGCACGAAGAATTGACGTTGGCCATGCACATCAGAGACGAACTCCGAAGTTTCCGTTCCCCTGTGTGTCCACCTCATGTGGCTCATACCGTCTTAAAGAATGCCCGGCGAGACACCTGGCTTTCTTTTACAAGCCGGCTGAATCACTTTTTCTCTGGTGGTTGGGCTATCTACTGGAAACCCATATTGGCAACGATGACCCTATTGGTGATCGCTTCCATGTTGCTGTTCCGTGTTCCTCTTCATCACAATACCCAAGCTTCCGAAGAAGTCACTCAGCTTGAGATCGATCAGGCACTTGATGAAGTGAAATGGACGCTTGGTTACGTGAGCAAAACCGGCCGTTTAACGGGAGCCAGTGTAGAAGATGCACTTGCTCCTCTTCTTAAAGACCTTCCTAAAGAATGAGTATAGGAATGCTGCGCTATATAACACGAAGTCGGCTTGCTTTCATTTTGTTCTTGATAAGTCTGTATCCTATCAGGCTCGGAGCGCAATCCCTACAGGGAGATCCATCAGGATATGTGGACTTTAGTGAATTTGAAGAACGATTTGGAACAGAAGCCTCATTAGAAGTAGACATCCGAGGCCAAATGCTACAACTCGTAGCTGAAGCTTCGAGAGAGGAAGACCCTGAGCTTGCTGAGCTTCTGGACCGCCTCGAAGCAATCCAGGTTCGGGGATTCCCCATGCTACGATCCCAGTTCCGCCGTATGGAATCCCATTCCAGAGCCCTGGCTGACCAGCTAGAGAACGAAGGGTGGAATACGGTCGTCAAGTTGAGAGACTACGGCCAATACGTGGATGTCTATGCAAAAGAAAATGAATCGTCTATCGAAGGCCTGATGATGATGGTTGTCGACACCGAACTTGGCGAAACTGTTTTAATTAACATCGTAGGATCTATGCAAGCAGAAGAACTTGGCCGCATAGGTAACCGATTCAATATTGCACCTCTCGAAGAGGTCATGGGTGACCAATAAGCTGTATCTTTAGACCAGAACTACACGATCATATGATGCCCAACGTGCTACGATATATACTTGTCTTATCCCTGTGCCTCATTTCAAGTGGCTGCGCTTATACTAGCGAGATCTCGAAAACCCGCAAAGTGATAGAAGAAGAAACGGACTCCGACTTCGATACGGGAGTCGTCGTCTCAATGGGCCCGGGTTTATTCCAGACGGCCGGTTGGATAGCCAACTATGTCGATGATGAGGATGCACAGCTGGCAAGCCGGCTGGCTTATGGTATTCGACGAATAAAAGCAGGAATCTATCCGGTCGAATCCATTCCGGACCTGGAGGAATTCGATATTCCTGAGATGGACCGTTTTAAGCGAAAAGGATGGAAGCCTGCCCTTAAGGTAGAAGATTTTAACGAAGTCAGCTGGCTCCTTTATCGAGAGCGGCATGGGCGGGTCAGTGACCTCTTTGTTGTGGTCCTTACTGAAGATGAATTGGTACTTGCCCGGCTCCAGGGTAACCTGGATGAACTTCTGAATGTAGCCCTAACGGAAGTCGAAGAAGATGGCTTTCAGGCGTTCGATTTAGATTTTGAGTACTGGTTCGACAATCCCTAGATGAGCCCTATTTGAGTAATTTCCTGTGTCTTTATATAATTACCTCAATTGAGTCTATATAATAAAGCCACTATTACTCATGAAGAAAATACTTAAATGGACAGGAGTCTCTCTCTTGGGGCTGGTCATTGTCCTGGTGTCAGGGGGAATTGCCCTTTCATCGATTGGCTCGTCGAAGGCCAACAAAACGTACGAGGTTACTGAGAGCCTCCTTACCACCGTTCCTGAAGATTCGGCATCCCTCGCATACGGGGAGCATCTATCAAAAATCCATGGCTGCCAAAGCTGCCACACCGAAAACCTTGGCGGAAAGGTATTCGTGGATGCACCACCTTTTAGGGCCGTAGCCGCTAACTTGACCTCTGGCAAAGGAGGTATAGCTCAATCCTATAGTATTCAAGATTGGGATCGCGCCATTCGATACGGCATAAAGCCCGATGGCACAGCAGAATTCTTGATGCCCTCCAAAACACTTCACAATTTAAGTGATGCAGATGCAGGCGCCCTTATTGCCTATATGCGTTCTGTTGCTCCTGTAGACAATGAGCTCCCAGCGACTGAATTGCGTACCCTTGGTAAAATTTTAACCGCAGCAGGCGAATTCGATGCCGCTGCCGAAACACACACTGTAGCCAATAGAGAACCCGCGCCCCCTGCAGGGATCACAACTGAATACGGCAAATACCTTTCATCCATTACCTGTACCCACTGCCACGGAGCAAATATGGAGGGTGGCGTTCCTTTAGGACCAGATGCCCCTGCTCCTCCCCCGCTGGTTCCGGCTGGGACGTGGACCATCGAAATGTTTATCAAATCAATGCGGACAGGCGTCACGCCGGCGAATCATGAAATGAACCCAGAGATGATGCCTTGGGAAGCATTTAAACATATGACCGACGAGGAACTTCAAGCGATCCATTTATATTTACAAACCCTGTGAGAAAATCGCCGTTTCACAAAAGCCCGGGCTATTTTCTAATCGCTCGGGCTTTTTTTATGCACCCAATGTATGAAGGCTCGCCAAGGAAAAGGGAGGGTGGTATTTGTCCGCAGGATTCGCCTGTTATCGGTATACAGTACATTGACTCGCATTTTGCTGAGCTATGCTTCTTTGTACATTCTTGGGTTTTTATTAGGCAAAAAATGGCGTAACAACGCTGCCCCCTCTTATCATCGAAAAAGTGCCCGGCGCGTTCAACGTACTATCCTCAAACTCAAAGGGCTGTTCATTAAATTAGGCCAGTTGATAAGCATTCTGACGAACTTCTTGCCAGAGTCGTTTAGAACAGAGCTGGAAGAACTTCAAGACCGCATCCCTCCCAGGCCTTACGATCAAATCGTCAACAGAATTAACGAGGAGTTTGGCTCGGAGCCTTCCCGTTTATTCAAGGAGTTCAATAATGAGCCGGTTGCGAGCGCATCCCTGGCCCAGGTACACCAGGCCACACTACATGACGGGCGGATTGTAGCCGTAAAAGTGCAGCATCTGGATATCGAAGAGACCGCTCAACTCGATCTTTCTGCCCTGTACAGGGTTTTCTCTATTGTTGGCACCTTGTTCAAAATCCGCGGATTAAAAGGCCAGTTCGAACAGATCAGTACCATGATTCATGAAGAGCTGGATTTCACCAAAGAAGCAGAATACATCAAGCGAATATCCGCAAACTTTGAGGGAAACGAGGGCATAGGTTTCCCAGAAATCGTCGAAGAGTTTTCAACAAAACGGGTGCTCACAACCGTCTTCATCGACGGCGTCAAGGCAACAAACACCGTTGCACTGAAAGCACTTAACATTGACCGAGAACAGCTTGCTACTCGGATCGTCGACACCTATTGCCAGATGATATTCCAGGATGGGATCTATCACGCAGACCCTCACCCAGGCAACCTGTTTATCCGTCCCGACGGAGGGATTGTATTCATCGACTTTGGGGCCGTTGCACAGCTATCGGCTGCCATGAAGGAAGGCATCCCGCAATTCCTTATCTCTATCCTTCGCAGGGATCCGGAGATGGTGCTGACTGCCATCAAGAAAATGGGGTTCATCTCTCATCATCAGGACGAACAAACAGCCATTGATCTGATTGACCTCTTTCATGAGCGCTTCCTTGAACAACTTCCCATCGATTCACTCAATCTCGGTGATCTGAATGCAGAGAGTGCCTTCGACATGCACGTCGAGGCATGGGACGATTTGCAAAAGCTCGACATTTCCCTGCGCGATTTAATGAGTGCGTTTCAAGTACCCAAAGATTGGATTTTACTCGAACGAACCGTGCTTCTTCTCATGGGGCTATGCACCCATTTATATCCACAGCTCAACCCGATGCAAACCATCCGCCCCTACCTGGAAGAAACGGTATTGGGGCCGGACAGGGATTGGAGGCAGTTTCTTAGCAATGCCGTCCGGGATATGGCTCGATCTGCCATTTCGATACCGGATGAGATGCGCCGGCTCCTGGTTCGCGCGAATCAAGGAGAATTAGAAGTACAAATACCCGAGTTAAAAAAGAGCACCTCCACCCTTTATGCGCTCGGGCAACAATTTTTATTCGGCTTCCTTGCCCTGGGCAGCGGCGTGCTTGCATTTCTGGGTAGGCTGTATCAGGATTCCCCCTTCTTCTACACGGCCTCCTCGTTTGCCGCCTTCTTTTTATTATGTATGCTATTTGCCATTTTTAGAAGAAAATAACGTCAAACGTAACAATATCCTGTATCGTACTGTATAATACGCTCAAGTTCATCTTTTCTTGATTGCGTGAGACACCTATGGAAAACCCGAATTTTGGCCCTCCGAACGATCACTTCTTGACACCTACCGTTGGAGCGTCCCTGAGTAATGGCTGGAAACAGATGTGGGCCCAAATAGGCACAATGATGGGGCTTGTCATACTCTTTTTAGTAGTCAGTATGCCTTCAGCCGGTATTAATTCAAAATTTGACATTGAGACCTTTTCTTTTCCGCCCTACTTTTGGCCGATGTTACTTGGAGGGACTCTGTATTCCCTTCTTCTCGTCCAACCCATTTCGTATGGATATCAGTTTGCTACACTGAGAGCAGCTCGTGGAGAGCGAATGGAAGTTGCAGACATCCTGGAAGCATTCAAGAACTACGGCAACACGGTATTGAGTAGTATCATTGTAAGCGTTTTAACCATTGTAGGATTCATCTTTTTAATAGTCCCAGGAATTATTGTAGCCTGCAAATTATACTTTGTCCCACTGCTTGTTGTAGACAAAAAGATGTCAGCGATGGACGCCATCAATACGAGCTGGCGAATGACGGATGGACACACATTCACGATTTTTGCTCTTGGCTTCGTTTCGATGTTTATCTTTATCGGAGGTATGCTCTGCTTTTTAGTGGGTATGGTACCTGCAATGGCCTGGATCCAAACCGCATTCGGTTCGATGTATCACGCGATTGCATCAACAACGGATATTGACCACTATTAATCTATCAGAGATCTACATTCCTCAAGATGTACTGATCTAGAGCGGTAACAATTTTTTTAGCTGACCCAAAGCGATTGGATGGATTGGGTTGCAGGGCTTTATCAATAATCCGTTGCAGCCCTCCATTCATTTCTTTTTTTGTACTACTCACACCAGGTCTTTCCCCTGTAATTACCTCATGCAAAAGAACCCCTAGCATGTAGATATCTGTAGCCCTTGTGATGGGTTCTCCTTTTAGTTGTTCTGGGGCAGCATAAGCAGGAGTCATAATGCGCTCGCCAGTACGAGTCAACGTCTCAAATACACTGTTTTCCTCCAACAACTTCGCGATACCAAAATCAAGTACCTTGACTTGCCCCATAGGCTTTACCAGGATATTGGAAGGCTTTATATCTCTATGAACCACTCGATTTTTGTGTGCATATTGGATTGCAGTACACACGTCTCTTACGAGTTTCAACCGTTCATAAAGGGAGAGTTCTCGGTCAATACAATACGACACAATAGGCTCCCCTTCGACATACTCCATAACCAGATAGGGAATGGCCTCTTTCCAGAATCCCACTTCGATCAGCCTGGCAATGTAAGGATGATCCAGGCGAGCCATTACCCGTTGTTCAAGCAAAAACCGCTTTAAAAGCCTGGACGAATGCCTAGCCCCTTGCACCATTTTTAGAGCAACCTGATCGTTAGTGCGTAAGTCTCGCGCTAAATACACTTGCCCCATACCTCCTCTACCAATCTCTTCAACGATTTGATAGGCGTCAATAACAGTATTTAGAACTGGATCAAACCGCCCTGACCATGCAGGAGGGTTTTCGAGATAGGACGGGACGTCTTTATCAGCGTCCAACAATTCAACAACGGCCTGATAGAGTTGCTCGTTGCCCTGGCTTGCTTTTCGAACATACATAAGCCGCTCTGCTTCAACCAGTTCGCTGGCGTGCAAAAAAATGCGCTGAACTACGTCCCATTCATCAGAGTTCATGGCTAGAAACTGGCTTAGTCCGCTTTTCTAATATGGCTTGCCAACCAGGCTCTCGCGACCTTCCAATCTCTCATGACCGTCCGCTCAGATACGCCAAGCAACTCGGCTATTTCATCAGTATTCATACCGGCAAAAAAGCGGAACTCTACAATCCGAGCCTGGCGCTCACTCATGCGTTCCAACTGCTTCAGCAATTCGTGTAGAGATAGGAGTTCATCGTCTTTCATCCCTTTCTCGTATAAACCTTCATCAAAAGAAGTGACTTCAGCTCCACCACCGCGTTTTTCAGCTTTTCGCTTTTCAGCCTCATTGACCAATACCTGCCGCATGGCTCTCGCGGCAATCCTGAAAAAGTGCAGCCGGCTCTTCATCTCCAATGCGTCAGACGATGCAAGCTTTATATACGCCTCGTGCACCAAAGCGGTAGTATTGATTGTTTCGCTGGCACGCCCACTTCTAACTTTGCGCGCAAGGGCTCTCAGCTCTCTGTACAAATGGGGAATCAGGATATCTAATGCCTGATTGTTACCTGCCTGTACCTCTTGCAGTAAGGCGGTCACTTCTTGCCTTGAAATGGGCTCCTCCATTTTTCAAATGAGATTCGTTGCCTAGATAAAAAGGGATAAAAAATCCCCTGACCAGAATATCCTGATCAGGGGATTAAATCGCTTTTCTATAGTATTAAATTATTTATTCAGCCTGAATGTAAGCGGAGCGGTAAATGTGCGGGAGATAATGTCTCCTTCTGCATTCACAATTGGCTTGAAGGCAGCTTCGTGAATGATTCTCGCGGCCTCCTCGTCGCACCCGTAACCCAATCCATGAAGGACTCTTACATCCGTAGCCTTCCCTTCTTTGTTCACTGTGAATCGCACAACAACACGCCCTTCTACTCCCATATTCTGTGCCCTCTCGGGATAATTTAACTGTGGAAGTGGTTCAATCAGCTCGGGCATTCCTCGATATTGCGTGACGGTTTCTTTCTTCATCTCATTTTGGATTATAGCTTCTGCAACTTCAATGAGTTTGCCGTCTTGGGCAAATGCGACAGAAACGGAAGCTAGTAAGATGAAAACAGAGACCGCTAACGAAGTACAATATGTTTTAACTGTTCTAATATCTCTACGTTGGTTATTTCTTATATCTTTCATTGTGGGCACCTATTATTTGCATGGTTATGTTGAAAAGTCACTGTAGATGTGAATTTCTTTTGTTCTCTCACTTACCCCTTACTGGAAACCACACAAAAAACTGACACGGCTTAATTAATTTTTTCTTCATGCCCCTTATAAATGCAAAAATGGCTATACTTAATCCGTTAATAACGATTTTGGAGACACGATAACTGCACGATTTCTCTTGAGGAGAAGACAGAGGAGAGGACCCACTTCGAAACTCCCATAATGTGTATCTCGTATGTGTGTTGGATTTCGATCACTATAACCCACTTGAAAACATGCGTAGTACTGGCGCAATTGTACTAATTGTAATTTTACTTATTCTTGGCCTTGGAGGGTGTGCTGGAGTGAGCACGTATAACAGCCTCGTTGGCCTTGACGAAAACGTTGAGCGATACTGGGGAGATGTGCAAACCCAATATCAGCGAAGAGCAGACCTTATCCCTAACCTGGTTAACACGGTAAAAGGTGCTGCTAATTTTGAGCAAGAAACTCTTGAGTCCGTAACTAACGCTCGCGCTAGAGCTACATCCATCAACCTGGATGCGGATGACCTAAGCGATCCAGCTAAACTACAGCAGTTCCAGGAAGCCCAGTCCGAACTTGGCCGATCTTTGGGACGCCTTTTAGTGGTAGCAGAAAATTACCCACAGTTACAAGCTACACAAGCTTTCCGTGACCTTCAGGCACAACTGGAAGGAACAGAGAATCGCATTACGGTAGCACGTCGTGATTTTAATGGCAGTGTACAACGCTACAACACCGCCGTTCGAAGCTTTCCAGCAAGCATGCTCGCTGGCGTTTTTGGATTCGACCGCAGAGCTGCTTTCGAGGCAGATCCGGGCTCTGAAAGTGCACCAACAGTATCTTTCTAAGTATACTTACTCCTGGATCTACCCGTATATCTCTAAACACGTTGCGGAAATACTTTCTAACACTCCTTGTTATCGTGCTTCTTGGGCCCTCAACCCTATTGAGGGCCCAGGGCATTGAAGTGATCCCCCCTTCGGGTAAATGGGTTACTGACCTGGGAGACATGATGTCTTCGTCCGAAGAGCGGCAGTTATCCCAAAAACTGGCTGCCTATAGCGACACAACATCCACTCAAATTGTTGTTGTTACGCTCCCTTCTATGAACGGCGTCCCGGAAAGTGACTATGCCATAGAGTTGGGCAGGCAATGGGGAGTGGGGCAAGAAGGGCAGAATAATGGTATTGTTCTGCTTGCATCGAGAGATGATCGGCGCTTATTCATTGCCGTAGGCTATGGGCTCGAAGGAGCCATACCGGATCTTATTGCCAATCGGATTAAGGAGGATATTTTAATTCCTAATTTCCGGCAAGGGCGTTTTTATAATGGCTTTTCTTCAGCGGCAGATGCATTGATCCTCGCCGCACGTGGAGAGTTTACCGCAACCCCTCGTTCTAACAATGAAGGTTTAGATCCGGAAACGATTAAATTCATTATCTGGATCATTATTTTCATTATCATTATTGCAAGCCGGAGCAATAATTCCAGTGGAGGTAAACGTTATCGTAAGCGAGGTGGCTTCCCAACCGTAGTATGGGGACCAACACTTGGAGGAGGAGGCAGTAGTGGAAGTTTTGGTGGCGGCGGCTTCGGTGGTGGCGGTTTTGGCGGATTTAGCGGCGGCGGCGGTAGCTTTGGTGGCGGTGGTGCTGGAGGAGGCTGGTAATCCCTACCAGTGAACGTATTTATGAATAGACTTGAAGCGCTACTTGCTTTTTATGCGGAAGATCCGCAAGATGCTTTTACTCGGTTTGCCTTAGCCACTGAATACCTTAAGGCTCAAAATACCCAAAAAGCCTTAACTTTCTTTGAAGACCTCGTGCGAGACATTCCTACATACGTTGGTACGTATTATCACCTTGGGAAGCTATATCAGTCCCTCAACCGAAGCGATGATGCGTTACGTACGTACCAGCAAGGAATTAAAATAGCCACTGAAGCGCGTGACCTCCATGCGCGTGCTGAGCTTCAAGATGCTTTGCTAAGCTTGCAAGGCATTGGTTTTGACGACGAATAGATCCACTTGCATTGACGGAACGAGATACGCAATGACTTTTAAACCTCTTTCTCTTCTCTGCCTTCTGCTCCTCTTGTGCTTACAGGTCGCTGCCGGGCAAGACACCCAGACGTATACAGTCAAGAAAGGCGACACGCTGTACCGAATCGCACGCCAGCATGGCATGACTGTAGATGATCTGAAGCGTCTGAATAGCCTGAATACAAACAATATACAGCCGGGGCAAGAGCTGGTTGTATCTGGCCTTCCGCCTCAAACACCCGTTGAAGGCACGTTGCCTGATCCTGTATTTGAACCAGCTACGCAGGAGCCCTCTGGGTCGCCCCTTACACCCCTACTTGATGAGCCAACGACGGAGAACAGGTATAAACCCATCACTCGAGCAAAAAGAAGCTACCGCGTTCGGCCAGGAGATACGTATTACAGTATTGCCATAGAACACGGTGTGCCTGCGTACGCTATCTTTGCAATGAATGGTGGAAATACGGACCCGCTTCCTGAAAATGAAACGATCTGGATTCCAGACACGGACCCTATCGCTTCCTTTGATGCATCCGACAACCCACGAACCTACACCGTTCGAAAAGGCGATACGCTCTACGGCATCGCACGAAAAGCAGGCACCAACGTACAACGCCTGAAGGAAGTAAATAATCTGGCCGGAAATACCTTAAGCGTTGACCAAGTCATCATTCTACCTAATCCAGATCCTACTCCACGCCCTCAAAAACAACAACTTCCCCCTTTATTTCAATCGGGACCTGTCATAATGTATCCTGAGACGTTTACCGGCCGTATAACGGCCAGTGGCGTCCCTTATGATCCCGAACGGTACACCGTGAGCCATCCAGAACTAGCTCTTAAGACCATTGTGTTGTTGACCAATGCACAAACAGGTCATTCAACATTTGCTGAAGTTACTGATCGTGGCCCTCTTGATACCAAGTTCATGATGGACGTATCTGCAATCGTCGCACGTGAGTTACGCCTCACGGCCGGGCTCGATGAGCCCGTTCAAGTTCGAGTTATCGAGTAGGCCTTTCGGGCCGTAAAATGCATTAATGGAAACGGATACCGCTAATATTTCTACCCCCGTTAAACCAACTTATTTGGGACTTACCAAGACGGCCACCTACGGTTTTCTGGCTGCCTTGCCTTTGATAATCTTGTATGAGATCCTGATTATCTTTTCGAATCAAGGGCGAGCAGGACAAATCCGTATTAGCTCTGAAGTTTGGCTTCGCCAATGGACCCAATATATTGATGGCCCTACGCTGCCCATACTAGGCGGCGTCCTTGTTCTGATTGGAATCATTATCGTTTTCCTCGAACGCCACAAAAAAATCAAGATCAAACCCCTCTACTTCATGGGCATCATCCTTGAAAGTAGCTTTTATGCGGTTATCATAGCGATTCTTGTTTCTCAAGTGGTTACCTTCATTTTCCCTGCAATGGCTCTCATGGCGCCTGGATTTCAAATTGAAGATCAGGATTTGATGACCAAAATAGCGCTGTCGATTGGTGCCGGTATCTATGAGGAGTTACTGTTCCGAGTGATTCTCGTTGGTGGATTGTATGCTGTGCTGCGGTTCTTTCTGGGGACTAAAGTGATTGGATATGTGATAGCTGCCGTTGTAGGTGCCTTGTTGTTCAGCGCTATACATTACATGGGCTCTCTGGGAGACGACTTTACTCTTACTTCCTTTACCTTTAGATTTTTGTTCGGCCTTGCATTAAATGTGTTGTTTCTCATGCGGGGCTTCGGAATTGCGGCATGGACCCACGCCCTTTATGATATAATGGTAGTCACTAATTTCTTTGGTTAATATCTGCTAAAGTATAAATAGATTTATGAATACGCTTCGCACCGGGTCCTTAATGGCTTTATTGATCGTGTTATTCTCTCTCGTAGGAGAGGCAATTGCCGGGTCACAAGGCTTGATTATCGCTTTCATTATTGCAGTCGCTATGAACTTTGGTAGCTACTGGTTTAGTGATAAAATCGTCCTTCGCATGTACAAAGCTACAGAAGTAGGCCCGTCCGAGTCTCCCGAATTGTATGAAATGGTAGATCGCCTCCGCCAACGTGCTGACCTTCCCATGCCCAAGGTGTATATCATTCCTTCAGAGCAGCCCAATGCATTCGCTACAGGGCGGAATCCTGCTAATTCAGCTGTAGCTGTAACCAACGGGATTGTACGCTTGCTCAGTAAAGAAGAACTGGAAGGCGTAATTGGCCACGAGTTAGCTCATATTAAAAACAAGGACATCCTGACGTCCTCCGTAGCAGCAACTATGGCTTCTGCCATCACGTTGCTGACACGATTTGCGATGTTTTTTGGTGGAGGAAACAGAGATCGAAACCCAATGGCAACCCTGTTGATGCTCTTCCTGGCGCCTCTCGCTGCATTCCTCATTCAAATGGCCATATCAAGGTCAAGAGAATATGTGGCGGATCGAGATGGCGCTATCATTGCGGACAATCCCCGTGCACTTGCCAATGCCCTGGGACGGCTTCAACAAGGCGTCAAGCAAAATCCCATGCGTGCAAATGAAGCTACAGCACACATGTTTATCATGAGCCCTTTCTTAGGATCGCTGGGTGGCCTCAAGAGCCTATTTACGACCCACCCTCCTGCTGATGAGCGGATACAGCGCCTATTAGAAATGGAACGGACAGGATTCTAGTCGTCGGCAGCATCTGTAAGATTATCGCCGGTCAACCCAAATCCTAGCTCTGCATCGTTTTCTAACAGTGCTTTGTAAAAGCCTTTGGCAACCACTTTATGCCCGATTTCATTCAGGTGTGTATCCCATGATGTAAGCCGTACATCCTCTTCGGTGTATCCCTCGTAGGTGCCATCCATCGTCACGATTTTGAAGTTTGCTTCTTTTGCAAATCGCTTCAATACCGGATGCCAGTCTTTATTGTACTGCTTTATTTCTTCCGTAATAGGCACGAATGCAGCAATTACGGGGATACCTTCTCTTTCGCTGACGTCTCGCATATGAAGATAACTTTCACGGATAATCTCCTTCGTATAGGGAGACAATCGGCGTCGCGCTTCTTGAGGAGGAATGTCTTTGGTGACATCCGCTTTCTCGTAGAGCGCATTCAAGTAACCCAGTGTGATGTCTCTTTTTTCAAGAGACAGCTTTTGGAGTTGCATCAAGAGCCTGCGTTCCTCTGTTGAATGGATCGCATAGACAATAGCGTCAGGCTCAAATTCAAGCACTTTACCCTGAGTCAAATAAGCGGCTTGAATCGCGCTGTACCCACCGACTGCAAAGCTCAAAACCTCATATTTTTCGTAGGTCTTGCCGGCGTGGTTCTCATTCAAATAATCCTCTACCAGGGCAGGGAATATTTTCGGCTCCTCAACACCAGCTCCTTGCTCATAGGACGCACCGAGCAGTGCGATACGGAATGTACTGGAGTCTTTTTCCATCGCATACTCCCTGTCCCTCATGCCCCACTGGTTGGTTCTGAATGGTGCATCTTTGATGATACCGTCGTAAGAGGGCTTCAGTACATACACCAGTACATCTTCACCCGGCTGAACCGCATCTGAGTTCATCGTCGCCTTCCAATTGTCTGGCTTGTTGATTTTCTGGGTGCCTGTTCCTACTTGAGTCAGATTGGGGCTATTCCCGTCAATCAACCCTTCGTAATATCCACGCTCTTGGGCACTCTGATCTCGATCATTTAACCGGCCTTCTTGCAAGGAAGCAATAAACTCAGAAGGACGAGAGCCAAAATTTGAATTCACGCTCGGCAAACCAATGCATAACACACATGCAGCCATGACACTAGTCCGTGTGACTACATTATAGAAAGGCAGCTTATTTTCGTCCCATATTAATCCCCATCCTTTGTGCTCCATATAGAAGTGGATTACCAGGCTGCCAAAAATGCCAACTATTCCTAGTAGGACAAGCCCATACTCTTGCAATGTCCCAGTAGTAGCCACCTGCATGATGTACCACCATTCTTCGATAGATTTGCTGCTCCAGAAGGACCACATCAAGCTCAAGAAGAGCAGGGTAACGGTAATCTGCAGCGAATGGCGAGCCGTTGCACCAAGATCCCATCCTTTCTTGACAGCTTTCTTCTTCTTTCCTCTCTTCGTCTCCCAAACAGAGTTTATAGCTACCAACACACCCAGCACCATCCAATAGATGCCGTCAACAGCGGTTAGAGGAAAATCCCCTTGCAACCAAAACCATTGATAGGAATGGAGCAACCAGGTACAGAGGAAAACAACCAGGGTACTGAATACCAGTGCCGTCGTGCTGCCCCAACTACGCGTTTTCATGAACAGAGGATAAAAGAAGATCTTCATCATGAAGTCCTTCCAATAGATATTAATCCGCCGCCAGTAGTCGTTGAATCCGTCTGCAAAGTAGTAGAGTCTGTGCGTCTCGGGAAGGTTAAACCCGAACAGGCACATGAGGCCAATGATGAAGTGAAAGAGACCCGAAATCCGAATGTAGAGCAGATAACTGGATACAATAAATACAACCACACCACCGAGGTCCTGGATTTCCTCAACCGCAGGGCTCATATAATAGTAGACAACGCGGTAAATGAGGAGATGGATTGTACCACGGAGCATCCACAAGACGCCTTTTTGATAGATGGTATAAGCGTCCTTGTTGTAGTACGTCCGGCGGTAGGTGATATAATCTACGATCGGGTAGAAGGGGAAGATGACGTTTGGCAGCATAAAGAAGTAACAGATCCTCTCCCAAAGCGTCGCTTTTTTCTTCTCATTGCCCATGTCATAGAGATACAGCACCAGTCTGAACATAAACATGGAGCCTAATACCGTTATGATAGCGCCCGACCATGACGTAGTGAGCCAATCGGCCCGAAACGCCGTAAGCAATGCACATGCAGCTATAATGAGAGTTAGCCTGGCCCATTTAACGATCGGAATATGACACATTCCAATCAGGGCTAATGAGATGCCCACCAACCAGGCCGCGTTAACGGGCTGGAACACAATTACCATGGAGGCTACTGTGAGGCCAAAAAAGAACGGCATGCGCCATTGGAGAGGCAGCCACGCATGAATAACAAACCCACCAAAGATCAGGAATATGAGTTCTCTGCCTAAACCACTGCGCTCCTCGATCCCGTACAAGTCTACGATCCACAGGAGCAAGGCCAATTGAAGAGTAATTGCCAGAAACTTGGGTATGCTCGCCTCTTTAAATAACGCACTAAATTGGGCTAAGGGGGAGAGGGATTGCGCGTTAGATCCTCCCATATGACTGATTGTCGTATTATCCGATTTTGGCATACTTATATCGTAAAATCTGCCCTCAACGCCCTTCTAAGAAGCTGAAATAGTCCGCTCGCGCTTAAAAGAAGATGTGCTGACAGCCGATCCGTAATTATATTCGCAGCTATAGGGCCTGCAAAGGCTGAAATAAGAAAGATTATCCTTCTGGATAGAGCGCTACAAAATACTCCTTACGCCAGGCTATCTTTGCTCGGTTTTGGATTACAAAATGCCTTACGTTAGGCTCTTATATATTTAGCCTTTGACTTATTGTGTGGGTAAATTCGGCAAAGATGTATGCCTGTGATATCGACTTGCCTTGGATAATCCTAAATAAAGAATGGGTATTTATGAGAGGTAATTACTGGGTAGACCTAACTCCGATATACTGTACTTCAAAGATTAGTGTGGAGTTGGCGGGGATATTTTGCCGGGCTATTTGCCCGTAAGCAAGTGCGGGAGGGATGACGAGTTGCCGTTGCCCACCTGGATACATGCCTACAATCCCTTCATCCCATCCTCGAATGACTTGCCCGGCGCCCAGTAAAAAATTGAACGGCGTACCTCTAAAGAAGACGGAACTGTCAAACATGAATCCGTTTTCCAGCCACCCGCTGTAATGAACAAGAATTGATGTGCCGGCCTCAGCAGGAGCCAATGTTGTATCTCCCTCAACAAAATCGATATACCGGAGACCAGAGTCCAATACCGTATAATCGGCTTCATTAAATTCCTGCGGTAATGGAAGTTCGAAATCATCTCCATCGTCGTTGCTGTCGCATCCACTTAAAATAAAACCAACAAGTACGAAAGAGATCAATAAATAGAGAGACTTCATAGCGGGTAATAGGTTGTATGAATCACACAGGTATTCCTGTTTATGTCGCTTTGCGTGCAAATGTGTTACACGCTAAGTGGGCAAAGGACACAGGATTCGGATGTATGCGCTACTCCTGAAGGTAGTTCCTGGCGCACACGAATTAAGCGCTACCTAATAGAGCGCTGTAAATAGATCCTGTTGCCCATTTTTTCGAAAATGATGGGTAGCAAGCGGGGGGCGAGGCTGGTTTAGTCCGAGGCGCTTTACTGTATTCTTGTGTAGCTGACTAACAATGTCTGCCCACTTCCCTTCTCCACGCATGCGAACGCCAAACCGCTTGTCTGTAAGCGAATCGCCCCGCAATTCGGTCAATCGATTGATGACGCGTTGTTTTCGATCAGGAAACTCATTTTCCAACCACTCTACAAACAGATCCCTAACGGCCCCTGGCAGGCGCAGCATCACGTAATGCGCCCACAACGCCCCATGGTCTGCCGCAGCTTTTATAATGTCAGCCATTTCCTCGTCCGTAAGCCCGGGCACAACAGGAGCAACCATCACCCCAACGGGAATACCCCTTTTCGCCAGTTGCTCGATGGCCTGCAGCCGGCGCTCTGGACGAGACGTTCTCGGTTCCATCACTCCGGTGATCTCGGGTTTTAGACTCGTGATAGACATTGACACGTTCACCAGGTTATACGCTGCTAATTCCTCCAGGATATCAAGATCCCTGGTGACCAGGTAATTCTTGGTGACAATACCCACCGGATTCCGATGCCAGGCCAGGACTTCGAGGCACGCACGCGTCAGCTTAAAATCCCGCTCTGCCGGCTGATAGGGATCCGTATTTCCAGACAAAGCGATCGTTTGCGGCTTCCACGATTTTTTGAGCAGTTCATTCTTGAGCAACGGCGCAATGTTCTTTTTAACCACAATCTTGGTCTCGAAATCAAGACCAGCAGAAAAGCCTAAGAATTCGTGCGAGGGGCGCGCATAACAGTAGATGCATCCGTGCTCACACCCTCGATAAGGATTGATTCCATACGTAAAAGGAACGTCAGGGCTGTTGTTCTTGGCCAGCACGGTACGCGACGTATCCTCCATGAAGGTCGTCTGTACCTGGCGCAACTCATCCGCATCCAGTTCTGCCGGATCCTCCGTAAAATGCAACCGATCAAACTGATTCGCCGGATTCGAAGCCGCCCCTCTCCCTCGCCGCCGCGGCACCTGTTGTTCTATATCCATACCTGACCATCTATAAGACTTTCAGCAATCACTCACACATAAAACAAACATATACACAAAACGATCCCTTCGATTAATGAGAAATGCATCCGCCAGCGATTATTACTTAACGACTGTAAGCATAGAAGCTCCCCTTGCAAACCAGTTGCTCCCGGCTTCACACTCCATGTCTCCTAAACTGTGCACTTTATTTATTTTCCTCCTGGCCCTTGTATTCCAGGCACAGGCACAACCCCAGATAGACTGGGTTCACCATGTCTCAGCACTCGACACCACCTCAGCAGGATCACTGGGTATTATAGATGCAGATGTCGATGTAAACGGCAATCTGCTTCTTACAGGCTCCATTCAGGAAGCCTTCGACATGGATTCTGATAGGATCGAAGATCTTTCACTCCGAGGAAGATACGACCTGTTTGTTGCCAGTTATTCAAAGGACGGCGCATTAAACTGGGTTCGAACCGTTGGTGCCGACAGCATCGCTGTTGGCATGGCCATAACGAGCGACGATGTAGGCAACGTCTATATCAATGGAAAGGGGCACAACCTGAGCGACATTGACCAGGATGGCTCAGCAGACTTTCAGAGCAACTACACAGGTACATTTCTGGCTAAATACAATGCAGCCGGGGCCCTTCAATGGGTGCAGCCGCATGCATCTCCCATGGATCATCCATCAGAGCTCCTTTTTAATGAACAGACCAATGAAGTATTAGCCAGTGGAGCCGATTACACGTTATGCGAAGAGAACGAAGATCCTCGGGAGTGCTTCTTATATGGGCTTTACGCACAGTTTAACCTGATCTCCTATTCTCTAGACGGACAAATCAATTGGACCAGAACAGGGAATACTGAACCCTCCGATTCAATCAGCTATATAGACATTCATCGACTCGGCATTTCTGAGCAGGGAAATCTCCAAATTGGAGGACTCGTCCGAGGAACCGTTGACATCGATCATACAGACGCCCTCCCAGAGCTTACAGGGAGTACGTTCACCTCAACGGGAGGAAACGTGTATTGGGCTAGCCTTTCAACTGACGGCTCTGTTCTCGATCAAAACCTCTTCGGATTGCCTCTCATTTTTCTGCCCGGCATCGACTTTACCCCCAACGGCTCTGTATATATTAGCACCGGCATCATCAGTGGCTTGCAAGCCGATGCCTCGTTACCGAGAGGACATCTCCTTCATTTGAATGAAGACAGTTCTCCAAGATGGGCGCATCTCTTCTCAAGCGTTGACTCGACCGGCTTCACCTCCCTATCACTTCAGATAGATACAGACGTAGCGTCCAATGTATATCTAACCGGACTCCTGAATGGATCGGGAGATCTGGACGGGGATGGAATGCGTGACATTACTCATGCCCCAGCTTCTACCCATGCTTTTTTTGGAAAATACCAACCCTCTGGAAGCCTGGATTGGGTGCATATCGTTGACCATGAACCCTTCACCAATTCCTCTTCCCAAGGCCAGTGGTTCGTTACCCGAGACGGCTCGTCGATATATGCTATCGCTGTATTTCAAGGAACGGCAGACCCAGATGGACCAGGCCCCATGCCGCCTATTGCTGCTACTGGGATAGGAAGCGGGCTGGCTGATATGCTCATTATGCACCTTTCAGATCCAACGACGAATACAGCGATTGAAGATATTGCATCCACGGAATCAGCCCTACTTTCTTCGCCTTTTCCCAATCCCTTTTCCACGCAGGCGTCGTTTACGCTGAATGTCCCTAAAACCCAACACGTTCGCGTGGATCTTTACAACGCGATAGGACAACACATTTACACACTGTTTGATGCGATGGCATATTCAAACAGTTCCCAGGAAATTTTCCTTAGAAAGACTTCGCTTCCCAGTGGACTCTACATAATCCAGGCTACAGGTCAAGATTTCTTAAGCACAAAAAAGCTGTTAAAGGTTAAATAGTGTCGTGATAGTCCATTATCATATGTGATATAGGCCAATAGGAAGTGTGACGCTCCATGATCACTTGTGATGTACGACCAATAGGGAGTGTGACGCTCTACTTTCACTTGTGATATACGACCAATAGGAAGCGTGACGCTCCACGATCACTTGTGATATACGACCAATAGGAAGTGTGACGCTCTACGATCACTTGTGATGTACGACCAATAGGAAGCGTGACGCTCTATGATCACTTGTGACATAGGACCAATCGAAAGCGTCACGATCAACAATACCTATCTTATCATGCTGAACGAACACAACCACTTATTTGTATGCCAATCAAAAAAGCCCACATACTGCTCCCGATCATCTTCATTCTTTGCACCTGGTCTTCCTACGGCCAGAACTCCGCAATCACAGTAGCCGATGCGATAAAGCTCCTTGATCGCAACACCGGGTGGCAGTTGGTATCAGAGATCGACATTGCCTTTGACACCTATCACCCACAAGGCTTTGCATTGGTTGGCGATAATCTATTCATTTCATCCGTTGAAATCATCGAACGAACAAAGCGATTCGAAGAGCCGGTACACGGACTTGACAGAACACCTGGACAAGGAGTAGGCCATGTGTTCAAAACAGATCGGCAGGGAAATCTGCTCGCGCAGGTTGAGATAGGAAAACACGAAATATATCACCCAGGTGGTATCGACTTTGACGGCACGCATGTATGGATTCCTGTAGCCGAGTATCGTCCGGACTCAAAATCCATCATTTACAGTATGCACCCGGACTCGCTTATTCCTATTGAACGGTTTCACGTACAGGATCATATCGGTGGTATCATAGCTGATACAAAGAACGCCACATTGCATGCAATTAGTTGGGGATCCAGGCGGTACTATTCCTGGCCATCAAATTATGCACCACTAAACCAGGAAAACCCTCTGGTAGGTACGCTCAATCCTTCCCATTATATCGATTATCAGGACTGTCAATATACGGGGAGCCACACGGCAATCTGCACTGGGCTATCAGGGTATCATCAGCCTGCTTCTCAAGCCCATTTTGCCCTTGGAGGTATCGAATTGATTGACCTCTTTCTTCAGCGGCCCATTCACCAGGTACCTTTTCCCTTCTGGACAGAAAGCGGATTGCCTATGACTCAGAATCCTGTTGTGCTTGAACTAGAGGGATCCGTCCTTCGTTTGTATGCCATGCCTGAGGATAACAAGAGCCGATTGTTTATTTTCGAAACGGATCTGGCCGATTAGCGATAGGGATTGTGCAGTGCATTTGCTGCCCTATACGTTTCTGCATCAAATTCGGGATTGAGGGTAGTAGGTACCGGAGCGTTTACGTTCTGCCTCCAGGCTTGCATCATAGCATATAGTTCGTCCACTTTCTCAGGCATGTCTTCAGCCAGGTTGTTGCGCTCCCCTATGTCCGCATCGAGGTTATACAGTTCGAGTTGGCCCTCTCCGAAGAATTCAATCAGTTTATACTCGCCTGACCGTACTGCAGCAACGGGCGTCGTTCGCCAGGGCACCTCAGAATCCCGATACGCTTCAAGATAAGCAGGGAAATGCCAGTAAATGGCTTCGCGATCCAGAGAGCCGGTTCCAGTTAGAAGGGGTGTCAAACTCACTCCGTCGAGCGTATAGGACGGCGAGGCACCTACCCCAGCTGCATCTAAAAAAGTGGGGTAAAGATCGATCCCAATTACAGGGGTATCCGAACTGCTGCCGGCTTGCACCTTTCCAGGCCAACGAACAACAAGCGGTTCCCGAATCCCGCCTTCGTACAACATCCCTTTTGCCCCACGAAGCGGATGCATTTTGGTGATTGGTCCATATCCGCCATTGTCAGCAAAAAAGAGAACCATCGTGTTCTCAGCTAATCCTTCTTCTTCGAGCGTGGCCAACACACGGCCCACACTTTCATCAATGCTTTCGATCATGCCCGCATACGTTGGATCAAAATGATGATCATCGCCCTCTTTTTGGCTGAACTTATCAATCTTATCCTGTTTAGATTCAATCGGAGTATGCACTCCGTAGTGGGACAGATATAAAAAGAACGGCTTCTCCCCCTGTTCTTTCAGGTAATCAACGGCTCTATCCGTCAGGTAATCGGCCATATACTCACCCGTATCGGGCATAAAATGGCTTCGTTTGGTTTTCCAACTCGCTTCGTCAGCCACGATAAATCCTTGATTCTCTGGCGCATGCTCATTATTGCCAAGATGCCATTTCCCAAAATGAGCCGTATGGTAACCTGCCCGTTGTAGAGCCTCTGCAATCAAAACGGTACTGGTATCGAGCGACGTAGTATTGACGGTCGGCACCAGTTTACGGAATCGCGATTCGCCTCGTTCAGAGGAAGCCACCGTATAAACCCCATGCCGCGGAGCATATTGCCCGGATAGCAATGCCGCTCGCGAAGGCGCGCAATTAGGAGCGTTGGCATACGCATCCGTAAACGTCATCCCAGAAGCGGCCAATTCATCAATATGCGGCGTCTCATAATACGTACTCCCCATAAACCCCAAATCCCGCCACCCAAGGTCGTCGATGTAGATGAGAACGATGTTTGGGGGTTGGGGTTGGCTGCAACCGGTAAGCATAAGCAGTGCTACGCAGAGAGTGCAAAGTGCAAGGTGCAAAGTGCAAGGTTTTTTGGGGTGCAGAGTGAGGCGGGCAGGGTGCAGAGTGAAGCGGGCAGGGTGCAGAGAGGGCAAGGGGTTAACCGACATCTAATTAGTGTTTTTTCGTAGTGGGAAAAACCGATTCCTACACTAAGTTTAAGCCCTTCAACATAGGCAGTCAAGCAAACTCGCACTTTGCACTTTGCACTCTGAACCTTGCACCCAAAACTTTTCACCTTGCACTCTAAACTTTGCACAAAAAACCTTGCACTTTGCACTTTGCACCTTGCACTTTCCGACGCTCTATGAACTAATCGCTAACATTGAACAAAAAACCGCATTTTCTTGTATTAGTAGCCCGTAATATGAGGTAACACAATCTTCCCTTTTCTATGACAGCAAGCCCAGAACAACGCGACTATTTCGGCGCCAAAGCTACATTCGATACCGGATCAGGCTCGGCCTATATATATCGCCTGGACCAACTGGTTAAAGCCGGTTTCACAGGCATCAATAAACTTCCCTTCTCCATCAAAGTCATGCTCGAATCGGTTCTTCGTGAGTGTGACGGTTTTCTTGTGACCAAGGAAGATGTGGAACGACTAGCCAATTACAATCCGAAAGCACCTGCCAAGGAAGAAATTCCGTTTAAACCTGCTCGTGTTCTTCTACAGGATTTTACTGGTGTACCTGCAGTTGTGGACCTTGCTGCCATGCGCTCCGCAATGGCACGCCTGGGTGGTGATCCCAATGAAATCAATCCTGGCGTTCCCGTGCATTTGATCATTGATCATTCTGTACAAGTCGATGCCTTTGGTATGCAGGATGCCCTTCGCATCAATGCTGAAAAAGAATTCAAGCGCAATAGGGAACGGTATGAGTTTTTGCGATGGGGCCAACAAGCGTTTGACAATTTCTCTGTAGTGCCCCCGGCAAGTGGTATTTGTCACCAGGTAAACCTGGAATACGTAGCAAAAGGTGTATGGACTCGCCCAACAGATGACGGCCTTGTTGTAGCCTACCCAGATACCCTCGTTGGGACGGATAGCCATACCACCATGATCAACGGACTGGGCGTTGTTGGATGGGGTGTTGGCGGTATCGAGGCAGAAGCTGTCATGCTCGGCCAGCCGATTTATATGTTGATGCCGGATGTCGTAGGATTCAGACTAACAGGCGAGATGCCTGAAGGAGCTACAGCTACGGACCTCGTATTGACCGTTACTGAAATGCTGCGTTCGTATGGCGTTGTTGGAAAGTTTGTCGAGTTCTTTGGCCAGGGCCTCAGCAAACTCACCGTTCCAGACCGCGCGACCATTGCGAACATGGCTCCGGAATACGGGGCAACCATGGGCTTCTTCCCTATCGACTCTGAAACGCTGGACTTCATGCGCCGAACGGGCCGGCCGGATGACGTTGTCCAGTTGGTTGAGCGCTATACCAAAGAACAGGGCCTCTTCAGAACGGATGCTACGCCGGACCCAGAATACATCGATGTGCTGGAGCTGGATATGAGCACGGTAGTACCAAGCCTCTCCGGACCTAAGCGTCCTCAAGACCGCATCACATTACCCGACCTTAAAGAGTCGTTTGCTACCTCCTTAACAACGCCTCCTGGTCCTCAAGGCTTTGGTGTAAAATCAGACGCCCTCGATAACTCAGGGCGCTTCAAAGACGACAAAGGGAATGAGCTCGATATGACGCATGGCGACGTTGCCATTGCGGCCATTACCAGTTGCACAAATACCAGTAACCCATCCGTGATGATTGGTGCTGGGCTTGTAGCTAAAAAGGCGGTTGAACGGGGCTTGAAGGTTAAGCCCTATGTAAAAACCAGCCTCGCTCCAGGATCTAAAGTAGTAACCGAATACCTTCATGCAGCAGGACTGCTTCCTTACCTCGACCAGCTCGGATTTAACCTGGTTGGATACGGATGCACGACGTGTATTGGCAACTCAGGGCCGCTTCCTGAGCCTACAGCAAATGCTATTAAAGAAGGAGAGCTGATTGTATCGGGTGTATTATCAGGCAACCGAAACTTTGAAGGACGCATCCACGCCCTCGTACAAGCCAACTTCCTGGCATCACCACCGCTGGTTGTAGCATTCGCCCTTGCCGGCACCGTGGATCTTGATCTCAGCAAAGATCCTGTGGGGCAAGATGAAAGCGGAAACGATGTATACCTGAAAGATATCTGGCCAACCAGTGCCGAAATCCAGGAATCGGTGAGCAAATTCTTGACACCTGAAATGTTCAAACAGGAATACGATGGCATCGAGACCTCAAACGAAGTCTGGAACAAGATTGAGATTCCCGAAGGATCTATTTACTCATGGAGTGACGCGTCAACCTACATCCAGGAGCCTCCTTTCTTCGTAGACCTCACACCAGAAACACCTCAGATTGCTTCCATAGGCGGCGCACGCGTTATGGCAATCCTTGGTGACTCAACAACGACGGATCATATTTCGCCGGCCGGCGCCATCCCTGCTGACGGCCCAGGTGGCAAATACTTGATCGATAAAGGCGTTGGCTTCCTCGATTTCAACTCGTTCGGATCCCGCCGTGGTAATCACGAAGTAATGATGCGCGGTACGTTTGCTAATATCCGGATCAAAAACAAGCTCGTACCCGGTACAGAAGGGGGTGTTACGCATTACTTCCCAACGGACGAAGTCATGCCTATTTACGACGCTTGCATGAAGTACCAGGAAGCGGGTATTCCACTGGTTGTGTTAGCTGGTAAAGACTACGGAATGGGATCCAGCCGCGACTGGGCTGCCAAAGGCACGATTCTACTCGGCGTCAAAGCCGTTATCGCGGTCAGCTTCGAGCGCATTCACCGCTCGAACCTGATTGGAATGGGTGTATTGCCGTTGCAATTTGCAGATGGCGACTCGTACCAGACACTTGGCCTGGATGGCTCTGAGACGTTCTCCATCCCAGTCGATGACAGCGTAAATCCTCGTCAGACTATTGAAGTAACGGCGACGAAGAGCGATGGCTCTTCAGTCACGTTCAACACAATCTGTCGACTGGATACACCCGTTGAAGTAGACTATTACAGAAATGGAGGCATCCTCCACTACGTACTACGTAATTTCTTGAACGAGTCTACCGTTTCTGCCTGATCGCGTTTTCAGGAAGAACGGTTTTAAATACCAATGCCGGTGATTACCTTAAGCTGTGATCACCGGCATTTTTACGTAGATAGTCGTCCCCCAACAGTGCGCCTTTATTCCGAGGACATAAAGCGAATGCAGCCTTATTCGTTTTCAGGGCCATAGCCACCACCACCGGGTGTAATGATGCGCAAGCATTCACCGGCCTGAAAGACTCTTGAGAACTTGGCAGGAAGTTCAGTCTCCTCACCATTGGCCTCAATAAGCATATTTTTTCCTGTTTCCCCTTCTTTTCCCCCAAAGAGCCCTGCAGGAGGATGGCTTCTTCGTTCGCTTAGCATCGTCACTGTAGCCGGCCTGAGCAGTTCGTATTCGCGGATCAGGCCTTCACCACCGTTCCGTTGTCCCAGTCCGCCAGACCCTTTCCTCAAGCTGTACACCTTGATGCGAAACGGGTAGGCCCTCTCTAATGCCTCAACGGGCGTATTTAGTGTATTCGACATGTGAACATGAACGCCACTCAACCCATCCGTATTCAAAGAAGCTCCCATTCCACCACCAATTGTTTCATAATAGGCATAAGGGCGACCCTCTTCGCTTATACCGCCTATGGTCAGGTTATTCATGGTCCCTTGTGAATCTGCCAGGACCCTTTCAGGGAGCGCCTTAGCAAATGCCTTGAAGGCAACATCCACGACGCGCTGAGAGGTCTCCACATTCCCTCCAGCGACTGCGCTAGGTGGACGAGCATTTAGTAGGCTCCCCTTTGGTACATCAATATGTACCTGCGAAAAGCAGCCTTCATTCATGGGCACATCCTCACCCACAAGACATGCAACAGTGTAATAGCAGGCTGATTGCGTTATGCTTAAAACCGCATTCAAGGAGTTTTGCATGGAACCAGAAGTGCCGGTAAAGTCAAACGAAATCCTATCCCCCTGGATAGTGAGTTTCAGCTTAATTCGTGCGTTTTCCTTGACCTCAAGAATATCCTCACTGGTATAGACGCCATCAGGCCAGGACGAAATGGCCGCTCGTACAATCCGCTCACTGTAGGATTGAAGGTGCCGTGCATAAAGAGCGACCTCTTCTTCTCCAAACTGACTCATGAGCGCCGAAAGCCGCTTATTCCCAACCGTATGCGCAGCTCGTTGCGCAGCAAAGTCTCCCTCACGCTCCTTGGGGGTGCGAACATTCCTCAGAATTAGCGCTTGCACCCCTTCATTCAAGACTCCTTTTTCATAGACCATCACAGGAGGAATAATGATGCCCTCCTGGTACAACTCAGTAGATAAAGGAAGCGACCCAGGCGTCATTCCACCTACATCGGCATGATGCGCACGGGTAGCGATGAAATACAAAGGTGCGTTCTCGGCTAAACCAAAAACTGGAGTTACCATCGTGATGTCGGGAAGATGCGTCCCGCCTGCATAGGGATCATTCAAGATGACGACGTCTCCCGGATGCCACGATGAATATGCGTCCCTGGCAGCCTTTACACTGGCAGGCATTGCCCCCAAATGGACGGGTATATGTGCAGCCTGAGCAATCAACTTCCCAGCTCCATCAAACAAGGCGCATGAAAAATCCAGGCGCTCTTTTATGTTTGGCGAGAAACTGGTCCGCTGTAAGGTGACTCCCATTTCCTCGGAAATCCCAATAAACCGGTGCCGATATACCTCTAATAGAACAGGATCCATGTTTTTCATTTTGTTCCAAAAACTGAGACACATTTCGGGTGTCCGAGAATACCCCTACAAGCAGTAGTACTAAATGTGGATAACTTGTGGAATTCGTTTTTGCAAAATCTTAACCTAAAACAGTGGCTTATCCCCAAAGTGCATAAAAACAAGACTTTAGCCCATTACAAAACGGTTAACATATGTATAAAATGTATTCGGTAGATATCCATAGATTTTGTGGATAATAGCTGGGATTTGGTCCCTATGCGTCAAAGGAGCATATCACATGCGCCTCAGGAGTATATTTCGATGTCTATCAGAAGACACACGCCAAGAAGGAAAAACCAACAGAGTAGCATCATATTGCCCCACAATAGCAGGCCCCATAAAGTCCTTTCGGGGCTGAATATCTTCTCGATTCCAGAAATGAATCGATTGCTCCCCAGCCGAGTCGAGCCATACCTCACGCCTTTCATTCTGCATTATCGGGGCACCGCCTACCTCCCTCAACAATTCCTCTTGCCTCAAAGGGGCTCCCATATGTTTGCCTTGCAGCCGCATAGCTACAATTTCAACACGACTTCCCGTTAGTCTATACCCAAACCGACGATCGTGCATTGCATAAAATCGATCAAGAGCCAGGTTGATGTGAGACGCAGTAAATGGTAAGTCGACAGGTATTTCCAACTCATAGCTCTGCCCTTTATAACGAATATCAAACCAGGCCTGAAAAGAAGGTTCGGTTGATTGATCCAATAAACCCTGGTTCACTTTCTCCACGAGACTCAGGTACATAGGCTCCAGAAGTTCGGGGCGAGCCAGAAGCTCCTGGCTGTCCAACAACACGGTTGCTGATGCATCAAATGTACTATCCGCAATCGTTAGCCCCCAGGCACTTAATACACCCGGATATCGGGGTATCAAAATCTGCTCGATTCCCAGAGCTTCCGCTAACTCACAAGCATGCAAGCCGCCGGCTCCTCCAAAAGGCACCAGGGTGTACGATCGAGGATCAAACCCTTGCTCAATGGAGATTCGCCTCAATGCCCTCTCCATCACCGCATTAGCAACACGAACAACGCCTAACGCCGCTTCAAAAGGGCTCACGTTCATTGAGCGCCCTAAAGAAGCCAATGCCTCCATTGCTGCCTCTAAATCCAATTGCATCCCACCTCCCTGGAAGCCGTCCTTCGGGATACGCCCCAAAACCAGGTTAGCATCGGTTACGGTTGGTTCAATACCCCCTCGGCTGTAACAAACGGGCCCCGGATCTGCACCTGCACTCTCGGGCCCTACCCTCAGAATGCCTCCACTGTCCACCCGGGCTATGCTGCCTCCACCAGCGCCAACAGTATGTATGTCCATTGAAGGGAAGCGTATTGGAAGGTCCGTAATGAAGCCTTCTGAGGTACGGGGAAGCACACCAGGGCACAGCGCCACATCGGTGCTCGTCCCGCCCATATCAAACGTAATAATCTCAGGTGCCGATGTATCCAATCCTCTTTTTGCTACCTCAAACGCACCAACGACTCCTCCCGCAGGCCCACTAAGGACCAACCTACCGGCTTGCCTCGCTGCACTTTCCAAAGACAGCACACCTCCATTTGATTGCATTACGAAGATGCTTCGTTTTTGCAAGGTTGCCTTCAACCGGTTCAAATACGCCGCCACGAGAGGCTGAACATAGGCATTAATCGCCACTGTTGACGTGCGCTCATATTCACGATATTCCGGAAGAAGCTCACTACTCACGGATACGTTGAGATCAGGCAACACCGTTGCAAGATGATCCGCCACCTCGCGTTCATGTTCTGGATTCAAAAAGGAGAAGAGGAAAACAACCGCAAGGCTCTCAACCTGTTTTGCCTGTAGCATTTCTGACAAACGATCAAGATCAGCCCTGTTTAACGGCTTGATGACCTTCCCTTTTGCATCAATACGCTCATCGAGTTCAAACCGCCAGGAAGCCGGAATCAACTCAGGTTTTCGCTGTTGACTCAGTGCATACAAGGATGGTCTGTTCTGCCGTCCAATAGCGAGCACATCTGCAAACCCTTTTGTAGTTACAAGCGCCGCCCGAGCACCACGCCGCTCCAGCAGGGCGTTGGTAGCGACGGTAGTCCCATGCATCACCTGTGCCTGCATGCCCACATTCAGCTTCCCCAACCCATCTCCAATGGCCTCACTCTGATCCCTAGGCGTTGTCGGAAGCTTTAAAACCTGCAAGCGATCACCAATACGCCAAACAAAATCAGTAAACGTCCCACCTACATCTATCCCCACCACGCCTACTTCGTCTCTGTGTGCCATGCTTCAATCAACTGTTTAAACCTTCGCCTGAAACCCCAAAAATAAATCACACCAAATTATAAACACCAAACGCCAAACTCATTATCTTCTCTCTAAATGAGAAAACGCCATAAAGTTTGCCCCTGGCTCCATTCTGTGCATGAAAACCTGCCTCTTAGTCGTACATATTGCCCTGTTATTTACGTTCTGCGTTCCACTAAAAGCACAACAACGATCCATTCAGGCGTTGCGCCTCGAATCAGGCCAACGAGTAGAACTCGATGGTGAACTAAACGAGGCATTCTGGCAACTCATCGAGCCAGCAACTGGCTTTCTACAACAAGAACCCATTGAAGGTGCAGCCTCGTCAGAAAGAACAGAAGTTCGCGTCGCTTACGACAGCCAGGTATTTTATCTGGGCGTGACTCTTTTTGACAGTCAGCCTGACAATATACTTGGTTTTCAAAAGCAACGGGATGCCTCCTTGTTATCGGATGATCGGTTCATGTGGATCCTGGATACCTTTAGAGATGGCCGCACCGGCTATTTCTTTGAAATTAATCCCGCCGGCCTAATGGGAGATGGACTCCTCGGGACCGTAACAGGCGTAAACAAGTCCTGGGATGGTATATGGGAGGCGCGTGTATCCCGAGGATCATATGGCTGGTCGGCCGAAATTCGGATTCCCTTTCGAACCATAAACTTCGATCCTTCAAATGATACCTGGGGCATCAACTTCCAACGAACCGTCCGGAGAAAAAACGAAGAGACGTTGTGGAGCGGTCATCTGCGCAACCAGTCGTTGTTTGAGCCCATCTTCGCAGGCACAGTCTCCGGACTCAGGGATATGTCCCAGGGTATCGGCCTCGAAGTAAAGCCCTATGGCATTACTACAGCGACTTCCATCCGGGAAGATGGAGGAGGATTTGACCGATCACAGGATATCGATGGGGGCTTCGACATAACTTATAGTATAACTCCCAGCCTCCGTGGAGCTGTATCCGTTAATACTGATTTTGCAGAAGTCGAGGTAGATCAGCGCCGGGTAAACCTTACCCGCTTCCCCCTGTTTTTCCCAGAAAGAAGGGACTTTTTCCTTGAAGGATCCCGTGTATTCAACTTTGCACCGCGTAACGGGGCAAATCCGTATTTCAGTAGACGCATTGGGTTGGAATCGGGTCAACAAATACCCATCACCTATGGGACCCGCCTCGCTGGCCAGGAAGGCCCCTTTGACATTGGACTCCTTCATGTACGTACCGCCGAAACCAACGCACTGCCGGTAGAGCATTTTACCGTTGGTCGCGTAAATCGCAATTTTGGTGAACAATCTTCTATTGGCTTTTTATTTACCCGCAGGGCATCTAACGACTTTGAGGGAGAAGCCTTCGCGCCCGACCGCTATACAATTGGGGGTGACCTGGAATACACGACCAGCAAACTGTTCGGCGACCGGAATTTCAACTTTCAAGCCTTCTGGGTTTGGCACAATGAAAACACGTTCGACGAGATCTCATCCAATCTCGACCGAACAGTCCGTGGCCTCCGCTTCAGATACGACAATGAGCCCATCATCCTCCAAGCTTCTTATAGAGAGTTTGGCGCCTTTTACGACCCTGCCGTAGGCTTTAACAGCAGAAATGCATTCAAACGAATAGAACCCCAGGTTCAATTTGTGCCTCGATTAAGCAAGAGCAGCCTTATACGAGACCTCAACTTCCGCCTTGCATACGAAAATATCTGGGATTTGAACAACCGCGTCTTAACTCAAGGCATCGATTTTCGATTTCTTGGGATTGAGTTTGAATCTGGTGACAACGTGTTTTTTTCCGTTGAGCATGCAAATGAAATCCTTGAGAGAGACTTCAATATCTATGAAGACCTCATCATTGAAGCGGACAGATACGAGTATACAGAGTGGACCAGTTTTTTTAGCACTGCGAGCCGGCGCAAGGTATCGGTATTTGGAATTGTCAGCTATGGCGACTTCTGGACGGGCACTCGAACATCGTATGATCTTGGATTAACTGTACGCCCGGCCCCAGGAATAAGCTTGAGTTCGAATTGGGAACAGAATCAAGTGGATCTCGATCAAGGTAGTTTCACAACAAACTTATATCAATTCACCGGCGCCTGGCAATTGAGCCCCTGGATCTCTTCGACAGCCATTATCCAATATGACGATGTTACAGAGCTCCTCACGCTATTTTCTCGATTCCGGTGGACACTCAGACCTGGGAACGACATCTTCTTCATCTTCTCTCGAAACTGGGAGAATAAATTTGCAGGTGTTAATCCGGAACGCTTCATGCTTAGAGCCTTTGAAACAGGCGCATCCCTAAAAGTTAATTATACCCACCGTTTCTAAACTATGAAATACGTCCTCCCTTTCCTTTTAAGCCTTCTCCTCGCCTTTGAAGGACTCGCTCAAGAGCCTTCTATCGACGTACAACACTACGCTTTCCAACTCACTTTGTCGGATGAAGATAATACAATCTCTGGGGTAACAGACGTACAAGTGACGTTCACACAGCCGAGTGTCACGTCCTTTTCGTTAGATTTAATTGGCAGGGAAAGCGGGAAAAAGACAGGAATGGTTGTTCGCTCTGTGAAAGAAAACGGGCAAACGGTTGATTACAGCCACGACGACGACAAAATTCAAATCTCTCCTGCTACTGCAGGTAGCTCAGGCAATACCAGAACCTACACGATCGCTTATGAGGGCATCCCGGCGGACGGCCTCATTATCGCGACCAATAAACACGGTGACCGCACCTTTTTTGGAGACAACTGGCCCAATCGTGCACGCAACTGGTTGCCAACCGTAGATCACCCGTCTGATAAAGCCAGTGTGGAATTCATGGTTACGGCTCCTGCACATTACCAGGTCGTTTCCAGTGGGTCATTGATCGAAGAAACAGACATGTTGGATGGGACTCGCAAAACCCACTGGCGTACGGATGTCCCCATTCCTACAAAAGTAGTGGTTATAGGAGCCGCTCGGTTTGCAGTTGAATACGCCGGGGAATACAAAGATATACCGATTCAAAACTGGGTATACCCACAAGACAGGGATGCTGGATTTCACGATTTTGGCGTCACCAATCGCGTCATGGAGTTCTTTGAAACCAATATCGGCCCGTACCCCTACGAGAAGCTCGCCAACGTACAGTCCAAGACCAGGTACGGAGGCATGGAGAATGCCAGTAACATCTTCTACAGCGAAAACTCTATTTCGGGGACGCGCCAAAACGAAGGGTTAATCGCTCACGAGGTGGCTCACCAATGGTTCGGAAACTCGGTAAGTGAAATTGACTGGCAACACATTTGGCTCAGTGAAGGATTTGCAACCTACTTCACACAGCTTTATATGGAAGCGACCTACGGTAGAGAACGCATTCAAGATGGCATGAATCGAGCGCGCTTATCGGTTCTCCGTTTTTATGAACGTGTCCCTGACGCTCCACTCGTAAATCCTCAGATTTCAGACCCGAATCAGCATCTTAACGCGAACAGTTACCAAAAAGGAGGCTGGATTCTACATATGCTTCGGTATCAGGTTGGAGATGAAGCTTTTTGGAATGGCATCCGGGCGTATTATGAAACCTATCGAGATCAAAATGCCTCTTCTGCTCAATTTCAGGAGAAAATGGAAGAAGCGTCTGGGCAAGATCTGGAGGTATTCTTTCAACAATGGCTTTACCAGGCCGGTCAGCCTGTGGTGGAAGGGACCTGGTCGTATAACCCTGGGGTAAATACCGTAAACATTACCCTTTCTCAAGAGCAATCGGGGCCGTCCTTTGTTTTCCCTATGGAGATTGACTTAAAAATGGAATCTGGGGAAACGGTTACGAAAATGCTTGAGATCAATAGCGAGAAGGAATCTTTCAATTTCGAAGTCGAATCTGCCGTTACAAACATCGAATTCGACCCGAATACGTGGCTCCTCTTTGACGGTAGCAAGATCAGGAGAAAATAACCCCCTCCATGTCTGAAACCGTTCTTTATGCCCTGGACCTGGCTGGTACATTTGTTTTTGCGGTATCAGGTGGACTCAAAGCTGTAAAATACGAACTGGACCTGCTGGGTATCGTGGTGCTGGCTATTCTCACCGGAGTGGGCGGCGGTATCATTCGCGATGTACTCCTTGGATCAACACCACCTGCGGTTTTCCAAGAAGAGTTCTACCTGGTTGTTTGCATTCTGGGAGGGTTCGTTGTTTTTCTTGGCGCTTCTCATGTAGAACCACGATGGCGAGAGATGATGATTGCGGATGCGATCGGCCTCGGGGTATTTGCAGGGGTAGGCGCTGTGAAAGCCTCTTCATTTGGACTTGGGCCAATCGGTATCATCATGATGGCAGGCCTCACCGCAACGGGCGGTGGCGTAGTACGAGATATTCTGGTTCGTGAGATTCCTGCCGTCATCCAGAAAGACTTTTATGCGAGCGCAGCACTGGCCGGGGGCATTGCATTTCTCATGGCCTCCTTTTTCGACTTCGAACCCCTCATCCAACTAGCCATCGCTGCTATTATCACATCAGGACTCCGTTTCTACGCCCTTTTTTCGAAAATTAAGTTACCGAAGGCACGCAAACCACAAGCTCCTCATTCCAAAACCTAAACGCCTTCCCTGGTGCTAAGGCAGTGTGTGCTTGCGCCAAAACTACCCTATCATCCGCTTCATATGCGTGTACATTATTCCTAAACGTATTTCCCACCAGAAATGCAAGAAGAGACCCACCACACCTCGTTCTCTTCATCTTACCTACCTACCAAGCCTATGCAAACCCCCATGTATGCTCTCCGAGGCACACTGCGCGTTTTTGTCCTAACCTGCCTGCTCGTTGGATTTTTCATCCCTAAAAGCACTGCTCAACAACAAGAACTGACCGGTCCAGCGGTATACAGCTTTACCCTCATCGATGCACGAACAGACGAACCTATCCGTGGTTTTGACCCGATACCTGATAATGCGGTCATCAACCTCAATCAACTCCCTCTCTACATGAACATTAGAGTGAACACCCTGGGAGATGTTGGCAGCGTCAAGTTTGACTTCATAAACAGAGATCGTTATCACGTTGAAAACCTGGCACCTTTCTCCCTATTTGGGGACGTAAACGGCGATTTTAATGACGGACGACTCAGAGAGGGCACACATACCGTCACAGCCACGCCGTATCCAAAAAACAAGGCACGCGGCGAAGCAGGAATATCTAGCTCAATCACCTTCGATGTAGTTCGAGAAGGGGAAAGCCTGGTCGTCACATCGCTTGTGCTGGTAGACGCAGACACAAACGAAGATATCCTGGTCCTGGAAGATCGCACTCGTTTGGACCTTGCCGATCTACCTGAAAACCTGAATGTCCGCGCAGAAGTTGCCGGCCCTTCGAACAGCCTTGCCTGGTCCTTAACACCCAAGAGAAAGCGTCACCAGGAATACACACACATCGAAAACGTACTTCCCTATGCGCTCTTTGGAGACACCGAGGGTGAATATCACAACGGTACCATTGGAGTTGGCGAGTACAGGATTACCGCTTTAGCCTTCAGGCAACAACACGCCAAGGGTACTAAAGGTATCCCGTACTCTGTCCGTTTCAACGTCACTGACAGCCGAGAGGAAGACAACAGGTCTAACCTGTTTCGCCAAGACGAAGCACCGTCTTACACGCAACAGCAAGACGAACAACAGGGAAACGAACAACCAACGGAAGTAAGCCTGCACACAGCCTATCCAAATCCTTTTAATCCAACAACAACCATCCGGTACTCCCTAACCGAATCCACATACACACGGCTTGTGGTATACGATTTACTCGGCCGTCAAGTAGATACCCTGGTTGACGGCATCCAAAACGCCGGCAGCCACCAAGTCCTCTTCGAAGCCAGCCACCTCCCCAGCGGCACCTATCTCTACCGGCTAACAACACCCGGTAACAGCCTCGTCCGCCAGTTTACATTGTCGAAATAAAGATAGGAGCCAGGAGACGGGAGGGAAGCTTACAAAAAGCGAAGCTTCGATCTCCTGGCTCCCGTCTCATGCTCACAGTTATACCTTCACCACCTTCACGACCCAACGCCCGGATGGCGAGGTCATCACAAAGAAATACATCCCGCTCGCAACGGGTTCTCCGGCATCGTTTGTGCCATCCCATTCCAATTCCAGGGTTTGCTCAATTCTGTCGCCCACTTCAAAACGCTTAACCTGCTGCCCCATTACGTTGTAGATTGCAAACGAATGATCGTGCAACGGAGTGAGTTCGGGAAAGGTAATTCGAATTACAACCCGATCGCTGAACGGATTAGGAAATGCTTCAACCTGGATTTCAACACCTGTGGGGATTTCATCTTCTGTACGTGTTGATACTTGTGTTTCGTCCTGGCAGGTATCGCAGATTTCAGTGCCCATCACGCCTGGCTCTAGAGCAAGAAATGCCGTATAGGAGGACAACACACGTGCATCATAGCTGTATTCTCTTATTTCCTCGATCAGGTCTTCATCCGGTTCAAGGCGCTCAAGCTTCTCGACCTGCAGCCCGGTCCAGTATGCCTTCAAGGATTCATCTCCTTCAAAGATCTTATCCGCTCCTAAGGTTATCTGATTGGTAAAGGACTCTCCTTGATACATCCCAGATGTTTCCACCGTGAATGGGGCATCTCCCAGGAAATTACCCACTTCAACAAAGGCCCTACTCACCGCGGCCGCATCAACACCGTCTAATGAAGAAAAGCGGCCAAAGGTAAACCCTGATGTTGAAGAGGTAAACAGCACAGGATCCTGAATAGCTCCACCCAGATTGTTCAATAGATCTCGAAGCATTGAACCATAACCTTGCCCCGAGCGGATATTTACAAAGGTCCCTCCGCTCAGCCGCGATAACTGGTTATACAGATAACTATTACCCACACCAGTGCTAGCGCTGTTCGTCGTAACGGCTACATTGATGTTCGCCACATCAGCAACATGAATAGGGGGTAACGGATCCAGAATCGTTAACAAATCCGAGATCAACTGGTCTGCTACTCCGGAATCGTTGAGGGCGTCAGCACTTGAGACCAACAAGATTTCACCATCCTCATCCCGATCAGCTATGAATGACAACCCGCTGGCTAGAAGCACAGGCAGGTTACTGTACAATGCCGAAACGCTCGAGAGCAAATCATTAAATACAGAATCAATGATCTCAGGCTCTGCCGGCAGCCACTCTTCGCTTATGGGGTCCACATCGAGTTGGGAAAGAATGACATTAAACGAATCTGTCGGTGCTAGATTCTCCTTTAATGCCTCTTGCGCACGCTGGATGAGAGCCTGGGTAGATAAGGAGGTTTTAGAGGCATCCTGATCGATCAACATCATGACCTTTCGCTGTTGATTTCGCTCAAGGGTAGCAGAAGGCATGTAGGCCAGTTGATACCATCCTCCATTTTCTGAGCCGAACGTGCTCATGAATACACCATCCTCCATAGGTGAATCAAAGGAAATGGACTGCAAGGACTGAAATAATTCCTGGTCCAACGTGGCCCGATGAAATCGGCCAAGTTCAGCATCGTTTCCTTCGGTAAAAGCAACATCAGGTGCATCTGTAAACGCAGGGCCTTCCCAACCATTACCCGGCCAGGCCAGTATGTCCGCCTCTTGAAGAGGATTCAAGGAAGTGTCGAGCCAGTCAAAGGGAAGCGAGGTTAGTGTTTCTTCGGACAGCCAGAGTGTAGGAACAAGGTAGGTAATCTTCACGCGTCGGGTTTCCCCAGCAAACATGGGAAACACCCGTAACTCATAAATCCCCTCGCCGTTTTTTACTAGCAGGGAGGGATCTCTACGCGCATTTACGATCCCCTCATAAATTTCAGTTGCCTTTTCCCGATTAATCAGAATGGCCTGAATAATATCTTCTCCTACCCAAAGCCAGGAGTCTGTAATTGAAGCGCCTTCCGGCAGCGTGAAATTAAAAAATACCTCCAATTGTTCGCCCGTGAAAAAACCGGCCTCCCGGGCGGAGAACGTAAGGTACACACCCACCTCTGTATAAATTCCTTTGGGGCGAACAGAGAAGGTTGCGTCCTCGATAGTTCCCTGGCGGACAAGACCAGGATTCCTAGGATTGGCGACATTAAGATAGGTCAAGGCATCTTGAGCAATCACCAAAAGGGGGAAGCAACTGAGGCAGAGGGTCAGTAAAGCTTTTTTCATGAGAATCAGCATTGGGTTCAAAGGGATGTAGATAGTTTTGATGTCCCCCTACCCGACCTGTTCACACACTGAACAGGAAGCGTTCATGTTGTGAACAGATTCGCCTAAATAACAGCAATTAGGAGGATTTACCCCCTATATTTCAAAGCCTATGCCTGCTTTCGCTTCGCTCCAGCTGGATGACAAGGAATGAACTCAGAAAACTTAAATTACAGTTCAACATATCCCAGGTTTTAAGAGCGTATATTAAGGCGTACCACCCATCCCATGACTCCATCAGTTATCCAAAACTATGTACACCTGTTGTTTGCCTATTCTACGAATGAGGCACTGCATCACCTCTTTTCTACTTGTATCTTGCTTCTCATGGGCTGCCTCTGCTCAAGTACGATCAGGAGAACCGATCACCCTTCAGCGGATCGAGGGGTCGATAGAACTGGATGGATTCAGCAATGAAGAAGCCTGGGAATCTATCGAACCGCTTGACCTGACGGTATACCAGCCTGTCTACAAAAGCGAGCCCTCTCAGCATACAGAAATTCGGGTGGCCTACGATGATGAATACCTGTATGCGTCGGGCCGTATGTACGACTCTTCCCCTGACAATATTCGGGGCAACTCCCTGTACCGGGATCAATACGCAGGCGATGATACCTTCTCCCTGATCATAGATACGTTTAACGACAACGAAAACATGCTGTGGTTCTCCACAACCCCGACGGGTGTTCGTTTTGACCGAACGGTTGCGAACGATGGAGAGCTCATTAATGGGTTCTCGGGGACGATCAATAGCAGCTGGAACACCTTCTGGGATGCTGTATCACAGATAACGGAAGATGGATGGTTTACCGAAATGCGAATTCCCTTTTCGAGCCTTCGCTTTCAGGACGATGGAGGCCGCGTCGTAATGGGTTTGACGATCCATCGATTTATTTCGCGAATCAATGAACGTCACGTATTTCCCGACACACCCCCAAACTGGTTCCTGGGATGGGCAAAAGCATCCATGGCGCAGGATGTGGCTTTTGATAACGTGTACAGCAAAAAGCCAGTATACATCACCCCTTATGTTACAGGGGGATCCAATTTTACCAACACACTCAATGACGCCGAGACTGCTTTTTTATCTGACACTGACTTTACTCGAGAAGCGGGTGTCGACCTGAAGTACAATCTCTCTTCCAACTTGACGATGGACCTGAGCGTGAACACAGATTTTGCTCAAGTTGAAGCGGACGACGAACAAGTAAACCTAACCCGGCTCTCTTTATTTTTCCCTGAAAAGAGGCAGTTCTTCCAGGAGCGTGCAGCGATCTTCGATTTTGCAACAGGTCGGGTAGACCAGCTTTTTTACAGCCGGCGAATTGGCCTGGATGATGACGGCAATCCGGTAAGAATCCTTGGTGGGGCACGTGTAGTGGGGCGCCTTGGAAACTGGGATCTCGGCTTTCTCGACATGCAAACGGCCAACAGCGACAATCTGCCTTCAGAAAACTTCGGCGTATTGCGGTTGCGCAGAAAAATCCTGAATGACTTTTCCTATGCCGGCGGCCTGGTTACAACGCGCCTCAGTGAGAATGGAGCATACAACCTTGCTCTTGGGCTTGATGCTACCATCCGGCCGTTTGGCAATGAATACATCACTCTTCGCGTAGCTGGTACCCTGGATGACGAAGTGGTGATAGAAGATGACGACGGCAACGAGGTGATTGAATCCAATAATCTATTACGAGCCAGCCTTCTTCGTGCTCAATGGGAGCGACGGACCAATCAAGGATTTTCCTACGGGGTGCTTACTAAAAGGTATGGCCCAACGTATAACCCAGAATTAGGGTTTACGACCCGCGAGGATATATGGGCAAATAGAATCGGAGTTGGATACGGTTGGTTAGGGAGCGAGAGCGATTGGTATCGCAGAATTGCCCCCGAGATATCTGGTTCTATTATATCGCGAAATGAAGACGGTTCAACAGAGACAGCCATTGGTCGATTAGAAACCTTTCTTGAATTTAAAAGCGGGGCCTGGTACGATATATCTCTGACTTCTTTTTATGAGAATCTCAGGGAATCCATCTCCTTTCCAGAAGACACCTCAGTACCCGAGGGGACGTATCGATTTACCAACCTTAGTATAACCAGGAACGCGTCAAATTCGTCTCTCTTCTCCATGGATGCTGTTGCCTCGGCCGGCACCTTTTACGACGGGTGGAGAATGAATTTTGGAGCAGGCCCGGAATGGGCCATCTCGAAGCATGTACTCCTGGAAGCAGAATATGAACTGAACCTGGTCCGATTTCCAGATCGCGATCAAGAATTCAACGCGCATGTGTTGCGATTTCGGAGTCAATTGGCGCTTAACACCAAAGTGTCCCTTGCCTCATTCATCCAGTTCAGTACAGCCTCGGATTTTATAACCACCAATGTCCGTTTCCGCTACAATTTCCGCGAAGGAAATGATCTCTGGTTCGTATACAATCACGGAGCCAACGTAGACAGAAACAGGGAGTTTGATCTCAATCGCAACCACCCCATTTTTCCTCGCATAGCCAACCGCACGCTCTTGCTCAAATATACGTACACATTTGGCGCTTGAAATCGACTACTTTACGATACTGCTTTACAATACTTCTCTACGCACCCACTCAGCAAATACGCGATGGCCGGCATTTGAAAAATGAATACCATCGCCGTACAAATAGAGCTCTTTTGAATCCCCCATACTCCTCATAAATGAGAAAGCGTCAGTCACCGGTATATTCCGTGCTTGCAAGTCCTTTTTGAATAACTCCTGTGGAATGTTCAGAGAATCAGCCGGAAGATGCGTTCTAAGCTGATACTCATAAGGAAGAAGAACAACCTGTAAGCCAACGCCCTGTTCATTGCAGATTTTCTGGATTTTTTCCAGCATTAGAATTGCATGTTGATAATACTGGCCAAAAGGGGCATAATAAAACGCGTCATGTTCATAGTACGATCGAGAGCGATCGAAAAACGCGTTTTTCAGGACCTGATACAACCGGAAGTGCCTTCGAATAAACGGCAAAATCCCCGCCCCAAATTTGCGTGTCATTCCTCCTGGAATCGTGGATGGAGGGACGTCCTTGTAGATATCGTTCAAGCACCAAAATACAACCACCTGTTCGACGTTCTGCCAATCGTATTCCAGCGGACTTTTGACACTCAAAAAGCTGTCAACAACGGCTTTGTAATCTGTTCCATTGTATCCGATTAATGCCGTGTTTAATACGTTTAATGAATCCATCGAGCCCGATAGCAACCCGGCGAAGGTAGAATCAGATTGAACGCCCAGCCCCATAGTCACTGAATCTCCAAGGAAGAGGACCGAGTTCAACGATGAGTCAAACGGACGAGAATAGGCAATCACTCGCCGTTCATCAGTCTGCACCAGGGCCCCATTGCTCGTACCTTCAGCGTTCTTAGCAAGCCCCCCTCTTCCATTAAACGCATCATCATTGATCAATGTCTTTTCTGTACCAATCGGACCAATCTCAGGCATGATTACACGCACACCAACTTCCATGAGTGCAAATAACCCGATCACCGAGAGCACATTAGTCAGGATGAGCAATACCGTTTTTTTCATTGCATCAGGCACAAAGTTTTATTGTGAATACTGCTACCAGGCCCGCCACTGCGGGCCTGGATCAAACAGAAGTGAACCCTTTCGTTAACTGCAGGTACCTAAATTATGAGGTCAGGAGTAAGCCCGGTATGTAAACGATTGACAAGAGTACACGCTTCATAGCTTCATGTGGAAGATGAATGCTATAGTCGATACCTTTATAGACACCTATCCCCACGTAAATCTAACCAGGTTTATATAAACTACTTTCTTTCTTCACAATTTACCCGAAGAAAGCGCTACTTACGACGAATATTATAGTTGTTTCCCAACCGTCGATAATAAACAGTAATTCATGCCGACACATGTAGCGTGAGCTATTTTTATCCAGAGCGATTGATAATGCGCTGTTGCCTTATAAACACACTGGTTAAACGCATACGTTTACCCCTGTACTTGTTAGTGCTCTGGGGCCTGGCATTTTTGTGGCCTATCCAAACCGCGCACAGCCAATCGACGACCCCTTACCTTCAAGAATGGCTCACAACGGATCATTTTTTACTCGATAATGAGCTAGAGGATTTTTTTAAAGCTCTTCCAGAAGGCCCAGGAGAGTACATTTTACCTGGTGGAGATACGCTTAACTGGACACAATTCAATTCCCCTATCGGGGTTGTGAATCTAGGCAAGCGATATCCTGCTTCGGCTGGAAATACGCTGGCTTTGACCCGAACAGAAAGCCCCGAAGCACAATCGGCTCTCTTCCGAATCGGCATTACAGGTCCTGCAAAAATTTGGGTTAACAGAAAACTTGTTTACGAAGTCTCAGAGCACCAGGAATTTAACATCGATGACGAGTTCTTTTTTGTCGATTTAGAGTCAGGTACGAATGAAATCCTCGTCATGAGTTCGCCCTGGCTAATATGGGCCTTTTCTTTATCAAACCCCCTTCATCCTCGCTCATATATGTACGGCCGCATACTTGGTGCACAAGGGACCCCCAAAGCCGATGCGAACTACTTATTGTACTGCGGCAATAAAATAGTGGACCATACCAAGTCGAACGCAGAGGGCATGTATGTGATTGACATCCCCGAAAACCCGGAAACGTGCAGAGCCAAGGTGTTCACAAGTGATGAGGGAGCCTGGATCAATCCCTTTCCAACTGGCAAGGGAAAAGGAATTCAGCGCACCATACGGCTTCGAAAAACGTCCTCAATTTCGGGAAACGCATACACGCTGGACCGCCAAACGCCCCTTCATAATACCCCAATGGAAGTCAGACACGCTTCAACAAATGAACTGGTAGCCAATGCATTCACCAATGAATTAGGTTTTTTTAAATTTCAAGCGATCCCACCAGGAAAGTATCACATCAAAAGCGCAAACGGCAGTACCGGCCGGCCTATCAGTTCATTGCCTTATGCAATGGATGATTATAAGGTAATCACCATAAAGGGCAATGAGAACTTGTTTGGTGCCGACGTGATGATACCCGACGAACGAAAAGGCTTGTGGTCCTCAATACACACCCTTGACGGCCTCCCACACTTCGGTGTGGAAGATGTCCTTGTTTCTCCTGAAGGCGAATTATTGTGCGGAACTTTTGGTGGTGGATTTTGCATTTTCGATGGCGCTTCTTTCAACACGTTCACTATACGAGAGGGGCTCTCTAGCAACAATGTAAATGAACTCTTACTCGCTTCTGACGGCACAACCTGGATATCGACAGTCTCTGGACTATCTCGTCATGTTAATGGCACCATATATCCTGTTTATGAGGGAGAGCAGCGGTTAAGCAGACAGGTGCTTTCACAATTAGAAGCAGCCGATGGCACCATATGGATTGGCTCTGAAAATGGGCTAAAAATGATTGTGAATGATTCCACGTATATCCATAGTCCGTTAAACCCTCTCATCCCGTCCAACACTATTTATGCACTGGCAGAAGACAAAAACCAGAGGCTTTGGATAGGAACAGAAGTGGGGCTAGCCTACGTCAACGACTCTCTATTGACCTATATCGACGCACTGGACGGTATTTACGTTAATCAATTGCTTCCTACTGATGATGGCACAATGTGGATTGCCACCCAAAAAGGCCTCGCACAGTGGAGCGATCACCAGGTAACCTGGTTCAATCACGATAATGGGCTGATTAACAACGAAGTACGAGATCTATGCCAGAGCAATGATGGCACGCTCTGGATGGCATCCCAGAAAGGGCTTATTGCATATGACGGACACTCGTTTACGAACTATACACCAAAAAACGGACTGGTCCACGAACAAACGACAAGTGTCGACTGCTCAATGGACCATATCGTATGGGTCGGCACTGAAAATGGTCTTTCAAAATTAGACCGCTCTGTCGCTACATTTGGATTAGGTGACGGGCTCTCAAAGACCCAGCAGCACTCAAACAGGCCCGATGAAAACTGGTATGATCGTGCCGAAATACTCAGCAGCGCTACAGATCCAGAGGGCAACTTATATTGGGGA
>JAHQVL010000242.1 GCA_019634345.1 Rhodothermaceae bacterium
CAACTGCTCCAGGAGTAACAGGATGTTTGTCTACCGAGTCTTCGATGTCTGCTGATGTATTCATGATCTCTATGGCCCTGTCATAATCACCTACTGCATAAGCAATCCATGCCTCGACGGTTTTCCGTTGTGAGTCCACATGAACCGCCCAGTACGACTGCCCGGCTTCTACTGCTTTGTCATAAAGTGTATTTAGTACATCCAGAGCCACATTTGCAGATCGCAGATCTCCTGATCGTGCTGCGCCATATCCACGAGCAAAATAGGTCATCGCCTCAAACTCGGGGAATCGATCCCAGGGGAAGGACTGATGGGTTCGCAACTCCAAAGAAGCTGCCTTTTCCCATTGGCGCTGTTCTAAAGGATATCGCGCCTGCGCAGCGGCAATCCCATATGCAGTAGCTGAGGTAGCCTGGAAGTTATCCACCCGGTTGATCCTATCCAATACGATCTCCGCTTCACCTGTTCTGCCTTGCTGCAGGTACGCATACATGAGGTAATCGAGGGCGTGTACATAGTGCATCGAGGTTTGGTCGCCAACGGGCTGCTTCCAGGCAGCATCCGCAGATCGGATGTTCCATTGGATCACATCGGGCCATAGGCCAAGGCGAACAAAAATGTGAGTAGGCATGTGAAGTGCGTGCGGCACCTCAGGCGCGAGCTTGTCGTACCCTCTTGCCACATCGACGGCTCTCGAAGCGAGCACTGGGTTATCATAGGCATGTATGATGTAATGGAATAAACCGGGGTGGCGAGGTGCTTTTGCCAGAAGGTCCTCCATCATCGCGCCGGCTTCTTTTTGGTGAGAGAACGTTTTGTCACTCTTGGGTGCCGTTGCTAAATGAGAAAGGCCATATAAGGCGCCGGCTTCAATATCTTCAGGATACTGATCAAACAGTTCTTTCTGTGCTGCTTCCCATCGTTGTATGCGCTGAGCATGATCTTCCTTATTCCATGTTGCATAAAAAGCTGAAGCAGCTCGGATAAAGGCGTTCTCTCGATCGGATTTTTTAGATGCTTTCCTGGCCTTTTTTAGCGCTGCTGCACCGTTTTTTAAGTCTGATTCGCTGGGTTGACCTGGCCATAAAGGGTGGAAGTAGGTCATGGCAACGCCCCAGTATGCAATGGCGCAGTCAGGGTCCTGTTGAGTGGCTCTTGTAAACGTACTCTCGGCCTGCTCGTACATCATATGATGATAGAGGCCAAGTCCCGATCCGAATGTTTTCTGGGCTTCTGAGCTGCATGAGGTGGGGAAGTTAACCTCTCCCAATTGCATTCCTTGCGCGTGTGCAACCGAAAAGGGAAGGACGAAGAACATGATCCACAAGGGGAGTACATGAGACGTAAATCTATGAAGGTTGGGATGTTTCATTGGTATGTACAATGCATTTATGTGTAGAACACGCCGTTAATAAGGATGGCGTATTAGTAGAGACGAAAGAATAGAGCATTTCCCCAAAATCAACATTGAAAAAGACCAGACTGATACATTTATGCCCCAAGAATGTGTTGTGTGTTCAGTATCTTGCTCATCTACAAAGGCTCTATAATTCCCGAATCTCCTACAGGTATGACCCAAAATAAGTATCTGGCGTGTGCCTACGTGCTAGTTACAGGATGCACGCTCGCTTGGGCCTCTCAGGCAATGGACTACGTTCATGCAAACGATGAACCGGTGGCTATAACGGTGCAGATTCAACCGGTAAACGAGTCTGATTCGCTTGCCCTGGTTGCGTTTTATGAGGGGAGTGCAGGAGAGCGATGGGATCAGAATATAAACTGGTTGACGGGCCCCGTTGCTTCATGGTATGGGGTTACTGTTCAGGCCGGGAGGGTAACGAGGTTAGAGTTGGTCGATAATAACGTGCTGAATTCGAGTACTCCTCCCAATCGAACGTTTCCTCGGGAACTGGGTGATCTAACCGCCCTGGAAGTACTCAATCTGGAAAGAAACTCGCTCAATGCGGACATACCTCCAGAGCTTGGCAAACTGGTTAATCTGAACGTGCTTAACCTGGCTTCGAATTCTTTGTTGGGGGAGATTCCTCCAGAAATAGGGGACCTGGTTCAGCTAAAGGAATTGTATCTCCAGGCCAACTTATTACAAGGCGCAGTACCTGGTGAGATCGCAAACCTGGTACACTTAGAGACGCTTTACTTGAGTAACAATGAACTTGACGCGTTACCGGATCTTAGCCGTCTGGACCCCTTAACTGGTACAGGGGCTCTTTCTACGCTCGTGGTTAACGATAATCATCTTACGTTTGAAGATATTGAGCCCAATTATGGACGTTCTTTTTCTTTCAGCTACGTGCCTCAGCGCAATCTACCTAGAAAAGATGTGTATAGGCAAAATGCGGATAGCGTTTCTCTGGTGTTTTCGGTAGGAGGGGCAGCCAACCAGTATCAATGGTTCAAAGACGAGGAGTCAATTCCTGGAGCGAACTCGGAGCGATTAGACTTCAAGCCACTAACACGTCCTGATGCTGGGAGGTACGTAATAGAAATCAGGAGTCCCATTGTCACAAATCTAGTGCTAAAATCAGAGCCGATTACTGTTCGTTTTATTGAAGAGTACACATCACAATGGCTGGATATTGGGGAGTACCATCATTCCTATACCGAATCCGGTTCCAGGCACTGGCGATCAGAGGCGCCCGAAGGCATGGAGTATCCCGCAATACTGCGGCATTCTGGTCATGTCATCTATGATATGTTTTGGATAGGGATAAAGGATTGGACTGATCCTTCTGGTATCTACTATCCCTATTATGTGGCGCGTCAAGGGCCATTGGATCCTGGTTCATTGTACACGTATCCGATTCAAAACAAGCTGGTGGGCCGTTATGAAGACACACTGATTGAGGTTAATGGGACTGCTTCAACGGACAATGAGGCTGTCCTGGATGAGGTCGATCCAGGCCTGCCAGCAGATCGAATGGTACATACCATCCATAATATGTCGATAGGCATAACCGTTGATCGAAAAGCCTATGCCTATACAAATGAATACCACGATAACTACCATGTCATTGATTATGCCTATTGCAATACGGGTAATGTGGACAATGATGAAGAAATAGAGTTGCCGAATCAGACGTTGCATGATGTCATCTTCTTTAGGGTAAATCGATGGCGGGGGAATGAACAAGCGGCCCAGGTGACTGGATGGGAGCAACCCCTATTAGGCCGTTATACCATTCATGATACGGTTGGAGATGGTTATGAGGAGTATCCTGTAGATTTCACTGCGCAATATGCATGGCCGGGATTTGCTAATAATTATGACGTAGCCTACAGCACGGTTGGTAGTCCCCTTTTTTCTGATGCGAATGAAACAGTTGCTCCAGGAGATTCAATTGGTCGCCTGGCAGGGGCGACGATGATTGGGCGGTCAGTATTGCATGCAGACAGGTCGGCGTCTGATCCGTCGTATGATCGCAACCAGCCCGCATTCATGGCCTGGGTTGATAATGATAATGCATTACACAGGGGGTTAGCAGGGCCTTCAGCTGTTTCTGGTCCACCCGCCAGTCATGAATCCTTGTATGAAGGTGTAATCGTAGACCCATTCAAAGGTGTTGGGCAGACCAGTTGTGAGAATTGCTGGAGAGCCTATCCTCATTTTGCCGATCTTGCTCAGGGTGATCCATTTTGGCTAAATGAACGACTGACATTAGGCGGGGCGTTTTTTGGTGGATTTTCTCAGACAGAAGGGTATGGCCCGTATGAAATGGGCCCTGGTGAATGTGTTAACGTGACGGTGGCTGATGGAATCGATGGTTTAAGTTTTGATGCGGCTGCAAAAATTGGCCAGTTGTACAAGCAGGCCGGCAATAATCGGGACGAAGCACATATTGAGTTTGATGCAGATGGGAATGGAGTCATTGATACCACTCCATTTGATTACGAGAACGTGTTTGTAGGAACAGAATCACAAACGAAGTATCAATGGTTTCTGAGTGCCCGGGATTCTCTGTTTCAAACCTTTAATCGCGCAGGACATCTCTTTGCTGCCAGCCAGTCCATGACGGCTTACCCGGTTGCAGAACCGCCACGCGCACCGGTTGAGTTTAGTGTATGGGGCCGGCCCAATAGCATAGACCTGGATTGGAAACCTGCCTCCGATGGACCCGCTATCCAACACTGGGAAATCTATCGAACAGAGGGATGGGAAGATAATCTGTATGTGAATGGGTGCCTTGAGGACGCATCAATACCCTGCGGCTATGAACGCGTGGCTACACTCCCTGATGAAGCTACGTCCTTTACGGACACTGATGTAGAGGCTGGTATCGAGTATTTCTACTACCTTCAAGCCGTAGGAGAAACACAGTCTGTTGATCCAAATGCCGTGAACGGTACGCCTGGAGGGATTCCCTTACGCAGTGGGCGCTATTTGACCCAGACCTATAAGCCCGTCTCCTTGCAAACCAGCACGGCTCTTGATGAATACGGACTCCCCACTCAGTTTAGCCTGCAAGGCAACTATCCCAATCCGTTTTCGGGTGAAACAACGATCCGATATGTGTTGCCCGAAGCCTCCGATGTGCAACTATCTGTATTTGATATCCTGGGCCGGGAAGTGAAGACGTTGATACAGGATTACCAGGTATCAGGCAGCTATTCGTATACGTTCGTCGGCAGTGGGCTGGCAAATGGGGTCTATGTTTATGTCTTGCAGGCCGGCCGGTATAAGGCGGAAGGGAAGATGGTGTTGGTGCGGTGAGTATGCGGCAGTGAAATAAAAAGGATTATAGATTCCATAATCGGAGAGGAGGAGGATTAGTTACCATAAAGAGGTTGTCATGACTAGAATAAATAGGAATTCACTTCGGTTCGCCGGCTTTTTGCTGGTTGTAGGAGTGCTTCTGCAGGGCTCTACTCGCTCCTTGCCTGATTCTAAAGCCAGGTCAGCAATTGATGAAAAAGGCACTGGATCTAGCGGGACGTATCAACAGACCAGCCAGCAGCCTGTAAATGAATCCGACTCTCTTGCACTGGTTGCCTTTCATGAAGGGACGCATGGAACGCGGTGGCTGGATGACACTAACTGGTTAAGAGGGCCTGTTGAGTCGTGGTTTGGCGTAACGCTATCCGATGGACGTGTGACCCGGTTGGAAATGCCGGGCAATAACGTTCGCTTTATTAGCAGTTCATATGACAGAGTCATTCCACCAGAAATTGGCGATCTAACGGCCCTTGAGATTCTCGATCTAAACGAGAATAATCTGAATGCCCATATTCCTGCCGAAATGGGTAATCTGGTTAACCTGAAAGAACTATACCTGGCGAGTAACTCCCTTCGTGGAAGCATTCCGCCTGAAATAGGAAATCTCACCAAGCTCGAAATACTACAGATACAGGATAACGAGGTGCGCTTCCTTCCAGCCGAATTGGGGAATCTGGTTAACCTCAGAGAATTGAATGTGCAGTCAAATGAACTTCACCTTGATGTGCCTGAAGGCATAGCAAACTTAGTACAACTCGAAAGGCTTTATCTCGATAACAATTTTTTCCAAACATTGCCCGACCTGAGCGCGCTCGATCCTGAAACAGGAAACGGCTCCCTTGTTCTGTTGCAAGTCGAGAACAATCACTTCACCTTTGAAGACATCGAGCCTAATTATAGTCTTTCATCTTCTTTTACCTATGTGCCTCAGAGGGCCCCGCTCATCCGAGACGTGTACAGGACAGAGGCCGATAGCTTAACGCTGGTATATAAAGTGGGTGGTTCTGCGAATAAATATCAATGGTTTAAAGATGGTGAATTGCTGCCTGGAGAGACTGCCGATTATATTGCCTTCAACCCGTTAAAGCGGACAGATATAGGTGTATATGAGGTAGAAATAAGAAGTGAACTCATCACTGATCTGATCCTCAAGTCTCGATCGTTAGGGGTCCAGTTTATCCAGGCCTATACCTCTCAGTGGCTGGACATTGGTGAGTATCATCATGCGTATTCAGAATCTGGATCCAAAAGCTGGAGCGCACAGCAGCCAGCAGGAAAGGAATATCCTGCCATATTGAGGCATTCTGGGCATAGCATCTACGATATGTTTTGGATTGGGGTAAAGGATTGGGTAGACACCACCGGTCTAGGTTATCCGTACTATGTAGCCCGGCAGGGGCCCATTGACCCCGGCTCTTTTTATACCTATCCCATCCAAAATAGGCTTATTGGCCGCTATGAGGATACGATCGTAGAGGTGAACGGAACGCCTTCAACGGACAACGAAGCTGTACTTGATGACATTGATCCCAGTATACCCGCAGATCGGATGGTACACACGGTCCACAATATGTCGATGGGCATCACAGTGGATCGGAAGGCATATGCCTTTACAAACGAATACCACGATAACTATCATATCGTAGACTATAGATACTGTAATACCGGTAATGTAGATGATGATGATGAGATTGAATTGCCAGACCAGACCTTGCATGAGGTGATTTTCTTTAGAGCCAATCGCTGGCGGGGAAGTGAGCAAGGTGGATGGGGCACTGGGTTTGAACAGCCTTTAATAGGGCGATACTCGGTTCTTGATGCGGTGGGGGACGGATCTGAAGAGTATCCGGTCGACTTTACAGCACAATATGTCTGGGCTGGATGGGCCGTTTCCTTTGTGGACTACAATTTATTAGGAGGGCCGCTCTTTTCTGACCAATGGGGCCCAGAAGGTATGATAGCACCTGGAGATTCCATTGGGCGGCTAGGTACCGCGACGATGATGGGCCGCTCCGTTCTTCATGCAGATCGCTCATCCACAGACCCTTCGTATGATCGTGAGCAACCCGCCTTTATGGCCTGGGTGGATAACGATAATCCCCTGCACCGTGGGTATGCGTTTGTAGATGGCATGAGTAGAAATGGGACCCATGAAGAGTTCTATGAAAATGTAATTGTAGATCCTTTCAAAGGGCGCAATCCAGACATATGCGACGATTGCAAACGTGCTTATCCCCATTTTGCTGAAGTTGCGCATCCCAAAGGTGACTTCTGGCTCTATCCGGATAAGATCCCCTTGACGTGGCAGTACCAGGGAGGCTTTTCCCCGACAGAGGGCTATGGTCCTTACGAAATGGGACCTGGCGAATGTGTAAATGTGACCGTGTCGGAGGGTGTTGACGGATTGAGCTTTGATGCGTCAACCAAAGTGGGGCAGGCGTTTAAACAGGCAGGAGCGGAGCGGAACGAAGCAATCATTGCGTTCGACGCAAATGGAGATGGCTCCATCGATACTGCCCCCTTCGACTACGACAACATTTTTGTAGGTACTGAATCCCAAACGAAGGATCAGTGGGTGATGAGTGCTCGAGACTCTTTATTTCAAACCTTCATGAGAGCGCAAGATCTCTTTGGGTCCAGCCAGGCTTTAAATCAATATCCCATCGTTGAGCCCCCGCGAGCTCCCACCCGGTTTAGTTTGTGGGGGAGAGCCAATCGTATCGATTTAGACTGGGTGCCAGCATCTGAAGGGCCTACGATCCAGCATTGGGAGATTTTTCGTACAGAAGGGTGGGAGGACAACCTGTATGTCAACGGGTGCCTTGAAGATGCTTCGATTGAATGTGGCTATGAACGCATCGCTACCCTTCCTGCTGAAACCACGTCGTATAAAGATGCTGACGTACAACCAGGAGTAGACTATTTCTATTATATCCAGGGAGTAGGAGAGACGCAGTCTATTGATAGTCATGCTATTACGGGTACACCCGGAGGTATTCCGCTTCGAAGTGGACGGTATCTAACTCAGTCCTATTCACCTGTTGCCTTGCAGACAAGCACGGCGTTGGATGACGATGGGCATCCGCTTCGGTTTAGCCTGGAAGGCAACTATCCCAACCCATTCTCGGATGAAACAACGATCCAATATGTGTTGCCTGAGGCCTCCGATGTGCGACTGACTGTCTATGATATTCTTGGGCGGGAGGTGAAGAGACTGATACAGGACTACCAGGTATCAGGCAGCTACGCGTATTCGTTCGACGGAAACGGTTTGGCTAACGGGGTCTATGTTTATGTCTTGCAGGCCGGCCAGTTCAAGGCTGAAGGGAAGATGGTATTGGTTCGGTGATTCTGGGTCGGTGTCAACAAACTGGAAATACTTATGAAAGCAATATTCATTGGAAAAGTGCTCGGATATACTGCTTTGTTACTCATTGCCAGATTAGCATGTTTTCCTGGTCTTGCTGCTGCTTTATCCCCAGATGATCCAGGCGATTACATTCTCCCAACAAGTGAGTCCGATTCATTGGCACTTGTCGCATTTTTTAGTGGCACTGATGGGCAAAACTGGACCAACAAAACGAATTGGCTTTCTGGTCCAGTTGCTACCTGGTATGGCGTTACCGTAATGGATGGACGCGTCACGCGATTAGAGATGCCGAGCAATAACGTGAGATTTCCCACACCTCGTGCCGATCCAAACCAGATTCCCCCGCAGATCGGTGACCTCACCATGCTCGAAGTCCTTGATCTACATTTTAATTCCTTGAATGCGGATGTCCCGGCAGAGATAGGCAATCTGGCAAACTTAAAAGTGCTGAATTTAGCAGGAAATGGTATTGGTGGACCTATTCCGCCTGATATCGGCAACCTGGCGCAATTGGAGTTTCTGGATTTGAGCAGGAATCAGATTGGGGGGAAGCTGCCAGGGGAAATTGGCAATCTGCTTCAACTAAGAGAGTTATACCTGTATAGAAATTATCAACTGAAGGGTGTAATCCCGGAAGGTGTTGATCGTATGATGCAACTCGAAACCGTGGATATCAGCCAAAATAGACTTGAGGATCTTCCCGATCTGAGTTCACTTGATCCTGTCAGCGGAAATGGGTCTCTGGTATCTGTCAAGATTGATGAAAACCGCTTCTCCTTTAAAGACATCGAACCGAATATTGGACATTCCTTTCAGTTTAGTTACGCATCCCAATACGTTGGTGGCTCTTCTAAGGATGCATTGGTCTATGAGGGCGACAGCCTGATTATAACGTATGATATAGGGGGGGAATACAATACCTATCAATGGTACCGAGATGATGAGGCCATAGTGGGCGAGACGAGCGATAGATATGTGGTAGGTCCAGTAACGCGTGATGCGGTGGGGGTTTATCATCTTGAAATCAAGAATACCCTTGTCACAGATTTGATATTGACGACTCCGAATCAAGATATCAAGTATGAGGAAGAGCACTCCGCCCAATGGTTGGATATTGGTGCCTATCACCATGCCTATAATGAATCTGGGGCAAGGCATTGGGTTGCAGAGACACCTACTGGCAGAGAATATCCTGCTATCCAGCGGTTTTCCAGTCATGCAATTTCAAGTGGGTTTTGGGTAGGGGTTAAAGATTGGACGGATGCACAGGGAACGCACTACCCATACTATGTGGGGCGAATGGGTCCCAATGAGTCGGGGGCTTTTTATACCTATCCTATCCAGAACAAACTTATTGGGCGGTACCCAGATACCATCGTAGAAGTCAACGGAGAGCTATCATTTGACAATGAGGCAATTCTGGATGATGTAGATCCTGGATTACCAGCGGATCGCATGGTACACAATATCCATAACCTCTCGATGGGGATTGAGGTAGATCGAAAAGCATACGCCTATACCAATGAGTACCACGACAACTATCATATTATCGAATACACCTATTGCAACACAGGTAACATCGATGATGACGACGAGATTGAATTGCCTGAGCAGACCTTGCAGGACGTGATATTTTACAGAATGAACCGATGGCGGGGGCACGAGCAGGGGGCTCGGATTGCAGGTGGACTTCAACACATTTTGGGACGCTACACCATTTTCGATGTCGTTGGTGATGGATACGAGGAATACCCGGTCGACTTTACTGCGCAGTATGCCTGGCTTGGCAGTACGCTTGACATTTCCCTGCCGAATGCTAGTCGATTAGGTATTCCACTCTTTTCTGATGAGCAACC
>JAHQVL010000243.1 GCA_019634345.1 Rhodothermaceae bacterium
ATAGCCTGCACAATATAGTCCGCATCAATACCTGTCGACGCTCCGATTTGCTTCAACTCTTCGAGTGAAAGACCTTCATTATTGTGATCATGATCCTTTGCAGCATTTTGCGCCCTGGTTGCTTTTTCGAAGATCCGCGCGATCTCCTTTTCTGTAAACCTGCGTTGTATACTCATTCTTATCTTCCGGAAGCGTAGATCTTCTTAAGCCCTGCTGGTCTTTTTGCGCAGGGCAAACTGCCTGAGCTGGTGGTTAAGTTCTTCTTCATCTTCCAAAGACAAGAATTTTTCGTCGGCGGATTTAAGCTCAATAGAGCCCTCCTCCTCATCCTCTTCCCTTCCTAAAAACACGGCTCGTTTACAAATAGCTTCCATCTGATGAGCCCTATTTCGTGCCCACCGAGGTTGGGTCAGGCCCACCGTAGCTACAGCTGAAATGCCTAATACACCAAAAAGCCCGGATATTAAGAAAGCGAATGTCATGTTCTGCCCGGGATCTGCAGTAAGTGTTGCTATAAATATCAGGCTCATTAAGATATAGACTAAACCCCCATACAGAAACCCCATCATGTTGCCTTTCCGGGTCTCAATATGCAATTGATACCCATTCGCAGTAGGTTCTACCAGGGCATGCAAATTTCCATTCGACCATTCTCTCAAGGACCCATCTTGCTTTATTTTCCCGGTAGCTCTAAACGTTCTTCTCAAATCGACAACCAACTGCTCCCAATCTCGATCAGAAAAAGTAGCAGGCAATTCGATGGAACGAGCCACTCCATATGGAATCCCAAGATGCTTCTTGGTAGGGAAATGATGCGGATGTTTATTCAACGTAGCAACAGCGCGAGCGATAAATTTTGGATCAATACCCGTTGAAGCCCCTATTTGCTTCAGTTCCTCAAGCGTCAATCCATCCTTAGATCCATGGTGATCATCAGCTGCATTTTGCGCCTTAGTAGCCTCTTCAAAGATCTGAGCGATCTCCTTTTCTGTAAACCGACGTTTTGAGCTCATAGCGTGTCTTCAGAGAATAGTTACACCATCTTACGGAGAATTGGGGTAGAAGGATTCAATCATTAAGCCCAGACACAAAAGTCCCGACTCAAACCCTAACATTGATTTTACTTATCGTAGTTTCTGTCAGGTTATCTTTGATTTCCAGTCCACCAACCGTGAATTGCCCTCATGTTCTACCGTCCCGTTGCCCGCCTTTTTTTTGTACTCTTGTTGATTTTGGCTCCTATCGCAAGCCACGCGCAGGATGCAGAGTTGGTACAAGAATGGATTTTTTGGCCCAATAATTCGCTCGGACAGGCTGCAGCCAATGTACCTGGTCCTGTCATAGAAGCACCAACAACTGCATTTACGCCTATCCACATGTCCAGCCTTCCGCTTCGCTTTTTTGGCGAAAACCCGACGGAGCGCATAGAAAACGCATTATCGATTGACAGGCTTCCACTGGATGGGTTCTCTATTGAAATGTGGATATTGGACCATGTAAACCAGCCTGTAGGGGCCTTGATCACAGCACGCGATAAAGGTCCTATGCATCCTACAAGTTGGCTGCTCGGCTATTATGAGGATCGCGTGTATGCGAGCTTACAGGGAGCCGATGAAGATCAACCGTTTATTCTAGAACATTCTCTTCAACGTGGATGGAAAAGCTACTGGCACCATATAGTACTTAGTTATGATGGTGATTCAGCAAGTCTACATTGGAATGGCGAAGAGGTGCATACTGCTGAATATGAAGGCGGTACCATTGCGGTAGCATCCATGCCTGAGGTGGAGATCGCAGCCTATATGAATCATGAGCCGTACATGCAGCTCGCCGACCTCGTCAAAACGGTTCGTATCTATGATAAACCCCTTACTCAAGCGGAAATCAACACCCGGTTTGGCCTTCTGCAAAAACAGGTTAATGAAGGCATTTTATTCCCAGACTTCTTCCATTTCAACGCGGGTCCTTATCTGAACTACGCCACTAAAACCAGCATGAATCTCGTATGGGAAACGGACCGCGAGGCAACAGCAACCATAGAATATGGTCTGCGCGTCCCGCTGGACCAATCCATTTCTGTCGATAAAGCAGCACGCATCCAAGAACTCACCATCGATAACCTGACACCTGAAACCACGTATTACTACCGAATCAAAGCGATGGCAGAGGGTGAGGAAATCGACTCAGGCTTACTGACCTTCCAAACCGCCGTCAATGAAGGCACACCATTTTCTTTTGCAGTCATTGGGGACACCGAAGCACGGCCCCACATCAACAGCAAGATCTCCAAGCTCATCTGGGAGGAACGCCCTAACTTTATGCTGAACGTCGGCGACCTGACTGACGGAGGCATGCAACACCATAAGTTCGAGTGGAACTACGAGTATTTCATCGGCATGACGCAACTCAACAGCCGAGTCCCTGCTTTCCCCGTCCCTGGAAACGGAGAAGCTGATCTGTACTGGTACAACCAGTACCACATGCTACCTGAACCGGAAGGCTACTATTCGTTCCGTTTCGGAAACGCAGAGTTTTTCATGCTAGACAGTAATCAACGCAGAGAGCAGTTTGCCCCAGGGGGTGAACAGTATGAATGGCTGGAAAAAGCCCTCAAGAAGTCTACGGCCACCTGGAAGTTCGCCGCCCATCACCACCCAACCTATACGATGGAAGAAAACGATTACGGCAACTCCTGGGAAGAGCCTACTACCCTGGGCGACCTGGATGCACGACAGATTCTTCCCCTGTATGAAGGCCTCGGCATCGACATGGTATTCTTTGGGCACATTCATAGCTACGAACGAACCCTACCTATTCGGTCTGGCATGATCGACGTACAGAATGGCGTAGTGCATCTGTTAGCTGGCGGCGGAGGCGGCAATTTAGAAGACTTCGCCCCCACCCGTAGCTGGTTCACCAACAAAGTGTACCGAGGCCACCATTATGCGCTGCTCGATATTCACGACCAGCAACTCACGCTAACCATGTTCGACACCGAAGGCCGTATGCGTGATCGCATGGAGATCAGAAAAGATCAGCCCCCCTCGCCGTACCAGGTAGATATCAGCGAATACAACGAGTTTCTGACGGAGCCACAAGCGGTTGAATTTTCGTCTGCGTCAGAAGCCGATATTCGGTACACCCTCGATGGAACGTATCCAACGGCTACATCAACGTTGTACACATCTCCCATAAAGATCAAAGATCCCATTCTGATTACAGCTGCTACGTTCGAAGACCATACGCGCATCAGCACCGTCAGCAGAGCACGTTTTATTCTTCCTGAGGCACCAAGCTTCACAGAACAGGGAGGTTTATTTACTGATAAAGCTACGGTGGCTTTTTCAACCGGAATGGAAAACCAGCCCACCATTCGCTACACAATGGATGGCTCACAGCCCACGCCAACATCGCCAGTTTATTCAAAACCAATCCAGCTTGAAACGTCAGCCACGGTCACTGCCGCCTACTTTTGGCCGTCCGGAATGAGCAGCAAGATAGCCAAACAGAGTTTTAACAAAGCCTCTTACCGCTCAGCAAAGATTGTCGATCGACCAAAAGAGGGCTTGCACTTTGCCTACTACCAGGGTTTATGGCCTTTATTGCCGGATTTTGAGAAACTGACTCCGATCAACAAAGGAGCAGCATCCTCAATCGATGTATTCTCGGTGAGACAGCGAGACGACCACTACGGCATTGTGTACTCCGGCTACTTAGAAGCCCCAACAGATGGTATCTACACGCTCTACATCGCATCTGATGACGGCAGCAAGTTGTATGTCGGCGATCAGTGTGTGGTCGACAACGACGGCCAACACGGTGTGGCAGAGAAAAGTGGTGAGATCGCGCTTAAGTCCGGCCTTCACCCCATTCGCATCGAGTACTTCGAGCACGGGGGCGGGGAGAGCCTTTCGTTTTCCTACGAAGGGCCTGGGATTGCAAAGCAGGAGGTACCAGGAGAGGCCCTATATCACTAAACGCCAGGTATCATTAAAAACGATACACGAGCCCATTTGTATGCATACCGGCTCCTACGGACGCCATGACTACGGTATCCCCTTCATGCAGAGCATGCTCTGGCATCTCTCCACGTAGAATCATGTCAAGCAATGTAGGTATAGTGGCTACAGATGCGTTCCCTAGTTCGCGCAACGAAATAGGAATGCAGGCACTTAGATCAACGTCTACCAGGTTATGCTGCTTGAAAAGCTTTTCTCCTATGGCCATTAGCATCTTCTCATTGGCCTGATGAGCTAATAGTTTGGCGACATCTTTCAGGCCTATGCCTACTTTATCCAAACAATCAGTAACCACCTTGGGTACTTCATTCACAGCGTACTTGTACACATTCCGCCCTCTCATCTTGACCGTTGTGCCAATCGTCGATTCAGGATTGTATGATGTCCCCATCTCCAGATACTCAACTTCGTCTTCACAATGAGACACACTCTTGTAGTACAAAATGCCTCTCTTCTCCTCTTCTTCTACGGCCTCTACAATCACCGCTCCGGCCCCGTCACCAAATAACATGCTATCAAGGTCATGCGGATCTAGAATGCGCGTAATCACTTCTACTCCGACGACAAGTACCCGCTTCGAATACCCAGTTGCTAAAGATTGGTTAGCCATATGCATGGCCAACAACCAACCCGGACACCCATATAACACATCATACGCAGTGCAATCGGGATTTTGAATACCCAGCTTGTGCTTTACCAGCGCGGCAAGATTCGGAATCAGGTGATGGGTTCGATCCCCGTGCACCATGTTGCCAAAATTGTGTGCAACGATGATCTCATCGACAGATTCTTTATCAATCCCTGCGGATTCAATCGCTTTTTCTGAAGCTAATGCACCAAGATCGGCCGAGTCGTGATGATCCTCAATATACCGCCGCTCAAAGATACCTGAAATCTCACGGAGCTTTTGTACCACCTCACTAGAAGGCTTTGTTACCAACTCCCCGTTCGGCTTGTAAAATGTATGTTCTACGAATGCTTCATTCGGCATTCTTTTGCCGGGTAAGAAGGACCCCGTTCCGGTAATTACCGCATTTATAGGCATATGAGTGGTGCAACGACAGATAATTCAGCAAACTGCAAAAGGCTTAACGCTGTTAACTTACAAAATAAAATGCACTGTTAACAGTGTTAACTATTGAATCGAACATTTTACAGCTTTATATAGAAAAAATGATCCTTTGCGAGCCTCAAACGTAGGCCATCATTACTATCCAAGAATTGAGGAGACGTTTTTCCTATGGATCCCATCATTGAGTACTTTACAGACATGAACCCCGCCCATCGCTCTCTAATCCTTGTGGGCGGGCTCACCATGTTCTGGATGATTGAAAGCGCCGTACCCCTCTTTTCTTTCAGGTACAACAAGTGGAGGCACGCCCTCACCAACATTTTTTTTACGCTGACGACCATCATCGTCAACTTTACGATGGCGTTTATTCTAGTGCAAGCCTCCTTCTGGGTCGTTGAAAACAACTTCGGTATTATCCAATGGATTCCAATGCCCATGTGGCTGTATGCACTGGTCGGCCTCCTTTTACTCGATTTGATCGGTGCGTGGCTCGTGCATTTTGTAGAGCATAAAGTTAAATGGATGTGGCAGTTTCATCTCATTCATCATACCGATCAGCACGTGGATACCACAACGGCCAATCGGCATCATCCCGGTGAGAGCGTCTTCCGATTTGTATTCACCACAATGGCAGTCATCATCGTAGGCACCCCCATGTGGATCGTCTTTTTGTACCAGACGCTCTCTGTAGTCCTTACGCAATTCAATCACTCAAACGTGAAGATGCCCGCATGGCTCGACAATGCCCTGGTCCTGGTCATTTGCACGCCCAACATGCACCGCGTCCACCATCATTACCGCATGCCATACACGGACTCCAATTACGGCAACATCTTTTCGTTCTGGGATCGCCTGTTTGGGACGTACGTAGTGGCTGAAAATGAAAAGCTCGTCTATGGTGTGGACACCCACATGTCCAAGGAAGAGACGCAAGACATTGTCACTATGCTGAAAATCCCTTTCCGAAAGTACCGCCCCCACCACGACTACGACAAAGAAGAAGTCCTATAAAAACCTCACCTCCCCTTATCCAAGGGGAGGTGGCCCAAAGGGCCGGAGGGGTCTTGCCCCCTTAACCAAGGGGAGGTGGCCCAAAGGGCCGGAGGGGTCTACCACCACCCCGATCTTGCTTTAATTTCGGGATATTGAGCCTTTATGCGATCTAATAATTCGCTTGCTCTTTCTTGCGACGGTATTTCCATACCTTTTACATCTCCTAAGATCCCACCTACTCTCGGCACCAGGTAGGTCATTATTCTGAGCTGACCAATCGCAATATGTACTTCGTCCCCTGAACCAAACCCTGTTTCATACTGCCGCTCAATCGCATCAATTCTAGGTATTAATTCACGCTCGATTGCGTCGGTAATTCCTGAACGTTCTGCTTCTTCTGCTTTTGAATACAAACCTTGCAGTGCCCAATTCGCGGAGCTTCGAGCTCTATATTCCGGTGGACTGGAATTAAAATCGAATTTCTTCTTTGATCTAGATTGTTGCCACGCCAATTCCTGCGGTGTAATTCGCAGGACTAAATCCACCATATCGGGTAATAATTCGACTCCTCCCATATTCGACAACGTTCTTAACGCACTTGATTGAGTCATTATGTCGGGAGCACTGTGGTAGACCTGCATTACTACGCCTTTATATTGTTCAGGATAATTCAAATAACTGACCATTCTCATTTTAAAAGCGAGGTCCTGGCTTGTCATAATCGATTCATCAGCAAACCGGTGCTGCCGATCACGGGGCTCCACTATTTTATAAGCCTCCATTCGCACCGATGGAAATTGCTCATCATCCAGGACTATTCGCTCTAGAGAAGAAGTAAGTGCTTCCTCCTGATCTTGTGTCATCTCGGGATACGAATAGTCCGAGGGAATGTCTGGAGAAGTATAGATTTCTCTTGCTTGTAATTTCTCCTCATTAAGCATACCAACTGAATTTGATCGAATCGTAATGCTTCTTAATGCACCATGCCGCACCGCCTCCGAGGTGTCTGCTTCAGCCATTTGAATGAGCACTTGATCCGCTTCTTGCGTATTGATATGAGCCAGTACAAACATCAATCCCCGGCGTGTTTTTTCACTTGCTCGATCATACACTCCCGCAACCAGCTTCAGCGTTTCCTCATTTCCTGAATTGTGCGCGTCGTGAAGATAGGTGATAATCCCATCCCGATCATCAACGGCCACCATCGATGCAAGGCGAGGCGGTAAATCATACTCTTCGCCAATCGAAACGATATCCGAGTTGAAGTCAGCACATGAGCCAATGATCAATGAACTGGTTACAACCAGCGCAATGATGAAACTGCTTATCCCTGCCCGGGGAGACATCTTCGTTGCACTATGTGGTGAGGTTGCCGTCAGCCGACGAATACGTGAAACCAGGCTTCCATCTTGTGCAGACAATGCAATTCGATTAAATCCAGTACGACGATTTTCTAGTTCGTACAATGCTTTAGCATAACGAAGTTTGTCATTCAAGATCTGCACAGCAAGATCATCACAGCAATGCTCACGCTCGATTCGAACCTGCCGGGATACCCACCACACGGCTGGATGATAGAACAAGACGGTTTCGATGAGTGCCTGAATGCCTGCAAACAGATAATCATATCTCTTAATATGTGCTAATTCATGCGCGATAATGGCCTCTATATGATCCGTCGACATCTCGGTAACAACACTCATTGGCAATAGAATAGCCGGCTTTATCCACCCAATAAGTACGGCCTCTGAATAAACGGTCGTCTGCCGCAATACTACGCCCATTCGAATACCTGAGCGTTCAATCATCCGGTTAAAGGACGTTTCAAGCTCAGCAGGTACACATTCGCTAAATCGTGTTTTTAGGCGCGTCACGTGCAACCAACCCATACCCAGTCGCAGTGCCATCAAGAAAGCGCCCACGATCCAACCTATGCCCAACCATGCCCGTATTTGAACCCAAAACGAGCGTTTTACATCTTGAACCGGCTCAACAGCCCCTACATTTCCTGGTGATGCAGTGGCCGAAGAACCCGGTTCATTGGTTACCAACGGAGAAGTGCCGTAAGACGGTTCATAGTACCTGTCAAAATCGATTGTACTGACCGACTGAACAGCAGAAAATCCTTGCACAAAGGCTGTTACGGAGACAACAAGCATAATTAAGAGCGCCCCCATACCCACCATATATCTTACTCGAGACCATGAATCAGAAGTTAGCTTTAGAAAAATTGCAAATGCGATTCCGATAAGTAAGCCTTGCCAGAGAAAATGAAGGGCAACCGTACCCAGTAGATTTACCCAGGGCTGGGTGAAAAACGTGTCTATATAATACATGGACTTGTGTTGGTGAAAAGTGGATTGATTAGAATTGTTCGATGCGTGCTGCCAATACTTCAGCTCTTATGCGGTATTCAGATAACGGATTGGTCCCATCTACCCAATTACGATATTTGCTGGTCAATGATATAAAACGTGCTATGTCATCAAGCGCTTCTTCACGACTTGTTTGAGAAGGAATTCCCCGCTCAACATCCTGCTCAATCCGATCCAAACGAAGCTTAAGTTCTTCTTCAACGGCAGATAAGATTGCACTGTCATAGCCAGATTCTCTGTACAATTTTTGTAAGCTCATCTGTGCAGCCCAATATTCTGGCGATATAAAACCAATCTCATTATTAGCTCGACGAACACGTGTAGATTCGGTTGAACCCTCAAAAGAGAACTCGATGAGTAGTGAGACTGAGCTCATTGCCCCTATTTCTCCAAACATTGTCAGCGCATTGCTGCGAACTGATTGGGATGAAGTGCTATTAAAAATCCTCGTTACTTCTGAGGCGGCGGCCTCCACCGAATCCAAATAACCAGCAGCCTTCAACGCAACGTACTCATCTTCGGTGGTCCGAATGACTTCCTTCATGAACGTACTACCATTCTCCCGATGTGCAAGAGCAATTAATGCTTCTTCTCGAATGTCAGTGTACTGAGTGTTATCTAATGCAATACGCTCAAGCCCCGATTCAACGTCCTTTTCCTGATCTACGGTCATCGAAGGATAGGTGTATCCACCTGTCTTAACCACAGGCGATCTAAAGTTTTCTTTATTGAATCGATTATCCTCCATGATCCCATCAATACGAACCGTGATGCTCCTTATTGCTCCATAACGAACTTCTTCGGATGGATCGGATTCTACCATTTGAATGAGGACCTGGTCCGCCTCAGGCGAATTGATATGAGCCAATACAAACATCAAACTTCGCCGTACCTCTTCATTTCCACGATCGTATACGCCGGCAATCATTTTCAGAGCGTCCTCGTCACCCGCATTGTGGGCTTCGTGCAAGAACTCAACAATACCATCCCGATTGCCATTAGCCACCATCGATTCGAGGGCTGGAGGAATTTCATACCCTTCTCCAATTGCTACAGGGTTTTCAGACTCAACTTGAAAGTCTGTGCATGACCCCAGCATCAGGCTTGTGCCAAGCACGAATGCTACTAGTATACTGCTCAATGAAGGGCGCATCCTTCTAGACTGCTGGTTTTTGCCTGAACCCGCTGCTACTCTTCGAATGCGTTCCAATAAGCTGCCGTCGTGAATAGACAGTGCCAAACGTTGCAACCCGGTTCTCTTATGCTCTAATTCATATAAAGCGCGTGCATATCGTGCCCTGTCGTCTAAGATGCGAACAGCCAGATCATCACAACAATGCTCACGTTCTATACGGATCTGTCTGGATACCCACCAGACTGCCGGGTGGTAGAACAATACCGTTTCAATGAAGGCCTGTAAACCAGCGAACAGATAATCATACCTTTTGACATGCGCCAATTCGTGGGCCATAATCGCCTCGATGTGATCGGTTGACATCTCGGATACGACACTCATGGGCAATAAAACCGCTGGCTTTAACCAACCGATAAGCATGGCACTTGCTACACTAGTAGTTTGCTTGATCAGCACATGCTGTCGAATCCCTGCCCGCTCGATGAGCCGCTTAAACGTCTGGTGCAATTCGTCAGGCACTGGGTGGCTTAGACTGCCTTTTAATCGGTGTATCCACCAACACCCTCCCGCTAAACGCAAGGACATAACCATCACACCAATGAGCCAGAATAAAGCAAAGTAATGCTTTGCATCGGGAAACCATGCCCAGCTGAACCCTGATTCTTCGGCTTTGCTCGGTGCAACAAATTCGGCTTCTGCTGGAATCTTCTCAAGACTTGATGCCCCATTACGCGCTACAACGCCCTCGTTATCTAGAAGATGAAACTGGTCGATCAAAACAGATCGAAGCTCATTTCTTTCAGCAATATGCATCGCTTCGGGAGCTGCCTGCCAGATCGAAATTGCTGGTAAAGCAACCATTACACCCAGTGCCAACCAGGAGACGAAGTGCCTTACATTTGGAGATGTCTTTTTTGTGAGAATAAGAAATAGTGCCAATAGGATGGCAATAAGTGCGCCCTGCCAGATGAACTGAAGAAGCGCAGAACCAATAACATCAAAGAGTGGATGTTCAGTATATGAAAAGAGTTCATTCATGAGTCGTTCTCAAGGCTATCAAGGATTTTTCGTATCTCATCAAGCTCCTCAGGCGTACTTCGTTTTACAGAAAGGGCGCGTAATATCAGTTGCTCGGCTGAGCCTTTAAACACCCGATCCAATAACTTTCTGACCATTTTATCCTGGACTACCTCTTCCTCTATCGCAGCTTCGTAAATATGAGCGCGCGAGGAATCATCCCGGATAACCAGGCCTTTCGCATACATGATCTGCATCATCTTCAGGATCGTGGTATATCCCATTTTTTGTTTCTTGCTCAACGCCTCATGAACTTCGCGCACCGTTAAGGGCCCGCGGCTCCACAATTCGTGCAAGATCTCTAATTCGCCATCCGATGGCTTTGGTAGATCAGGGGTTTCTGACATGAATTACACCTTTAAACAATAAAATACGTATCGCTACGTACTTAATATACGTAACGCTACGTATTTGTCAAGGGGTTTGGCGAAATATTTTTTAGAAGTGGCTTAAATGGGTCAAAATTGGAGATACTTGCCCCCTCACTCTTGTCATCCCGTTGGAGCGTAGCGATCGAGGGATCTGCCCTAACAACCGGCTTGACTGCTTCTTAGTGCAATGCATATAAGGCAGATCCCTCCACAAGGTCGGGATGACATTGAAATAAGTATCAATATAGACTAACGCTCATTCAATCCCCTATACACCACCCACAGCGACAGGCCAAACACCACTGCGTGCACCACATTCATCGCAGCCGGCAGCAGCCAGGCACCCAGGGCGGGCCAGACAAAGAAATAGATCACAAAGATGACAGCCAACAATACGATGGGACTGAAATAAGCCATCCAACGAGGATACAGCGTATGCCCTCCCCATATCCGCATGACCCATAAGACGGAGACAACCATCATGGCCCCTCGCAATGCATCGACAAGGGGTTCATTATGCTGAGAAAAGGCGTCAAGAAGTGCTAGCATGCGTGGCTTGAGATCGTATGCCGAGTCTGCAATCTCATGTACAGTCAGGGCCAAATACACCCTGCCTCCCAGCCACGCAGTTCCTACGATAAACGAATACCCACCGATGAGGGTAATCACCCAGCCACTCAGTGTACTCCCCCCTCGAATAAACATTTGCCCCAGGTGCCAATAGCCCACCACGTACAACGGGGCGGCCAGTACACTGAGGAAGTGACCTATCCGCAAGCGGGATTCTGAGACGCGGGCAAAGTACCCGTAGTCAGCCGCCTCATACCCTCCCTCAGCAGAAAACTGTAAGATAAACTCACCGGCTCCGACGGCAACTGCTCCTATTAACCCAGCCCACCCTGTGAGCATTAACATCCGCCGTGTGCTTTTATCTACCGTTTTCTCATTCATCGGCTGCGCTTGTTTCAATCAAGGAGTTCACTTCAGGTGCTGGATACGTCTTTAATACTCCATTTTGAAAACGAACGCTCACTTCTGTTACTTCAGTCTCCTCACCCAGGCCAAAAAAGACCTCGTTTCCTTGATCCGACCCAAGTCCTTCACTCGTATAATATTGTTGTACGTAGGACTGTCCAGAGGCCAATTCCAATTCAATCACCGCACCCACTGAAGCGGGCTCATCGGGTACTCGGACTTTCAGCCAATTGTTTGATCCTGGCTCCTGCACAAACGCGCGCAGTTTGCTATCCAGGTTACCCAAAACAACATCGGGCCATCCATCCTGATTAAAATCGGTAATGACCATGTTCACACCAAAGAACTGATTGCTGAGTCCTGCCATTTCTTCCACGGGCTTAAACGTGCCGTCGCCGTCTTGTTGGAGAAGCCGACCAGGATAGAGCTCAAACAGTCCTGGAATCCGAACACCTGGAAAACGGATGTAGTTTTGAGCGACTAAAAAATCCTGGTGGGTATCGTGGTTAAAATCGTACGCGACCACTCCCCATCCAAACCCATATACAGCCGCATTGCGATCACTTGCAACATCCTCAAACATCAGATTCCCTTTATTTTCGAGCAGGATATAATCGGTATTAAGGCTCTGATCCTCGGTTAAATCCCCTCGCAACATGGCCTCGGGAAGCGTATTGCCCACATTGCTGAAGTACAAATCCAACTGTCCGTCGCTGTTGTAATCCCCTACCGCAATGCCCATAGGATAGCTATAAGTAACCGGTAGCTCCATCTCCGTGAAGGTAAGGTCCCCATTGTTTCTATAAATTGAAGGGACTCCCGTATCGTGAGCGACAACAAGATCACTGTGCGCATCTTCGTTCAAATCCACAAACACGGATACAAAGCTGTTATGCCGATGATAAATACCCGCTTGCTCCGTAATATCCGAAAACGTGTTGTCTCCATTGTTCAACAATAACATGTTGGCGCCACCATAATTCGGGTCGTTGAAAATCGTCTCCCCCTCCACATACTCCGGCTTTATGTAATTCGACAAGTACAGGTCAACGGCGCCATCCTGATTCAAATCAGCTGCTGCAATAGAGAGTGGCATCGAAACCGAATCAATTGGAATATCTAGCTGGCTGCCGACGAATCCATTCCCCGTATTTTCGTAAAAATAGACTCCTGTATAGCGCGCTACAAAAAGATCAGGTAGGCCATCGGCCGTTGCGTCGATGGATACAGCCCCATACGTTGGATCCTGGGCATCTTTTTCGATGCCGGACTCATAGTCAACCAGGTGGAGTTCATTTCCTTCAAAACGCAACAACGCATCTTGCTGGCCGATGCCGCCACCTGCAAATATTTCATCGACACCGTCCGCATTCACATCTATCGCAGCCAGGGCCATGAAGGGCAATGCTGCTTCAAAATCTGAGGTATGGGTAAAATCTGTGGGGACTTCTCGGAATCGCATGTCTGTCTGCCCCTGCTCAGGCGGTGCGCCCTGCACGGTGTATTCCAGCACCTTGCGGCCAACAAAAAACAATACGACTAAAACAGCGATGACAATAGCGGTGCGTGCGAGTGGATGTTTTGGCAAAACTCTAGCGGGATGGTCTATGTTGTACGATCACGTATAGGCCGGCAATCGCGATACATAAGGCGAGTGATATATAGCACATCGGTATATTCAATCCAGCCGTCTGTACTATGGGACACACATCGTCCTGAATTATTTCAGCAGACGATCCGAATGCTGCAAATCCGAACGCAAGTATCCAACCTATCCAAAACAAGATTCGTGACACTCCGCCTCCTCTTATGAATTGAGCACTCCCCATCACCAGATAAGCAAAGAAAACCAGGTAACAAGCCCTGATTACCAGAGCCATAGGGCAAGGATTAACCCCCATAAGTGTATCATAAGACAACCCTCCAGCCCCAAAAAGCCCAAAAAGTATGAGCCCACTCATCAGAACCCATAAACCTGAAACCTGAAAC
>JAHQVL010000244.1 GCA_019634345.1 Rhodothermaceae bacterium
CCTGCATAGGTTGCGTCAAAGGCATGTTCAGCGTCTATAAACGCACAAGTACCGCCCATTTTTTGCGCTTCAGCCAAAATATGAGTCGCTAGCGTCGTTTTACCTGAAGATTCTGGACCATATATCTCAACAATACGGCCACGGGGAACCCCACGTACACCGAGTGCTGCATCCAGAACCAGAGAGCCGGTTGGAATCGATTCTACTTTTACGAGAGGAGCATCGCCAAGGCGCATGATTGAGCCTTTGCCAAATTGCTTTTCGATCTGTTTTAGGGCAAGATCAAGGGCCTTTTGCTTGGGAGAATTGTCCATGTTGTAGACTGTGTTTTCAAAGAGTTTATGTTGCAAACAGTTACGTTTGTTAAGAATCACGCTATAAGCTAGGTAGGGCGGATGTCATCCTTGTGTCATACCCTGGTTGATATTTTTCTGTAATCACGTGCATATAGTATAACATATAACATACATATATTCAAATTGTTCATCCGCTCGTGCCGCCTGTATGCCATAAAAGGTGGATCTTAGACAAGATTCTATACGAATGAATCTATAATACAGACACTTAAATTAATAGGGCGAACCTTGAATAAACATTTAGGAAAAAACAGTCACTGAGGATCAGGTTTTCTGTAGGGACCGTTTCTTCAATTTTCGCCAAAGAATTCGTAATGCAGCCATCACTGTGTACTTCTTATTGATTCTCCGGTCTTTCTGGATGAGAATCCGCTCAGCAAATTGGGATTCCCCGTCTGCATAGCCAATCCATACCGTCCCTACTGGTTTATCTGGTGTGCCTCCAGATGGGCCCATTATGCCTGTTGCGGATATTCCTATATCTGTCTTTAACTGTTCTCGAACCCCTTGAGCCATTTGCACTGCCACTTGTTTGCTTACCGCTCCATGCTGGGCAATGATCGCTTCGTCCACATTTAGAAGCTCTTGTTTAACTTGATTGCAATAAGCAATAATGCCTCCTTTGAAATAACGAGAAGATCCACTGATATTTGTTATCCGATCTCCAATTAGGCCTCCTGTACAACTTTCTGCTGTTGATATCGTCAGGTCCGATTCTTTAAGCAAGTCTCCAATTTTAGCTTCCAGAATATCTTTGTCTGTTCCGAATATGTGATGCCCTACCTTATCTCGGATGAGCTGTTCAATTGACCTGAGGCGTATGATTGCATCCTCATAGTCCGTCCCGGATGTCGTGATTCGCAGTCGCACACCACCCAGGCCAGGTAAATAAGCAAGTTTGTATTCTTCTGGTAGCCAACTCTTCGTCTCACCGAGGAGTTCTTGTAAATGGGACTCACCGATACCTAATGTATGCAGGGTGCGTTGTGCTACGGGTTTTATGCGGTCATCTTTTTTTATCCGTGGCAACAAATAGGTCTGTATTAAACCTTTCATTTCATGCGGAACTCCGGGGAGGACACACAATGAATACGATGCATTTTCGTACCAAAGGCCTGGAGCAGTGCCGTAAGCGTTATGCAGGATTTCGCATCCCTCTGGGACCATGGCTTGCACTTTGTTACGCTCCGGCATCGGCCGGTTGTACTTCTTGAACCGTTGCTGTATTGCCTGGAGCACCGTTTCGTCGAGGTAGAGAGGGGCATCTAGAAAAGATCCTACAGCATCACGAGTCACATCATCGTGTGTAGGCCCCAGGCCTCCTGTAACAATGACAAGGTCAGCATGGGTTGAGGAGTGGTGAAGTTCTTTTTGAATCAATACCTGGTCATCAGGCAGTGTGACAGTTCGGACAACATGAGCGCCGTGAAGGATCATTTGCTCGCCAATCCAGGACGCATTTGTATTGATGACCTGGCCGATGAGTAACTCGTCCCCAATCGTGATAATGTGAACGTTCATATTATTTTTTGCTGAATGTATCTGACCAGGCCTGTGGGTCAGCTCGCCAGGATTGTAAGGTTTCTAGATCATCAGGTGCCAGCCGTCCTTCTTTAATGGCTACCTGGAGAAGGGTATCAAAGGTTGTAAGTACAAAATGGGGAACGCTCGCCGACTCAAAAGCATCCGCCGCCAAGTCAAACCCGTAAGAAAAAATGGCAAGCACAGCATCTACTTTGGCTCCGGCTTCAACGACTGCTCTAACGGCAGCGATTGAAGATTTACCCGTGGAAATGAGATCTTCTATAATGACGGCTGATTGCCCTGCTTCAATAGAGCCTTCGATCTGGTTTTTTCTGCCATGCTCTTTCGCTTTGGATCGCACATAAACCATCGGGAGCTTAACCTGGTGAGCAAGCCATGAAGCATGGGGGATTCCTGCTGTAGCTGTGCCGGCTATAAGGTCAGGCTTTATGCTGTTTGCTTTCATGAGGTCCTGAAATCCCTGAATGATGGTTTCACGCTTCTCAGGATATCCCATTAACAGCCTGTTATCACAATATACGGGCGACTTCAAACCCGAAGCCCACGTATACGGATGTTGTGGATTGAGTGAAACAGCACCTATAGACAGCAGGGTTGAGGCCACTGATTCTGGTAAAGAGGGCATAGGCGGATGCGATGGATTTAGGGTTGCGAGGCAGGCGTAACAGCATTTCTAGAAAATACATACACCAGCCCCGTCAATACTGTGAAGCTCACTACAAAAATCATAAATATCCAGGGAAATGAACTCCCAAGAATGTTGTCAGATAATTCCCTGACGATGCCAGACGCTTTTGACCCTGTGAGAAGCACCAATATTCCGATTAAGAACGTAAGTTGAACGGACGTTTTGGCTTTGGCTATAAAAAAAGTTTTTAAGCTTCTCTGGTGTGATTCATGCCAGATTCGGAGCGCCGTGATAAAGAGGTCTCGGGCAAGAATGAGTGCAATGGCCCACCACGGAACGATTTCTGGTATCAATAACCCAAGTCCAATGAACGTACCAATGACCAAAATCTTGTCAGCCAAAGGGTCTAAGAAGGTGCCTAGCCGGGAGGGGGCTTCAAAGGATCGCGCTACTTTACCATCCAGGTAGTCAGTGATTGAGGCTATGATGAATAAAAGCAGTGCCCAGAGGTGACCACTGAACGTATTGGAGAATAGTAAATAAATGATGACTGGGGTAAAAACGATACGGCTTATAGTCAGTATGTTTGCAACACTCATTGTCGATGCACTCTCCAAAATCAGGTAGTGGTTTCGTAACGAATCCTAACATGACTATTCTTGCATGGTTTCACGTATGCAGGCATTTCATGAGAAAAAACGAATCCAGGGCGGTTGAAAGCGTTAAAGTACGCCATAAAGACGAATCTTAGGTGCTGATCATTCTGATTTCCTGACAATGTGTCGCATATTTTTCAATGGCATTGTTCTTGATTAAGCAAATCCAATAAATAAGCTCTGGAAAAGCAGACAATATTTCACATAAAATCATAGTAAAGCAGTTAAAAGACGAACATGGGAAAAATTATAGGAATTGATCTGGGCACCACGAACTCCGTTGTGGCCGTTATGGAAGGTGGAGAGCCTGTAGTTATCACGAATACCGAAGGGGCTCGCACTACTCCCTCTGTGGTTGCTTACAAACAAGATGGAGAAAGGCTCGTTGGAGCGCCCGCAAAACGACAGGCAATCACGAATCCAACAAATACGATCTTTTCCATAAAGCGTTTTATGGGCCGTATGTACAATGAGGTTTCTGAGGAGATGAAGACGGTCCCTTATGACGTTGTCAAAGGAGACGGTGGTACTGCTCGGGTGAACGTTCTCGATAAAGTATATACGCCTCAGGAAATTTCAGCTACAGTCCTTCAGAAGCTGAAGCAAACCGCTGAAGATTATCTAGGAGAGCGCGTCAGTGAAGCAGTAATTACAGTACCTGCTTATTTTAACGATGCACAGCGTAAAGCGACTAAAGAAGCTGGTGAAATCGCCGGCCTAAAAGTGCGTAGAATTATCAATGAGCCAACCGCCGCCGCATTGGCTTATGGACTGGATAAGAAAGATACCGATCGCACCATTGCTGTGTATGACCTGGGTGGTGGTACGTATGACATCTCCATTCTTGAGCTAGGAGATGGTGTATTTGAAGTCAAGGCTACCAACGGTGATACGCACCTGGGTGGTGATGATTTTGACCAGCGCCTCATCGATCATATCGCTGACGAGTTCAAAAACAACGAGGGCATTGATCTGCGCCAGGATCCAATGGCACTCCAGCGCCTCAAAGAAGCTGCTGAGAAAGCAAAGATCGAACTCTCGAGTGCGGCAAGCACAACGATTAACCTTCCATTTATCACGGCAACCCAGGAAGGACCAAAGCACCTTAACCTGGATCTGACTCGCTCTAAGTTTGAGCAGTTGGTAGAAGATTTGGTCGACCGTACAATCCCTCCTATGCAAAATGCCCTCAAGGATGCAGGGCTTTCTAAAACGGAAGTGGATGAAGTCATCATGGTTGGTGGCTCTACTCGAATGCCTCGCGTTCAAAAAGTGGTAGAGGAGTTCTTTGGCAAAAAGCCAAATCGCTCTGTTAACCCTGACGAAGTGGTTGCGCTTGGTGCAGCCGTACAGGGTGGTGTTCTCTCAGGCGATGTTAGCGACGTTCTATTGCTGGACGTTACTCCGCTGAATCTGGGTATCGAAACCCTCGGTGGTGTAATGACGACCTTGATCCCGGCGAATACTACCATTCCTACGCGAAAAAGCGAAGTGTTCTCTACGGCCTCAGATAGCCAGCCTTCGGTAGAAATTCATGTTCTTCAAGGGGATCGCGAAATTGCCAGTGGTAACCGAACGATTGGTCGCTTCCACCTCGACGGGATTCCTCCAATGCCACGCGGTGTCCCTCAAATCGAGGTGACCTTTGATATTGATGCGGATGGCATTCTTAATGTAGGAGCCAAGGATAAAGCAACGGGTAAAGAACAGTCGATTCGTATCGAAGCGTCAAGCGGGTTGAGCCAGGATGAAATTGAAAAAATGCGAACGGAAGCGCGCGAACACGCTGCCGATGACAAGAAGCGCCGAGAGGAAGCTGAAAAGTCGAATGAAGCAAGCGCCCTGATCTATACCACAGAGAAGAACTTGAAAGAGTATGGGGATAAGATCGATCCTGATAAGAGAGCGCACATTGAATCTGCGTTGGGCCGCTTGAAAGACGTTCACAACAGCAACAACACTGTTGAACTTGAGTCTGCACTACAGCAACTTAACGATGCATGGGGCGCTGCTCAGGAAGATCTCCAGAAAGCGTACCAGGAAGCTGCAGCACAGGCTTCAGGTGAAGCGGATGCTACTAATGGGGAAGCAACGGCATCGGCCGATGGAGAAGAGGAAGATGTGAAGGATGTTGACTATGAAGTAGTCGACGAAGAAGAGGATAAATAATTCACACATACCTGTGTCGTCTTTTATTAAAGCCCTGTCGCCCACTTTGGGAGGCAGGGCTTTTCCCTTTCCAGGACTATCTAACCTAGGGCAGTTGAAAGAGTGCTCGTGCGTTCTGTGTAGTTTGATCAATCACCTGGTTTACCTCGAGATTATGCACTTCTGCTACTTTCTCCGCAACATATCTGACATACGCAGGCTCATTGCGCTTTCCCCTGAATGGTACCGGTGCTAAATAGGGGGCATCGGTTTCTAAAACGATGTGAGAAAGAGGGATATTAGCGACCAGTTCAGCAACTCCACTATTTTTAAATGTAACAGTGCCGCCAATACCCAGTAAAAATTGAAGATCCATCGCTTCTTGGATCAACCATTCAGGGCCACCGAAGCAATGAAAGATGCCCCTCAATCGATCGGGGAAATCGCTTTTTGCACGTTCTTCTTTCAAGATCTGAACCATATCCCTATGAACCTCATCCCTTCCTTGTTTATCTCGCATATGCAGGATTAGAGGGAGATCGGTTTCGATAGCGAGATTGATATGTAAGCGGAAATAGTCGATCTGTTGTTGGTCAAACGAACGATCCCAGTAATAATCAAGACCGCTTTCACCCACTGCTATAACATGCTCGTCATTGCATAATTCGACAACGCTTTTAAAATCTTCAGGTGTAGCTTCTTTAGTTTCACTAGGGTGTAGAGCTGCCATTGCAAAAAGGTTGGGATGCTGCTGGCATAGAGCAATGGCACTATGGATAGAGGCTACGTCGATGGCTGGCATTATAATCGTTCCAATCCCGTTATCTACAGCCCGCTGTAACATATCAGATCGGTCGGAGTCAAATTTTTTTACATAGATGTGTGCGTGAGTATCAATCAATGCGGCCATAAAAAGTATATACGGGTTGGAATAAAAGAGGCTTTTGTTGTGTAATATATAGACTATGAAAAGATTCATTCAGATAGCGCCCATTGTTGTCATCGTGCTGCCATTTATTGTGCTGCAGCCTATTGGGCAGGTATTGTTTGAATGGTACGAGTATGCGCGAATAGTGCCTCCAGATCCTATTGATGTGTCAGAAAGGGGGTTTGATTGGGTTTTTTGGGATGACTCTGATGGACCGATCGAAGCTGTTTACGTATTGCCTGCTGGCCCGGCCAGCAAAGCCGGCTTGAAAAAAGGCGATGTGTTCTTTTCTCTAGATAATCAGCAGTATTTTAATGTTGAAGAGCTGAGAGAGGCCATCGATGGGATCTCCCCAGGCAGCCAACATTCCTTTATCGTATTGCGAGGAGAAGAGCGTGACGCCGTTACGTTTAATGTGACGTTTACTCGCTATCCTACCTTCTTGTATCCGTTCTCAGAGTCGCTATGGCGGTTCTCTATATGGGGCTTTACGCTGGCAGCCTTTTTCCACGTACTCGGATTATTGATTATCGTACCAGTGGCTGTACGGAGCCGGCGTCCGTCGAGAGCGAGGTATTCGTTGCTTCTGGTGCTGGCTTCGTCGTTATGGATTTTTGGTAACTGGACGCGCATGCTGCTGGTCGAAGGGGTAGCGCCGCCTGGAGATGTTGGGTCTATGTACGCAACACTGTTTCATGGCCTCACCTTTATCAGCGTAGTGGGTTGGATTGGATTTCCGGCTCTGTTACTCCGAAAGGTGCTGGGAGATACTCACCTCATCGGGCTGGGCCGGCTGGGCAGGATAAGATACATCATCTATTTGCCTGTAGTTGTGTTAGGGGCCCTTGCTACGCTGAGTGCATTGCAGGGAGAAGTAGGGCCCTTTACATTACGCTTTTTGATCGCACCGATCTTGTTTTATGCATGCTGTTACGTTGCTGTAGCTGCAGCGCTGGTGTTTTCTCTGTATGTAATCAGTCCTGAAGAAGCTGACGCGCAGGTAGGTGGGTGGAATAGGACGGGAAGTGCCATTACGTTAGTAGCTGCTCTTCTAATGGCGCTGTTGGTGAGAGAAGATTTACCCTTGCTTGGATCAAGCCCAGGCATGACTGCCGGCTGGTTAATCGTATGCGCGCAGTTATTGTCTTTAGCACCGATCATTCTAGTGTCTTTTGCAACGTTGCAGCAAGGCAAGATGGATCAGGTCCTTTCTCGTGCTCTGGTCTATCTGACTATCCTCGGACTGATCTTCTTTACGTTTATTGGTGGTTTGGGCTTGTTGGAACGGTATGTCGATGGCTTTTTCGTTTCCCGAAAGTTGGTCGCTGGGGTCTTTGTTGTTCTGCTTCTAATTCTATTTGAACGAATAGGACGGCGAATGCGGGTATATACGGAACGATTCTTTTTGACAGACAGGCAGCTACTTCGTCAACGGTTGAGCCGGTTCCAGGAGCAAATGGGGCAGATTACAAATCTAGCTTCGTTGGCCCAAAACACGGTTTCAGTTGTTGGCGAATCCTTCGGGGCGAGTTCTGTCATGTTTTTTATACGGCCAACGGATAGCGCTTCTTCCTGGATTTCAGGAGCCTATAATCCCCAGGCTCCTTATCTGACAGAACGTGTTGTTTCGGGATTTTGGAGAGAGGTGGAAGTGGATGGGCATATTTGGTCGATTGTCCCGGAATTAAATGAGAGCGACCTTTCGTACAATGTGGAAGCAGCGCTCAAAAAAAGAAATGTTGTACTGCTTGTGCCCATTATTATTGATGACCAACTGGATGCACTCCTCGCATTTGGGCCTAAGAAAAAACGGAGGACACCCTACAATCTGAGCGACCTGGATATCATGCGTGGGCTAAGCGGGCAGCTTGTTTTGGCGATCGAACGGCTTATGCTTGTTGAGCGTGAAAAAGCGCTGATTAAGGTCACAGCCGAAGCAGAGCTTAAGGCGTTACGGGCCCAGATCAATCCTCATTTTTTGTTTAACGCGCTCAACACCATTATCTCTCTCATTGAAGAACGGCCTGACGATGCCGAAGAGGTTGTGCAACACCTGGCCGCTATTTTCCGTCATATTCTAAATACAGGGAGCCAAACCTTCGTAACCCTGGAAGAGGAATTGGAACTCGTCAATCATTATTTAGGTATCGAACAAGCCCGTTTTGGTGAAAATTTAAAGGTTGAACAGTCATTGTCTCCACCCGCCAGGCTGCAGCCTGTACCCGCTTTTGTAATTCAAACCCTTGTTGAAAACGCCATTAAGCATGGTATTGAGAAGAAACGAGGGGTGGGCACGCTGAAGATAATCGGGCGTTCAATAGAACAAGGCATGGTTGAAGTGTGTATTTGGGATTCAGGAGTAGGTATTCCTCAGTTATTTGATGGCCAGGAAGACACTAGTTTCTTTGGGATCGGTTTACGTAATATTGCTACACGCATGGAAAAGCTGTATAAACGTGATGACCTGCTAAAAATCATCAGCCACCCTGACAATGGAACTGAAGTGCGTATCTGGTTTCCAAAAGAAAGGGCATTAAGTGAATACGATGCAGTGTCAAGCACTGAAGCCCTAGATAGTATTTGATGTTTAATTAGTTAACGGCATTATGCTCCATATTCTTGTTGTTGATGACGAACCACCCGCTCGCGCCCGTCTGAAGAAAATGCTAAAACCTTTGCAAGCCGAAGGGCGAATTGAGGTAGTAGGTGAAGCCGGCGATGGCGTTGAAGCACTGGACTTCATTGAGAAAAACAAAGTGGACCTGTTATTCCTTGACATCAGGATGCCTGAAGTTGATGGGTTTGGGGTATTAAAGCGCCTTGGTGACCAGGATAAACCCATTGTTGTTTTTACAACCGCTTACGACAGTTACGCACTTAAAGCCTTTGAGGCAAATGCGGTTGACTATCTGCTTAAACCTATCCAGAAAAAGCGGCTTGTTGAATCGATTGAACGAGCTGAGCAATGGAAACAAGCATCCGGCGCCTCTGATGACACCCGTTTAAACAAGTTATTGGACTGGTTGGAAAACCAGCCGGATGAAGAGGAGCCCAAGAAAAAAACGAAGGGTGGTCGCGTTCGCTACATGCAGCAGATTTCGATTCCCTATCGTGATCGTATCCTTGTCGTCCCAGTAGAACGACTCGTGTCTGCAGAAATCAATGATGGGATTACCCGCCTTTGTATCCTGACAGATCAAGGAGACTCTCCAAAGCCTCGCATCCGGCAGCACATCGTAAATTATACGCTAGAGCAATTGGAAGACCATCTGGACCCTAAAGCGTTCATGCGTATCCACCGCTCTGCAATTGTTAAGATTGATCACATCCATGAGATGATTCCTTGGTTTAGTGGGCGGTACAAACTGGTCTTGTCTGGAAACCACGAAGTGATCGCAAGCCGTGAACGGTCGAAATTGTTGAAAGAACGGTTAATGGTGGATTTGAAGAAGTAAGAGTTGTAGGTTGTGAGCGCAATTTGAACTCTTGTTTTATGAAGTCATCACTACGTAAGGTCGTTGTTGTTGACGGCTGCCGTACCCCTTTTATGCGATCTGGTTCGGCCTACATGGATTTGATGTCCTATCAATTAGGCCATTTTGCCATTAAAGGCCTGCTGACGCAAACTGGTATCCCTGTAGAGGAGATTGATCACGTCATTATGGGGAACGTGGTCTCAAATATTCTCACTCCCAATGTTGCACGGGAATCTGCATTAGCTGCTGGCATTCCTTCACATGTGCCCTGCCGAACGGTTTCTCAAGCATGCATTTCTGCTAATAGGGCCATCTCTGATGCTTATCTTGAGATTGCTTCTGGCCGGGCAGATGCCGTTGTTGCTGGGGGAGTTGACAGTATCTCAGACGCGCCTATTCAATTTCGAAAGGCGATGAGGAAGAAGCTGTTTAAGGCTCAAAAACTCAAAGGGCCTGGCGATTATCTTGGTTTTCTGTTCTCTTTGCGCCCTCCTGATTTTTTCCCTGAACGTCCTAAGGTCGCGGAGTACAGCACAAAACGAGTGATGGGGCAGGACTGTGACATTATGGCGGCTCGCTTCGAGATTAGCCGAGAAGCGCAAGACGCGTTTGCCGTTCGTTCCCATCATACGGCACATGCTGCTTTTGAAGCCGGTCATTTGGATCAAGAAGTGGTAGACGTGTCGTTCCCTCCCAAATTTAACAGTCTGAAAAAGGACAATGGTATTCGTCCTGATACCAGCACCGAAAAAACCAAACGATTAAAGCCGGCCTTCGATCGCACGTTTGGTACCCTCACTGCTGCCAACTCTTCTTTTTTAACCGATGGTGCAGCCGTCTCTTTGATTATGGCTGAAGAAAAAGCATTGGATTTAGGGCTGACACCTAAGGCTGAAATTATTGATTTTGTATTTACTGGGCAGGATGTCAAAGAGGAACTCCTTTTGGGCCCCGCTTATGCGACTGCTTCACTCCTCAAGAAGAAGGGGATGTCTCTGGCTGATTTTGACGTGATCGAATTTCACGAAGCGTTTGCCGGACAAGTGCTTTCAAATATCGCTGCTCTCGCTTCGGATTCTTTTTCGAAAGAGTACCTTGGATGGGAGGGTGCAGTCGGGGAAATTGATAGGGACAAACTGAATCGATGGGGCGGTTCGCTCTCTATTGGGCATCCCTTCGGGGCTACCGGAGCACGTATTGTAACCACCACGGCAAACAGGCTCCTTGAAGAGAATGGAACGTATGGTTTGCTGGCTTCCTGCGCTGCAGGAGCCCATGGCCACGCTATGATACTTAAACGTTATGATGCCTGATAACTTGACTCCACCTATGTTTGCTCAGGAAGATTTTTTAACGGTAGAGGTTCGAGATGGTATAGCTATACTATGGCTGGATCATAAGCACGAGTCTCAGAACATCGTTTCCCCAGCTATCATTCAGCTTTTGGATGAGGCATTTCGAGAGTTTGAGGAAAACGATGCAATCCGAGCAGGGGTCCTCATAAGCCGGAAGTCGAATTTCATTGCCGGGGCCGATATCAAGTCCTTTGCGATAAAAGAAAAAGGGGATTTCCGTCCGTTTCAAGAGCAGGGTCATAACGCCCTGGCGCGCCTGGAAAAGAGCAGTAAACCGGTTGTTGCTGCGGTTCACGGTGCTTGTATGGGGCTGGGAACTGAACTCAGTTTAGCCTGCCATGCTCGAATAGCATCCTCTGATCCTGCTACTCGATTCGCACTTCCTGAAGTCCAATTGGGATTATTACCTGGAGGTGGAGGTACCCAGCGGCTACCTCGAACGGTTGGAATTCAACGAGCACTCGATATGATGCTCACCGGAAAAAATATCTATGCGTACCAGGCCAAAAAAATGGGATTGGTCGATGCATTGACGGATAAAAACAAGTTGTTACAGGCCGCTCTAATTACTGCTCAACGTTTACTCAAAAACAATCCTTCAAAGAAACAATCAAAGTCATTGTTTAATCGTGCTCTCGAAGACACACCAGTAGGCCGTTCTGTTTTGTTTAACCAGGCGCGTAAACGCGCCGGGGGGAAGTCGAGGGGAAACTACCCGGCCATCCCGGCAATTATCGATTGTGTGGAAACGGGGTACTCAAAAGGAATAAAAGCGGGGTATGAGAAGGAATTAGAGCTGTTTGAGTCGCTCATGCTAACCAATGAAAGTGCTGCCCTTCGGTCATTGTTTTTCAAAATGACCGACAATAAAAAAACAGGCACCAAAAGCGAAGAAGGAATAGGTCGCATGGCGGTACTGGGAGCGGGCCTGATGGGAGGGGGGATTGCTGAAGTGAGCATTGCAAAAGGCGTTGATGTAATACTGAAGGATATAAGCGAAGAAGCACTCGTTCATGCGAGAAGGCAGATCTGGAAGGGGATCAAAAAAAAGGTGAGATATCGTTCCATCTCGAAGATTGAGAGTGAAGAAATGATCGAACGCCTCAGGGGGCAGGTGGACTACGATCATTTTGATCACGTTGACCTTGTGATAGAGGCTGTCGTTGAGCGGATGGATGTGAAAAAGAAGATCATCGATGAATTAGAAGCTGTGGTTGACGAAAAAACGATCATAGCATCCAATACGTCTTCGTTGTCTGTTACAGAGATGGCCGAGCATGCCAAACACCCAGGGCGCATCATTGGCATGCATTATTTCTCCCCGGTATCCAAGATGCCACTCCTCGAGATCGTTACAACGCCTCATACTGAGGAATGGGTCACCCAGAAGTGTCTTGATCTCGGTTTACGGCAAGGTAAAACCTGCATTGTTGTTAAGAACAGCCCAGGGTTTTATGTGAACCGGATTCTCGCTCCTTATATGAATGAAGCTCTTTTGCTGTTGGATGAAGGGGTTGAAATTGAAGCGGTTGACAAGGCCTTTCTAGATCTTGGATTCCCCATTGGACCCCTTACCTTATTCGACGAGGTTGGCTTGGACATCGCTGCGCACACTGCCGGCAGTATGGAAACCATTGTGGGGAATAGAGAAGGGTTTGTTGTGCACCAGGGCGTGGTTAAGATGGTTGAGTCTGGCCGGCTTGGAAAGAAAAACAAAAAAGTATTTTACGAATACGGGGACGGAAAAAGGAAGAAAAAGGAGCCTGATTCCGCAGCCTATGGTTTTTTTAAAGGCGCTGGTAAAGGCACATTGCCCGTTGATGATATACAGAAGAGAGGACTGCTGCTGCTACTGAATGAAGCCGTGCGATGCCTGGATGAAGGGATCCTTCGTAGCCCTCAAGATGGTGATCTAGGTGCCGTATTGGGGATTGGTTTTTTGCCATTTACCGGAGGCCCGTTTTCCTACATCGATCAACAAGGAGTAGGGACGGTCGTGAACGAAATGGAGAGGCTCGTTTCTACGTACGGAGCTCGATTTAAACCGTGTGAGCGGCTCGCTTCAATGGCTGCTGAACATGCGATGTTTTATCCTGAGGATTGAAGGAAAACTGAATGCCTGAAATTACACAACTTTTGATTTTGTTTGGAGTGGGATGTGCCGCAGGAGTGATAAATGTGATGGCTGGGGGAGGATCTTCTCTTACATTACCAACGCTCATATTCTTAGGCTTAGACGGCGCCATGGCAAACGGTACGAACCGCGTGGCACTGGTGGTTCAGAATGTGCTGGGGGTTTGGTCCTTTCGGCGAGAAAAGGTGAGCAAGTTACAGCTTAGCCTCAAGTTAGCGGTATGGACTCTGCCTGGAGCAATTATCGGTGCCCTGGTTGCTGTAAGGATCAGTGATGAATGGTTTCAAAAGATCCTCGGCATCGTACTCATTGGCGTAGTGATTTCCATGTTGATCCCTCGTTCGGGAGGGAAAGAAACCACGCCCGACGGCATCTCCTCTAAATGGGCGTACCCTGCCATGATGCTTATCGGCTTCTATGGAGGGTTCATCCAGTTAGGCGTTGGTTTTTTGATCATGGCGACCTTGTATCATATTCTCCGAATCGATCTCGTATTTACGAATATGCACAAGCTGACCATCGTACTGATTTACATGATTCCAGCTCTTGCCATATTTGCCTTTTCGGGCAACGTAAATTGGGTATTAGGCCTCTGCCTGGCAGCCGGCAATGGATTTGGTGCATTTTGGGCTGCCCGGTTCGCAGTGAGGCGCGGAGATAAGGTAATACGATACGTCCTGGTCGTGGCCGTACTTATAATGGCCGCCAAGATACTTGGACTCTTTTAAAGGGCGCGTCGGGACGCCGAATTATGAGAGCCGCCCTGTAATGGTATCTTCTTCCGGATTGAAATCTTCGTCGATTTCAAATTCACCATTTAGTGATTCTTCAACGCCATTATTCTGATCTTCATCTAAGGTAGGAGGCCAGAACGGTTCATGCTCGTCGTGCATGGTTTCGTCGAAGAATTCTGTTTCGTTGATTACTTCAGTTTCAGGCACTTCTTCCTGGCTTTCAGTTGGCTCCTCTGTCTCTTCCTCGGCCGGGCTATGATTTTCGAAAGCCGAACCATTCATGAGTGGTTGTTCGAATTCTGGCTCGCTTTCATCGACAATATCGATGATCTCATTCTGTGTATCTTCTTGGTCTTCAACGTCTTCTTCGAGAATTGAATCAATGGCAGCGTCGATTTCTTCGGGTTCTCCCTCTGTAGGTACCGTGGCAGTCAGGACTATACGACCTCTGTCAATATCACGAAGTACGGATCGGCCAAACGTCTCTTCAATGGTATCGCGGAATGAATCGTATTCTTCATCTGAAAGTGAGTCCCGATGGCTGGTATACGCAATGAGTTTTGAGATCGGATGGGATCCGTCGATTAGAAGTTGCGCTTCGTTCAGGTCCATGTTGTCAAGTTTATTGACAGACTCTACAATTTCATTTTGAACGTTTTGCAGTTCTTCTGGGAACTGAACATGAGCCATCATCTTTGCCTCAGACAAGACAACATGGGCGTCTGCAAGCAATTTGTGTTGTCGTTCCAACTCTTCTTTTGCCTCTCGAACAGTGTTTAAATAGCTCAAAGCGGATGGAAGAGAGGCATTCTGACTTACGGGTGCCAGTCCATACGCGTCGCCCACGTCTGATAAAACAGACAAGGTATCCGTAAAAACTTTGCGGGCAGCGTCTAACTGGAATCCTGGAGTTCTGTCTGGGAGAAGTCCTTCCCTTAACGTTGCGGCAGCGGCTTCATATTGAATCGCTACTTCTTTGAATAATTCGTCAAGTGTGGATAACTGATGGCGCAATGTGCCCATCTTGTCGGTGTCATTAGACATGGTAATTCAAGCTGGATTTGATGTCCCAATCTGGGGGAGATGAGTACGTAATAAGCGATAATCAAAGTTAATCAATTATCATACCAAATATATAATCGTCGGGTTATGCGTGAATTGCGGATTCGTGCTGAAATTTATCTAAAAACGTATCATGCTGCGGGAATAGCATCCAGAATGCAGCCCCTTCGCCATAAACACTGTCGACGCCAACAGATCCACCATGGTGCTCAACAATCTATTTTACAATATATAATCCACGTCCTGTTGAATGTTCACCAGTTGTTGGTTTTGATTGGACGGTTATAGGCTGAAAAGTGAAATACTTTAATTTGGTCTGTACACTATTGATGAAATTCATGGAGGACAAACATCAAACACGTTAACTACTTGGGCCGTGGGTATAAATAACAAAGCACTTATTATGGGGGGAGGAGTAATCGGAGTATCAACTGCCATTGTGCTCCACGCACTTGGTTATGAGGTTGAAATAGCCAGTGAACAATTCCTATGGGAGCACTCAGTGGATCCAACTTTTGCAAGCGTTTATCCCGCTGCCTCTGTGATCCCCCATAGTGTTGGAGGGGATACAAAGAAGCTCTATGAGGGGTCTGCTATAGTATTTGACCTATTCGCAAAGGCTCTCCCTCATATCGTGAGAAAACAGAAACACGTGGAGCTCACGGAAGGCACTTTTGAGAAGAAAGACTATTACGAATGGATAGGTGCTGAGCGTATGCCTGCAGGCGATTCTTTATGGGGGCTCAAAGCTCCGAGAAGAAAAGGTGCCGCACGTGTAGAAGGAGTTGGGTTTGACATCTACTTTATTGAGATGCCGGACTATAAAGAGTGGCTAAAAGAATCCATTCAAAGGCTGCAAATTAAACGGACTCGGCAAAAGATAGATCGGCATGTCTTGTCCAATGCAACTGAAAAATATGAGGTGGTTTGTAATTGCCTGGGCATGCATGGGCCTACTTTAGTCGAAGACGTAGAGGATGGGGCAATGGAAGGCCTGGCTGGGGTTTTAGTAAGTATCCCTGTTGAAGGTCTATTAATGAATCCTTCTGTCCATTCACCGATTTCGTACAATTATCTGTTCGAAGGTGTAGAGGCCTATTCATACCCACGATCTCGCGATGTCGTACTCGGGGGGACGCGCATTCCCATTGATCAGAAACAGGATCCCACGGCTCAGTTGAAAGCGTATTTTGATCAGCAACGCATTGAATACAGGTATATTAATACTATTCCAGTGCCTGACTATATCATTGAGGTTAACCAGGAGCTGTATAGCCAATTGTATGGTGTGGATCTGAACATTGATAACGCGAGAGCTATTCTAGGATTGCGTCCTGTTAGAAAACAGGGTGTTCGGCTGGATGTATCCGAGGCCGGCATTGTAAACAACTACGGATACGGTGGTGCTGGAGTAACCTTGTCCTGGGGAGGTGCCTTGGAGGCAGCCAGGTTGGTTGGAACAGAACCTGATCTCCAGGAAGTACGCGACAAACTAAGCCAAATTACCCGGCCCACCTGAGGCCTCGCCGCTATCTGGATACCGCCACTCTAAATACCTGCTCAACCCGCTGCCCGTCCTCGTCAACTACCACCAGTTTGTGTTCTCCTTCTGCTGGACGAACCTGCAGTTGATGAAAATGGCTCGTCGTTCCCAGGTACTCATCGTCAAGGTGCCAGTGGATGCGCTTGTCTGGCGAGCGGTGTGCTACTTCGAGTACTGCTGCACCCATGGAGCCATCAAGCTCAACAGGTACGTGGATCGTCATTTTGTTGCGAGGGTAAATGAACTCCATGGCGCTTGCAAGCTGGCCGGCCTCTCTGCAGTCTTCCCGATAAGCCGGCAATGGCTTGTAGCTGCCTTGCTTGGATTTATAAAACCACTCCATGGCTGGGGGCAAAACAAACCAGGATGCTCGTTGCATTTCTAATGGAGATGCACAAGCACCATTGACGCGTTTACCGCTCTTTGGATCAAGATGAATCTCCTTGTGATAGGGGCACGGTGGCGTCCGCAGGCCTGCTTTAGTCACCCAGGCCATTTCTTTTCTCGGGCAATAAGCACCTGCACGGTGGCCGCTGTGTGCACATACCTGGATATGCTCCATGCGATGCATCGGTTGGGCAAACCAGGTGTCTTGGATATCGAGGATGTCGAACAGGTCAAAGAGTATGGGGGCTGCTGCTGTAACCCCTGTGAGATTGGGCCGGCCCTCTCCATCAGCATTCCCAGCCCAGACGGCTACGGTATACTGAGGGGTGACACCAACAGCCCAGGCATCCCGGAATCCGAAACTTGTCCCCGTTTTCCAGGCGACTTTGCGAGACGAAGAGAAATACTCCCAAAGTCCCTCTGCCTCGGGCCGCTTAACCTGCGATAAGGCTTCAAAGGTAAGCCAGATAGCCGGTGTACTCAACGCGTGCGTGTGCACTACAGGCATCTCGGCTGACTGCGCTGCAATAAGACGAGGCGATTGCCAGGATGTCAGTCCCTGGTTAATCGAAGAACGCACTTCATACGCCATGCCTGCATACATGCTTGCAATATCCCAAAGGGTACCCTCGCTGCCACCAAGGATAATAGACAAACCGTAATGGGAGGGCGGTTGCGTAAGCGTTGTCATCCCAAGGTTTTTCAGCAGATGATGAAAGCGAGGCACACTGTAATCCCTGAGCATGCGGACTGTTGGAACGTTCAACGAACGCGCCAGGGCCTCGTCGGCTGGGAGTGCACCTTCAAACCGCTGGTTGAAGTTGACGGGGGCAAATCCGCCGAATCGAGTGGGGATGTCCGCTACCAGTGTGCGAGGAAGTAACTGACCGTCGTCTAACATCGCCGCATAAAGAAACGGCTTTAAGATGCTGCCCGTACTTCGGGGTGCTGTTATGATATCAACGGAACGGCCGTGCTTTTGCAAGTTGTTTACTGATACGTTACCTATGTACGCCTGAACCTGTCCCGTTCGATTGTCAATAATGAGTGCGGCCGCATTGTGGATGCCGTTCCCTTCGAGTCGGTCACGATGGCGATCCACAATGTCTTGGGCACTTTTTTGAAGGTTTTTCTCTAGCGTAGTTCGTACTCGCTGTTGGCCTTGTTCTTCTGTTTGCAATCGATTAAGCAAGTGCGGTGCATCATCCGGTAACGGCTTCGGGGCTTCCGGCAAAGGCTCTAGCATAGCGAGATGAGCCGAGAGCGAATCGATGACCGCCGATTCGTAAAGACTGCTGAGTACACGGTCTCGTTTGCCTTTGAGCACGTCTCTGTTGCGCCCAGGGTGGACCAACGCAGGATTATTGGGAAGTACGGCCAGTGTAGCTGCTTCGCTCCAGGATAACTGTTCAGGTGCTCGCCCAAAATACCGCCACGAGGCTGCTTCCAAACCAACAACATTGCCTCCAAACGGTGCATGCGCTGCATAAAGAGACAGGATTTCCTCCTTCGAATAACGTAGCTCCAGCCGAAAGGCCAGAATACACTCAATGATCTTCTCGGCTATGGTCCGTTGTTTTCCTTTTCTTGCAAGGCGAATGACCTGCATCGAGAGCGTGCTGCCGCCGCTTACGACGCGGCGTTCCTTGATATTCTGGCGCATGGCACGCGCCATGGCCAAAGGATCTACGCCAAAGTGACTGAAAAAACGGCGGTCCTCAAAGTTGATAATGGATTCTCTGAACCGATACGTGACCGAGTCCCGAGCCGGAAATCGCCATTGCTCGTCTGAAGCGATGCGGGCGCTCAATAGATGGCCCTCTCGATCTTCCAAAACCATCGCAGTTGGATCGTCAAACAAGGGATCCGGGAGAGCAAACAAGAACCAGCCGACTGCGGCTGTACCAATCATTATAAGGAGATATCGAAGGGTTTTAGCCATGTTGCCGGAGAGTTTATTCGTCAACCACTTCCACCCACATCCCTTCGGTGCGGGCAAAAATCTCTTCGTCATACATGGTCTCTATCGACACAGCCGGTAAATAAAAGCGCCCTCTATAACTCGCATTTAGCAAAATACGGAAGGTCTGTTTATGCTGGTTCGGAGTATACCTGCTCTGGCTAGACATATTAAAATACGTATACACGCGGTCATCCCGAATGTCCTGGAAATCAGGGCGCGCATACGTGTTCTCGGCATTGATATCTTCCCGGGACCGATGAATCTCCCAACCAGATGGGAAGATCTGGGTAAGGGCCAGTTCTCTCAGCCATTGACCGCTCGTATTGGTAACCGTTACCTCGGCAAAAAAGTCAGTGCCTTGGGCAAGCCGCTCTGGAGATATGACTTCATCGTCGAGATTTTTGTAGACAACGTCTAACTTGATGCCGTTTGATGCAGCGGTTTCATCTCCAATTGGAGGAGTCCCATGGAGGTTGGCTCTTACGTATAAGGTAATGTCGGTGTCGTTCGTAACACTGTACGGGGATGGGTTCTGTTGCTCAAGGTCAAGGTCGACCTCGTAATACGGTTTGGGCGTTGTTATTTTTTGCTGAACGCCTCCGCTTTGATAGGTCATGTCTAACTCAGCATCCTGGAGGGTTGCGTACCCCATCATGCTCAGTAATGCATAGGCCGTCGTCTGCGTGCTCATGTAGGACCGCCTGTTAAGTGCATAAGATAGTTCTTCGACCAGCGGTGTGGCTTCGCTGCTTCGTTCCATCACAGTGAGCGTCTGTAGTATGATCGCTTTGTCACGCACGTGCGACCCATACGAGTAGGCCAGCTCTTTGTAATCCGGGATCTCCCAGGTAAGAGGTTCGGTGATGGTGCGAGCTACTTCGGGCTGACCAGCGAGTTGATAGGCCGCTGCAAGCATCCATTTATCTACGTCTTTACCATAAACGCCCTCTCGGAATCGGTTCATGGCTCCGAGTTGGGGTTCGCCAGCCAGGGCAAGGAGATACAAACGATACGCCTGTATCGTCTCGGTTCGGTAGGTGTCCTCGTCCATGACCCAATCGTTTGCGGATTTCTTCTGGAATTTGAGCCAACGAGGCATGAAATCATCGGGTAGCGTATATCCGAGCCGCTGGGCTTCAATCATAAAGTGACCAGCATAATTGGTGCCCCAGTCACTGATATAGTTTCTGCCTGGCCAGTAACTGAGCCATCCACCAGAACTTTGGAATCGATTTATTCTCCTTATCCCGCTCCGTATATTTCGCTCGATCTCTTTCTTACGGTCTTCAGGCATCTCCACCAGTGAGGGAAGGTATAGCTGAGGAAAGGCTCGGGAGGTTGTTTGCTCGATACATCCATGCGGGTACCGAATCAGGTATCGCATGCGGTTGCCCAGGTTCATAGGGGGCAAAGAACTGATTTCCATGCTTCCCGAATTGGTACCCGCAATACCAATCAACTCCGGCTGATAGGTCCAGGTAGCTCCTGGAGCAAGAGAGGTATCTTTTGCTGTGGACAGGTACGGGTTCGGTGGACGCACTTCAATGTCAAAGGTGTATTCAGCTCGTTCACTACCGCTTGTTGCTACCGCTTTTACGGTAGCCGTACCTATGGCATTATCTACTTTTAGTGGAAAAGCGATCACTTCCTCGCCGGCTCTAGGGAAAGAGACAGACTTTCGAGTGCCTTGCGTTGGCGTAAGAAGGTCTGATGTCTCAAGCACAACATCTACTTTACCTACCTGGTCATTCATCGCGAATACTGAAAGGTAGAAGTCGACTTCTTCTTCGGGGCCCAACACGCGAGGCAGTGTACCCAACAACATAACGGGTTGCCGAACGGGTGTAGCTTGTTCTGCTGCCCCAAAAGCACCTTCTGCTCCTGCGATAACCATTGTCCGTACAGACCCAACATACAGCGGCATGTCTATGTCGTGGCTGCGCGTTTCACCGCGTTCTAATTCAAACGGGCCGTAGTATTGAACAACGGGCGTAAAGCGATTTACTTTGGAGGTTCCGTCGCCTTCTGCTCCTTCATCTCCGCCGCCAATGCTGAGCAAGGACGAATACTCCATGCTGGACGCGCCCAATACATGATCAAACAAATCCCATGTTTTTGTTGTGAGCGCCTGCCGGCTGAAGAAATGGTCCCATGGATTCGGTGTTTTGAATCGGGTAAGATCGAGCAATCCCTCATCAACGACGGCCAGGGTATACGTCATGGCGCGGCCTTGCTCTTCAGATACCCTGATGGTAGCCGTTTCCTCAGGCAACAACTCTTCGTCCATGGCAATGACGGGTTCCAGGTGTGTCGCTTCATCATAGACCATGATCGGGATTACGCCGTACAGTCGAATGGGCAAATCGTTGTTGGTCTGGGCATGAGGTTGCAACAGAGAGACGCTTGCATAAATGTTAGGGGCCATCTCATCGGTAGCTGTGAAGGTAAACGGTGTGGTTCCCTTTTCTGCCTCTACCCAGTGGCTTTCCAGGATTTCTGTCGCTGATTCGAGAGTGACCAAAGCCCGGCCCTCAGTAGGAGTGGGGATGTTCAGCGTAACCGTTTCTCCGACATTGTAGGACTCTTTGTCGGCCGTGAACGTCAACATCGTCTCGCCACCTGGCTGAGTATTGTTGTTACGGTCCCACCAGTAGGGCGGCCGGATATATACAATCTGCCCGCTACAGTGGCCTCCTGGTTCACAGGCTCGTACCAGGTACCGCGCATATCGTGAGAACTTGACTTCAAAGTCAGCAATGCCTTTCCCTTCGCTGTTGGTGCTGATCGTATCTTGAGATACCGGGTTTTTCAACTGCTTTGCATTGTAGTTCGTGACCTGGCGGCCTGAACGGTCCCACCACCAGCGCCAGTCTATCTCGTATACATCCAATCGAATATCGCTTTTCTCGACAGGATTGCCGTCGCGGTCGACGGTGACTATTTCTACCTTGTGCTCTTTATCTGCATCAAGCCTCCCGTAGCGAGTTGCCGGTAGCTTCAGGCCTACATACGAGTTGTAGGGGTGGAAAGGGACACTAAACTGGTCGATACTAAACGCACCGCCGGGTTCGAATACCTTTGTTGTGAGATTGGCTTTTAGCATACCTGGAGCCTGCTCACTGGTAGCAATGTCCAACGAAAATTCAGCATGTCCATTCTCATCAATGACTTCGTCAAAAACCGTTTGCGTTTCTCCTGAATAGTTGCGGCTAGGGTCTGTGAAGATATACTGGTCGAACGATTCAAAAGACGTCGAGGAGCGAGCAAGGACGGCAGTTACGTTTGCCTTCAGGTTCTTCGCAACAGCACCGTGCAGCCATGCGACATCCATGGAAGCCTGATTGTTATCCTTGTCTTTTGTCAGGTAGTCTCCGTCGAAGTTCATGTTGATCTTCATCCGGTTAGGCATGATCGTCTCAACCTTAACCGCCTTGGTAAATGAGGCTCCTCCCACGCGAACGCGTGCTGTATACGTGCCCGTTACAGCATCGCTTTCTGTACGGGTTTGGAAGGCATAGAAGTTATTGACCGATTCCGTTGAAACAGCTTTGTCTACAACCTGGCCTTTTGGACTACGCAGTTCAAACTCAACAGGATGATCCGCAGGCAGAGGGCGTTCTGAATCGTCTAAAATAAATGTGAGATGGATGTCGTCTCCAGGGCGCCAGACACCTCGCTCTCCATAAATGTATCCCCGCATTCCCGCTCGAGGCCGCTCACCACCGACGTCAAACCGGCTGATAGAGAGTGATTGACCACCTGGGATCTTTAGATATCCTCGTTGAGCACCTTGTTTTGCAATCAAGAAAAACGGCGATGAATTTGTCTCGACATAGGCCATGCCGGATGCATCCGTCGTGCTACGCCCAACTTCTTGTTGGCTATAGTCTAATAGCTCCAGGGTCACACCGTTGAGCGGTTTTGTCGTTTTGAGATCTGTTACATAAACATATACCCCATCATTAGAGCCGCGCTTAGCGATCATGCCAATATCTGAAGCGAGAACATTTCTTCTAATAAATCGACCGTTGTGATAATACGCTGTTTTACAGGGATTATTTCTTCGCGTATACCAATCCTCGTCTTGTTCTTCCTCCGTCTCTGTGCATGGATACAGCGAAAAAGATCGTTTAAAACCGATTGTGACCTGGTAGAGCGCTCCCGGTTCAGGCTGGATGAGGTCGCTGAGGTCAATGGCATAACTGGACCACTGCTTGAGGTTCTCGCCCGTGTTTACCAGGCTGACAGTGTCGGTCTTTACGACTTTTCCTACTCGATTGATCTCATTGCTTCCAGCTATGTCATTGACCTGGAAGAATTGCGCGATATTCTCCTCGTAGACCTTTAGAATGCTTACTTCGACGCTGTCCAGATTGACGGCTTCGAAGGAAAAGGGCAGATGGGTACCGGTTGGCATAATCACGCCTGTGCCGGTTAGTTTGACGGCGGGTTCGATCTCAACAAACTGTAGAGGCACTTCGTGGCGGGTCTGTATCTTCGTGCCAGCTACGTTTCGTATACCTGGTTCGATTTGCAGCGTAATGTCCCCCGAGAACGTCTGCTCGGTTGATGCAGGGTAAACAGTGACCTGGCTTCCCTCTATTGTGAACCGAACGTCATAGTCCGATATGCGAATGAGCCCGTCGAGGTTTTGGTTGGGGTCGATGGGGTCAGAGAAGTGTACAACGGCACTGCGCTCCGGTGCCAACCGAGACGAAGCACTCACATACGTAAACGACTGAAGAGGAGGGACGGTGATTGTTTGTTCTCCCTTAAAGTCTACATCAAGGGACCTGGAGTCCCATTCAATATGCAGTTCCGACCCATTTTCCTGACGTTCAATCGGTGAAATAGTGAATGTATGCGTCAATCCATCGCTACTGTGATCCCAGGTTACTTTGAGTGATTCATTGGTATGTTTCGCAGTCAGGAGCCGTTCGATAACCGAGGCATCTTCGTAGTCCGAAGTCACAATCAGGCCCTCGAGGACCTGGCTCTGTAGGCTGCTATTCCCTGTGGCTTTTAATGGATTAATTTCGATGCGAAAGGATCTTGGACGCGTCCAAAATTGAAAGTCGAATTGTTGGACCTCATCTGGCACGTTGTCGAAAAATTGGGTCATATCCAGCGAGCCTTCAAAGGCCTGCCCTGGATCGAGTGGTGTGCTCGGTGTAAACTCGATGGTGCGGCGATCTCTCCAGACGGCACTGCCTTGAATAGCTGGCTCAAAGGAAGGCAGCCGGTTTCTGCTTATTGCGCTGCCTTCTTCACGGCTACCCACAATTGGATTGGAAAATTGAATAACAATGGGGCTCTGGCGCGAGATTTCTCCTGCTGTAAAGCCAGAGACATAGTTTGAAAACAATTCGTTAAGGGCAAGAGCCTGCTCTTCGCCAGATACTTTAGGCGTGTCATTTTTTGTTGTACATCCAGCAAACAAGAAGACAAAAGAGAACAGAGCAGCAAGGAGAAAAATTGCCGTTTTCCCCGTGAGAGAACGCGTGGGTGTCATTGCAATCGGAGTTGTGTCAAAGAAACTGAAATGGGGGCGGTGTAGCTAAGTGTACATTATTAACTCGTTGCAAATCACCATGCATGTAGATGAAAGGGGTAAATTGGTAATGGGGGACTACTCGTCATCAACTGAGCTACTCCTGCAGGGGTAAAGGGAATACGCTTTAGGTTTAATGGGTCTCCATTATTTTTGTATACTTCTGACTTTCAAGAATAGAATCACAAAGAAATGCGAACACTCATCGAGCGCGCCCACCAACACGCTAGTCGCCAAGCGATCATTTCTGACGGAAAAACCTATTCCTACAAGGACCTGCTAGATGCATCCGGGCGAGTGGCTTCGATGTTGCTGGATGGGCGCAGTGATCTAGGTGAGTCCTGCGTTGCTTTTCTCGTGACTCCAGGGTTCGGGTATGTTGCTGTACAATGGGGAATCTGGAGAGCGGGCGGAATTGCTGTCCCTCTTTGTGCACAACATCCTCTACCTGCATTGCGATACGTGGTTGAGGATACAGAACCTGTCGCTCTCGTTTCAGATGCTGATCATGATGAAGTAATGAATACCCTTGCTGAAGAGGTAGGTCTTCCTCTGAGGACTCTCTCACAAACAGAGTCGGCTGAATCGATGCCTCTTCCAATTGTGGATGCACAACGCCGGGCCATGATTTTGTATACAAGCGGTACAACAGGCAAACCAAAAGGTGTTGTTACAACGCACGACGTGATAGAAGCCCAGATTCAAACCCTTGTGAATGCCTGGGCCTGGGAGGCAGACGACCATATCCTAAACATCCTTCCCCTTCATCATGTGCATGGAATCATCAATGTATTGTCCTGTGCGTTATGGTCCGGGGCAACCTGTACTTTTCTGCCCAAATTTGAGGCGAAAAGGGTATGGGACCTCTTTAACGAGGGTGCAATCAATGTATTCATGGCGGTGCCTACGGTCTATTATAAACTGATTGCGTATTGGAAGGCGGCAAGTGCGAAAGAACAACAAAAGATGTCAGACAGCCTGCGGCCGTTTCGGCTCATGGTGTCTGGTTCAGCCGCTTTGCCGGTGCCCGTACTGGAGACCTGGCGCTCAATCAGCGGGCACACACTACTCGAAAGATATGGCATGACCGAGATCGGGATGGGGCTCGGCAATCCTTATGATGGTGAACGCCGGCCCGGACACGTAGGCGTTCCTTTCCCGGGTGTCCAAGTACGATTGGTTAATGAAGAGGGGCTGGATGTGCAGGTAGGCCAACCTGGAGAAATCCTGATAAAGAGCCCCACTGTATTCAAAGAGTATTGGGGCAAACCAGAAGCAACGGACAAGGCGTTTGTAGAAGGGTGGTTTAAAACTGGAGATACCGCTGTGTTGAATAACGGGTACTACCAGATCCTGGGGAGAAACTCGGTGGACATCATTAAGTCGGGAGGCTACAAAATCTCTGCCCTGCAGATTGAGGAAGTCTTGCTTCGCCATCCCGAAATAAATGAATGCGCTGTAGTTGGTTTACCCGATGAAGAATGGGGTGAGGTTATCGGGGCATGCCTGGTTATCCAGGGGCGTGAAATAGACGAAGAAGCGCTTAAATCCTGGGCGCGCGAGCGGCTGCCAGCATATCAAGTACCGCGCAGGTATATTGTGCGCGACACGTTGCCTCGGAATACACTTGGGAAAGTCACAAAAAACGAAGTAAAAATCTTATTCTAAACCTACCATGGATTTCATGACCACCGTTCCGTATTGGGGCATCTTGATCATCGTCATACTGAATGCCTTTCTGGTGTCTCGCCAGCAGATCAACATCACGCAGGACGAAGAAGGGTAGGAGCTATGATTTGGGAATATCTGGTTGAGCATTCGTCCGTGTTAACGATGATGGGCATTTACTTATGTATTTGCCTGGGTATCGGATGGTATTTCAAGAGCAAGGCGTCTTCTGGGGTAAAAGCGTATTATATCGCAAAACGTGAGATCCCAGGCTGGGTGGTGTCCCTGGCTTTTTTCTCCACGTTTGCCAGTACAAACACGTATATCGGCCAGGCCGGCCAGGCATTTGAGTATGGGCTTTCATGGGCATGGGTAGGATTATTCTGGGCAATATTCTGTGTGATCTCCTGGCAGGTACTGGGGCCTCGAATGCGAAACCAGACGGCGCAACTAGGGTCCGTGACCATCCCTGATTATTTCCATTTCAGATACCAGAGTACGTTGTCCCGATCTATCCGAGTGCTATCGGCGTTTGTGATCTTGTTTGCGACCATGTGGTACATGGTTGGTATTGCAAAAGGCCTGGGGCACGTACTGACATCAGTGATTGATTTGCCTTATGCCTGGGGTGCGCTTGGTATCATCATCATTACGTGCGCCTATACCGTTTGGGGTGGGATGTACAGCGTATTGTGGACCGATGCTGTCCAGGGAATCATGATGTTTGGTGTGGCTATTATCATGGTTATGTTGCCGTTCATCTATGTAGGTGGTGTAGATGAGTTGATGACTCGAATCAGTACAACCACGCATGCAACTTCGTCAGGAGAACCGATGGGCAATGGGTTGGTGTCGTTTGGCAAGCTTGTATCCTTTTTCTATATCCTGGGAATCGGATTGGCCGTCGGTATGAAGCAGATTGCTGAGCCTCGTTGCTTGATTCGATTTTATTCGATTGATAATGCCAAGAGCATGAAATTCGCAATGACGTGGACGCCCATCTTTTTAGGGATTTCCTTGATTTGCGTAATGGGATTAGGTGCCCTTGTACATGGTATGGCTACCGAAGCAGAGGCGGCTTATTTGATTAATAACACAGATGAGGTCGTCGGGTTTATGCTGGCGAAGTTCGACAATCCCTGGATTAGTGGGATTTGTGTAGCCGGCTTATTCGCAGCAGGGATGTCGTCACTGGCTTCGGTCATGCTGATTGTGGGGACCGCTTTTACACGAGATATTTGGCATGCACTCAAGCCGATCAAAGATGGTAAAATTGTACCTCGAACAAAGTGGGCCATCATCGTCTACTGTGTGGGCGTCTACATTTTTACCCTATATCCACCTGCTGGCATCGTTGAAATGACGGCTTTCTCAGGAGCCGTGTTTGCCGCCAGTTTCTTTCCTGCCATATTTGGAGGACTCTATCTGCGATGGGGGACCGATGTTGGTGCACTTATTTCCATGCTTACTGGGATGATCGCGAGTGTCGTCTGGCGGTTTGGGCTCCGGTTTCGCATTGAGGGTCTACAGGACATACATGAAGTGATCCCCGCTTTTGTGCTTTCGCTCATTGTCTACCTTGCCGTCAGTTGGGCTACGCGAAACCGACGGCCCGATGAAGAGCACCTGGCAACATTGTTTGATGACAAAAAACTAGTCTCAGTTACTTGATTAAGACTGAAGGCTGTACGAGCGTTACGTAAAGGCCGTATGGATAAATGTGCTGGGCAGTGAGTGGCTTGCCCCATGCTTCCCTGGTATGCATGCAAGGCCATTCAAATCATTGTAAAGGCTTCCTGGAAAGGTATTCGAAGCAATGTGAAACATCTCCCTGGCTTCCTGGGAAGGTCTTCTAGGCAGTGATAGAAATGCTCCAGGCTTCCTGGATAGACCTTTGAGGCGAAGAGAGATATATTCCTGGCTTCCTGGATAGACCTGTGAGGCGAAGAGAGATATATTCCAGGCTTCCTCGATAGACCTATGAGGCGAAGAGAGATATATTCCAGGCTTCCTGGATAGACCTGTGAGGCAAAGAGAGATATATTCGAGGCTTCCTGGATAGACCTGTGAGGCAAAGAAAGATATATTCCAGGCTTCCTCGATAGACC
>JAHQVL010000245.1 GCA_019634345.1 Rhodothermaceae bacterium
AAGCGATGACGCAGAAAAAACAGCCAAAGCGACTGGTGATTGCTGGTGCTGGTGCTATCGGTGTTGAATTCGCCTATTTCTACAACCAGATGGGCACTGAAGTAACGATTGTTGAATTGTTGGACCGTCTCGTCCCCGTTGAAGACGAAGACGTTTCAAAAGAACTCAAGCGCGCCTTCAAAAAAGCAAAGATTAAGATCCTTACAGGTGCACAAGTAATGAAGGTGGATACGAGCGGCAAGGAGCTGAAGGTCGAAATCAAAACAGCAAAAGGCACAGAAACCATCGTGACGGACCAGGTTCTTTCTGCTGTTGGTGTTGTAGGTAATGTTGAGAATCTTGGGCTCGAGAAGTTAGGCATCAAAACTGAAAGAGGCTCAATCGTAACGGATGAGTTCAGCCGTACCAGTGTGCCTGGCATCTATGCCATTGGGGACGTAGCCGGCGCTCCCTGGCTGGCTCACAAAGCAAGCCATGAAGGCATCACCTGTATCGAGAAAATAGCTGGCCTGGATGTTCATCCGCTTAATAAAGGCAATATCCCAGGGTGTACCTATTGCAACCCTCAGATTGCTTCCGTTGGATTCACAGAGGCAGCAGCAAAGGAAGCGGGTTATGAGCTAAAAGTGGGTAAATTCCCATTTACAGCATCAGGAAAGGCCTCGGCGATTGGTCACACCGAAGGCTTTGTTAAAGTGATCTTTGACGCCAAGTATGGAGAATTCCTGGGATGTCATATTATTGGGCATGGCGCTACCGAACTGATTGCTGAAGCGGTAACGGCTCGTGAATTGGAGACAACCTCACATGAACTCATGGAGGCCATCCATCCTCACCCAACGCAGTCAGAAGCGATTATGGAAGCCACCAAAGCGGCCTATGGTCGTGCGATCAATATTTGATTCAATTCGATCAATTGAATCTGTTTCGTGTATCGGGTTTCGTGTTTCAGGTTATTTCCTTAGACTAAAAGAGGAAGACACAAACACGAAACCCGATACGTTTATTATGCCCCGCTTCTCATGCCTCCTGGTTTTAATTCTTGCCACGACCCCACTGATATCATTCGCCCAAGTACTTGATCCGACTATTCAGGCAGGAACGACAGAGCAACTTTCAGAACACGTTTATTGGATTCCCGATCAGAAAAAACCCATCATCCCGAATGTAGGGATTGTAGTTGGAGAAAAAGCAACGCTTGTTATCGATACAGGCCTCGGAGAAACCAATGGGAAGATTGTTCTCGATGAGGCCAGGAAAGTATCTAAGACGGACCGATTTTATGTAGTTGCATCGCATACGCATCCTGAACATGACCTTGGCGCAATGGCGTTCCCAGAAAATGCAACGATCATACGTTCGAAGGCCCAGCAACAGGATATCATGGAACAGGGCATGGGGCTCGCCAAACGGTTTTCCACATTCTCACCTATTGCAGCTGAACAGCTCGAAGGGGCTTATATTAGAGACTCTGATCTCATCTTCGAAAACGAGATGACGCTCGATCTGGGTGGTGTACACGTACGCCTGATACCTGTAGGACCGCTACACACGGGAGGAGATCTCGCTTTTTATGTTGAGGAAGACGATGTATTATTTACTGGCGACGTTGTAATGGATCAATTCCCCATGCCTCTTACCCCCAAATCAAAAATCACCCGTTGGTTGGAGACACTGGACAAACTCGAAGCAATCGACGCGCAACTCATCGTTCCCTGTCACTATCGAACAGGCTCTCAGGATCTTATCCAGAATTACCGGGATTATTTCTCTCATGCACAGTCTCGTGTCATTGAGCTTAAGCATGAAGGTAAATCCGATAAAGAGATCACCGAAGTCCTTACCAAAGAGTTGACCGAAAAATTTGATTTCTGGTCTGATCCTGGACGAATCCCCCGCACAATTGCAGTTGCTATTCGGGATTTATATCAGTAATTACCCCAATGTTGTCTGCGAAAGCTCTGGTGCCTGCCATTGTGAGGTAGCGTAGCAACGAAGAATCTTTCTAAAACGCACCCAAGTAAGCATTCTAGAAGAACTCGAATATATAACAGATACTTCGCTTCGCTCAGCATGACAAGGCAAAGGAGTATCGTTTCATCAGAAGTACCTCCAGTGTATTCGACTTGCACTAATAGTATTACCTAAGAAAAACACCATGCGTCTGCTACTAACTCTACTCCTTGTTGCTGTCACCCTCACTGCAACAGCACAGACCCACTCCTCTCAAGTATCCCCAGACCTGGAAGAAGCTTCTCCGGAATCCGTTGGAATGTCGACCGAGCGACTGGATCGTATTGATGCGATGCTTAAAAAGTCTGTAGCGGACGGTGATATCCCTGGAGCAGTAGCGCTTGTAGCGCGGAACGGGAAGATCGTCTTTTGGAACGCCTATGGCATGGCAGATAACGAAAGCTCGCATAAGTTAGAGCGGGATGACATCTTCCGCATCGCATCCCAAACCAAAGCGATCACCTCAACGGCTGTCATGATGCTATGGGAAGAAGGTCTTTTCCGATTGGACGACCCCATCTCCAAATATATTCCTGAGTTCCAAAACCCTCAGGTGATCGATGGATTTCAGTATAGCGACACCACGTATAGTACGGTTGATGCAGACAAAGAGATAACCATTCGGCACCTGCTCACGCATACGTCTGGAATCGGATACGGCGTGATCGATGGGGACGAACGGTTTAAAATGATCTATAAAAAAGCCGGCATCACAGACCTGTATACTACAGAGAATATCTCCATTGAAGAAAGCGTCAAGAAACTTGCAAAACTCCCCCTTCACCACAACCCTGGTGATGATTTCACTTACAGTGAGGGATTGGACGTCCTGGGCTATTTTATTGAGGTTGTATCAGGACAACCGTTTGACAAATTCCTCCGGGAACGGCTTTTTGATCCATTAGGAATGGATGACACCTGGTTTTACCTGCCTGACTCTAAACACAGCCGGCTCGTAACTGTGCAAGCCCCAGGCAAAGGGGGTAATAGTTGGCAACGATACCCTGCCACCTTTTACGACCCAGACTACCCCAAAACCGGAGCTAAACGCTTTTTCTCCGGTGGCGCCGGCTTATCCAGCACGGCTAAAGACTATGCGACCTTCCTGCAAATGTATCTTAATGGCGGAGAGCTAAACGGTGTCAGAATTTTAAGCCGAACTACAATTCAAGCCATTATGGGTAATCATATTGGTGACCATTGGGGCGGAGACGGCGGAAATAGCCATTACGGACTTGCCTTTGGCGTAGTGACTCCGAAAGGCCAGGATCACGGTGGTGAAGGCAGTGCAGGCACCTTCAGTTGGGGCGGCTACTTCAATACCCAGTACTTTGCCGACCCTAAAGAACAGGTGATAGGCATCATAATGAAGCAAACGCAGGGCGCATCGAAAGATAATACAGGTTGGAGGTTCAGGTTATTGACTGGCCAAGCTGTGGATGACTAGCACCAACAAGAAGTGTTATATAGTAACTCTAGGAATGAATTCTAAGATTCTAGATATGCCTCGTAATTTCTACGAGTGACTTCTAAGATTCTAGATATGCCTCGTAATTTCTACGAGTAATCTCTAGCAACTCTAGATGCGGCCCGTACTCTCTACGAATGATTTCTAAGATTCTAGATATACCTCGTATAGTTCTCCATGTCACGTCTCGATATAAACACCCTCATCTCCTCATGAATCACCCGAGCATATTTAACGACGTTCTTGGTCCCGTAATGCGCGGCCCCTCCAGTTCTCACACGGCAGCATCGTGGAGAATAGGAACACTGGCCATACAACTGCTCAATGCACCTCTGAAAGAAGCGCTTATTGAATTCGATGAAGCCGGAGCCTGGGCTCCCAACTACAGAGAGCAAGGAACTGTTATGGGCATGGATGGGGGCTTGTTAGGAATAGATATAACCGATCCTCGCATCATCGACTCAGGACCAGTAGCAAAGGAAAAGGACATAGCGATTACATACCAGGTGTCCCGTTTTCCCACAGACCACCCAAATACGGTTCGTTTAACTCTCCTAAGCACAACAGGAGGCCGATTGGTCATGGTCGCTGTATCGCTTGGAGGCGGCATGTTTGAAACGCGCATGGTAAACGGGCATGCCATTCGGATGCAGGGCGACTATTATGAACTGATCGGCCTTGCTCAGTCGGATGTAGACATTCAAGGCAGTATCGCTCCTTTAGCTACTAATGGGATTCAGCTCAACTGGTCGAACAACTCCTTATCCACCTTCATCCATTTTCGCCAGTCAACGCCTTTTCCCAACGAGTTTGTTGAGCAGTTTAAAGGTATCCCAGGCATAATCTCCGTTTCGAAGGCAGAACCCATCCTACCCATCATTTCAGGATTACAAAAACCCCTTCCCTTTACGAGTTATCAGGAGTTGCTCGCTTTTAACAAGGAAGAGCAAATGAGTTTGGGTAAACTGGGCATGTTGTATGAGACGTGCCGCAGCGGGTTATCCGAATCGGAGGTAATCAAAAAGATGCAGCACCTTATCAACCTGATAGAAGCCAGTATCGCAACAGGTTTAGCGGGTACCCACTATGAAGATCGCATATTGCACCAGCAATCCCATTTAATCGCCGAAGCAGAGAACGCATCCAAACTACCTTCCGATCATCTAACAAACCGGATCATCGAAAACATCACCGCCATCATGGAATCAAAGAGCGGCATGGAAGTGATCGTAGCCGCTCCCACAGCCGGTGGCTGCGGCACCCTTGGCGGCACCATCAAGGCCGTCACCGATGCCCGAGACACCTCCGAGGATGCAAAAACCGAAGCCTACTTCGCCGCCGGCCTCATCGGCGTCTTCTTCGCCCTCGGCCCCGGCTTCTCTGCTGAAGCTGGTGGCTGTCAACTAGAGACAGGCGCCGCCGCCTCCATGGCTGCCGCTGCCCTGACCGACTTATGCGGAGGTACCGCTGATCAAGCCCTCGCTGCCGCCTCGATGGCCCTGCAAAACACCATCGGCCTCGTCTGCGACCCCGTGGCGGATCGGGTTGAGGTGCCTTGCCTTGGGAAAAATGTGACTGCTGGGGTCAATGCGCTGGCGGCTTCCACCATGGCTCTGTCTGGGTTTAATGCGGTGATTCCTTTGGATGAGGTGATTGAGACTGTTAAGAGTGTAGCTGCTTCGATGCCTCGGTCGCTGTGTTGTACGGGGCTGGGTGGGTTGGCTGCTACGGAGACGTCGGGGAGGTTGAAGGCTGAGTTGGCGGGGAGGTGTGGGGGGTGTTAGATGAAGAGGCAGAGTTTTCAATTAAAACCCTAAAGTTAAGCCTCGAACAAAACTGACAATTGCAATAACGCCCAGCGCAAACGTAACGATTACAAGCACTCCTACTACTACCAGAACAGCTTTGGTGAACGCGCTTTTTTTAGAGCTAACATATCCTTTAAATGAGCGAACCACGACATGAAGCACTAAAATGATTGCTGCCAGCACCCAAGCGGTTGAGGTTGCATGGTCAATCCCAAATGTGACACCAACTATCAAATTAATCAGTGCGAGCACACTAAATAAGATAGTGGCTCTTTTAAAAACGATAGATTGCCAGGAATTATCAGTAAATGCTACCTCTAACAAATGGGCACTGCCTATCCCTATTCCCGTAGCAATTTGAACCAACTTCTTTTTCTGCGAATCTCCACTAACTTCCGTTTTATTTTTACTTGTTGTCCCGGCCAACATCCTCCCTATAATTTGAAGAGTACGGGAGCCTAGCTTAAACGCATATTTGTCTTCGATCTTCTTCTCAATCTCATAGTTTCTCTGAAATTGATCCAAGAGCTGATCGGGCTTTATGCTATTTGCAAAAATCCCCTGTAACTTCTCTAGTTGTTCTTTCAAGTCCTCGTTATATTTTTGGCCTTCTTTAGATTTGTGCGTTTTGTTTTTTTTCTTCTCAGCGTTTCCCTTTTTTTCGCCATCCATCTCTTTTTTTATTCCATCTAGTACGCCATATAGTTCTTTCACATCTCCCCCAAATAGTCCCACCCTGTCCTCCATTTTTTTCATGGAATCGGCCATGATGGCTTTGTGGATACTTGTAACATACTTATTGCGGGTGCTGACACTTTCTTCGTCGTCTCCAGGAAATAAAGCATTAATGATAGCTTCCGCTC
>JAHQVL010000246.1 GCA_019634345.1 Rhodothermaceae bacterium
GTTGCCTTCGTGGTGTCGGTGCCCATCTCCTACTACGCGGCGAACCTGTGGCTCAACGAGTTTCCGTACCGAAGCGATTTGGGCGTTTGGATATTCGTCGCCTCAGGATTGATCGCCTTCGCCATCGCCGGCCTAACCGTCAGTTACCAAACCATCAAGGCCGCGCTGTCTAATCCAGTCGACTCGATGAAATATGAATGAGGGAATTCAAAGTGCAAGGTGCAAGGTGCAATGTGCAAGGTGAGGCTAAATTAAGACCTACTTTGCACTTTGCACTTTGCACTTTGCACCCAGGCCTCACGGCGTGAGCGCCGTGAGGCCTGCCGTGTCGTCCAGGCGGGCGAAGATGCCCCAGCCGAAGAAATTGTTGGCGACACCGATCATGATCTCGTTTTCACCTTCCTGAAGAGGGAGCATCACGGAGGTGTTTTCGATGGTTGCACGGCCGCGGGGCTCTTTCATTCCCGGAGAGCCGTAGTAGTTTTTGTCCATCATCAGGAACTGGCCGCCGATAAGGATCCAGACTTCATCGCTAAATCCGAGAGACAGGCGGCGCTGCTGAACGGTTTCTGATGTGATGGTAGTTTTCAGCCAAACGAGGCGACGCTCTCCCTGGGGCGTCTGCCCGAATGCACGAGTCAGGTTAACGAGCCCGCGGTGCTCTGCTTTGAGGGGTTTCCATGTTGTGGCGCTATCTGGAACTACATCTCCGGTGAGGGCCTGCTCGACAGGGAAGGATACGGGTTCAGAGACCAGCCAGTCGCGCAGGTATCGAGAATCGTTTGCTGTAGGATCGTAACCAGGGGATGGATCGAGCCCTTCTGTTGCGCCGTGCTTAATCACCAGGTTGGCAAAGGTGGCCATGCCTACCAGGGAAATCGAACCACTATCGGTTGACCCTTCCATGATAGGTACGTACATCGTTGGTTTTTCCATGTCGTTTACATAGACCACCATCTGGCGGCCCGAAACGACCAGCTTCACGTGATTCCAGCCTTCTTGTTTGAGATGAGCCGGCGCCTGGTATTCATCCGTCATATCCCACATGGTAACACCATCGATTACTGTGGAATATTGCGTTGCGGTACGCAGCAATGGACTTACTGGCCAAAACGTGCGCAAGTAGAAGTATTCACTCTCTCGTCGGTCCTCGGACTGTCTGAAATAGATCCCCACAAATGAAGGGTCGTTGGCCTCGACGTCAAACTCTATCGTTCCATTCGAGAATTCGACGTCATTGAGATGCATACGGCCTCCTCCAACCAATCCTCGGATGGCTGGTGTGGATCGATGCGTGACCAATTCTACTTGCTCCCCATCGAACTCCCACTGTGATTCATTCATTGCTACACGCAGTTCGTTTTGCTGCGCAAACAACAAACTCGCATGAAAAACCAAAACGGCAACTGCTATTGTTTTTTTCATCGTGATAAAGATTTGATTCCCATAAAGACACATAAACACCCGGAACGGGGTGCACATTACAAGGAATCAATAAGCCGATGTCTAACGCAATTCAGGCGCTGTTCAAGTTTGTTCAAGTTAGTGCAAAGTGCAAAGTGCAAGGTGCAAAGTAAGGCTTAATTAAGTTCTACATTGCACTTTGCACCCTGCACTTTGCACTTTATCCTGCAACTTCAGTTGGTGGGATAAGCTGGCGTAGTGCGCGTCTGCGGAGATCCATAATCTTTTCGGAGTCATGGAAAACCGTAGTCAGTTCGGGATCTCTAGGGGTGAGCGAGATGCCGTCTTCATTTTGTTCGATGAATAAAAAATCGCCTTCGTATATATTGAGAGCGGAAAGCATCGATTCGGGGAGGATAACACCGCTCGTGTTACCAATACGACGAATGCGTACTTTTAAAGACATGTGTGCTAAATGAGGTAGAGTTGCTTAAAAATCGAAAGGACCAACCTAACACTTTGGGAATCAAAATGATTTGGTAGTTTGCCCTGTTTTGGTGTAAGTGGATTTTGGGAATCACTTACACCAAAACAGGAGGCAATAGGCAGGTGTGTTGTTTTCTGATCCTACGTTCCGACCTTTGCCTCCCGACTCCAGTCTTAAAACCCCAGCTCCACATCCTCTCCTAGTTCCACCATGGCCCATTCCAGTGCCCAGCTTGTGAAGGCGGCGTAGTTGAAGTCTTTGTAGCCGAAGGGCGCGTTGGGATCATCGCTTTGGTTTTTTTCGAGGACTTCGTACATCGTGGGGATGATTGGGCGTGCAGCTTCGCCGACCATCTGTACACTGCGAGCTGCTTGGAGTGCAACCCAGGGACGGTCGTCCTGGATGTAGTGCTCCAGGGTTTCGATAGCCTGGTTGTTCGATTGGTGGTAAGCAAGGGCTTCGGCAGCAGCGATAGCTGTACTTGGAGACGGGTCATCGAGTATATTTTCAAGTGCTGAGGAGCCTTCTTCTGAGAGCTCATCTTCTTGTTGCATCGCAATGGATGCCCAGTAGCGAACGCCGCTGTCAGCATGGTCCAAGGCGTCGATGATCTCAGGTTGTGAGGCCGTGCCTACTAGTTCGGCTGCATTCAGGAGCGTCGCTGCATCAAAGTCGGGATGATGACGCGCATAGTCGTAAGGTGATGTTCCTTCTGAACGAATCATGTATTCGGCTTCGGGGAGAAGGCCCAGGTCCCGGGTTTCAACCACCCACGCGTGCAACTGGGCTCGGAGACCTGCTTTGATCTCATCTACTTCAGGATTGTCCGCCAGGTTGTTGAGCTCCATAGGGTCTGCCACTAAGTCGTACAACTCTTCGACAGGTTTTGTATTCCACAGCTTGGTCTGTTCGGTGTCGGTGTCTCCATTTTCATGCGCTTCTCTCAGTGCCCGGTAGGCCAGCTTATTGTTGGAGTTGATCACGCCAGACTGAATGTAGGGCAGGTGGGGCATGTAATGGCGGACGTAAATGTATCGTTCATTCACAACGGCTCTAGACATCTCAAACATGTCATCGGCTCGATCCCTTGCTCCGAATATGACAGATCGGGGTTCTGCGGGGTCAGGGCCGAGGAAAGGTAGGCCCTCCATGGTAGAGGGGATTTCAACTCCAGCCAGGTTCAAGGTGGTTGCTGGGAAATCGACAAAACTTACGAGGTCCTGCACGCGCTCATTCAGGTCCTTGTCGGTGAGATGCTCATACTTCTCTGGTATATATACAAAGAACGGGACGTGCAGACCGGTGTGGTATAACCATCGTTTATAGCGGGGGAGGCCATGGCCATGGTCGCCGAAGAAAAAGATGATGGTATCATCCATCAAGCCGTCTGCTTCAAGTGAATCCAGCACGGTTCCTACATTGTGATCCATGACTGTGATGGTATCGTAGTATCGCGCCCAGACTTCTCGCGAAAGCGGTGTGTCAGGATAGTATGGCGGTAAGACCATATCGTCGGGGCTATGAAACTGGTCTTCCGGAAGATGTGCGACAGCTTCCTGGTATCGCTGTTCACGATTCGCACGGCTTTCGTGCGAGGTGCCGAAGTTGAAGACACTGTAAAACGGCTGATTCTCTTCTTTATTGCGCCACGGGGTTATCGAACCAGAGCGTTCGTTCCATCGGCCTGTGGGGTCAAAGTTGTAATCGGTCTTGTTCTGATTTGACGTATAATAACCGGCATCGGCTAGATATTCAGGGAGGGTTTTGAGGTTCTCTGAAAAGGGCGTCTCGCTACGGAGATGCATGGTACCCATTGAGGTAGCATATAGCCCAGATACCAACGCCGAACGAGCAGGAGCACAAATAGGAGCAGTGGCATATGCCCGGTCATACACAATACTTTTCTCTGCTAGCGCATCGAGATTGGGCGTAATCGCAAGGGGGTCTCCATAAGATCCAAGTGCCGGGCTGATGTCCTCCGCTATTAACCACACAATATTGGGTTGTTCAGGGGGCTGTTCTGGGGATGCACATCCAGCTACACAACTGGCAATAATGATCCAAATAGCAGGAGCATGTAGGTTCATGTTAGAATAAAGTTATTTAAACGCGTACAAATATACAGATCGCAGTTCATAAACAACGAAACGACCTCTTAAAGTACAATCACATCTCATAGTACTATCACATCTAATCAACAACAGTTCATATTATGCGATACTTGTTCTTGTTTTTAATACTGCTCTTTGTTGGAAACCAGCATGCATCTGCTCAAATAGAGGGCCAATTTGTACGTCCAGACACTGTAGTAACGATCGGCTTTTTGTCGTTTGGCAGTGCCGTTGGTATGTCCGGTGATATCGCGGTATCGTCGTACAGTATTCCCAATTTTAATACCGTCTGGATTATGGACAATATAGCGGGGCTATGGGAGCAAGTCGATACAGTGGAAGCATTGCAAGAAGATGCTTCACAAGTATTTGGATCCTCTGTTGCAATCGATGATGGGGTTGCAGTGGTGGGGGGACTATCGTATAGCTACAATGGCGCCACGAATGGTGGAATTGCTTACGTGTATGAGCTTATTGATAATGCGTGGGTGGGAGCAGCGACATTAACACCCGGCGATGTTGAGGGGCAAGATGAATTTGGTATTTCAGTAGGGGTTGATGGGGATGTCGCTATTGTAGGATCTCATAAAGCGGATGCGTCTGGCAACGACAACGCGGGAGCCGCTTATATCTTTAGAAAATCTGGAGAGAGTTGGATAGAAGAGGATATCCTTCTGCCTTCCGCAATGGATACCGTGTTAACGGGGCGCCTCGGCTGGTCGGTCTCCGTTTCTGGTGATTACGCTATAGCTGGTGGGCCTTTTGAGCTTCAAGGGACGAGCGTAGTAGGCAGTGCCTATATCTATGAATATGCAGACACCGCCTGGGTTCAGGCTGTGCGCCTGGTACCTGATCAGCCCACTATCATCGAAAGCTTTGGTTCAGATGTAGTAATAAACGGGGATGTCGCCATGGTAGGGGCCAGTGGGGCGGACAATGGGACGACGGTGGCAGGAGCGGTATATGTCTATAATCGTATTGACGGAGTATGGACATTTACGCAAAAGATAGTAGCAAGTGATGGCGAGGGGAGCGATCAGTTTGGGCGAAATGTTGACTTTGAGGGCGATTGTGCTGTGGTAGGAGCGTTTAATGCGAACAAGGCATACATCTTTTTAAACGACGGGACAACCTGGCAGGAGGAAGCGATTCTTTCTCCCTCTATGGGGGAGTCAGA
>JAHQVL010000247.1 GCA_019634345.1 Rhodothermaceae bacterium
GGGAGTATAAAGGGGGATATGGCTGAAGGTGAACTGCCCGATCTGAATGTAGATCTGAATGTTGCGGATGGTATGATAAAGTACCCTGCTCTGCCTTCATCTATTCAAGGACTTTCACTGAATGCAAGTCTAACGAATACAGAACTCATTGTTGAATCATTCAGTGCAGAAGCAGATGGAGCCTCATTGAGCGCACAAGCAAAGATCGCTGATTTTGCAAAACCGTTTGTAAATGCAGATATCGACCTTGATGTAGACCTTGGACGTATTCAGACGTATTATCCGTTGGAAGACAGTACGCAACTTGCAGGCGTTCTCACGATGGATACCCAGGTGTCTGGAGCCCTGGAAGAGGTTGATGACTTAAAGGTCTCGGGGACGATTGGACTCGAATCAATTGACTACCAGTCTACATTGGTTGAGCAGCCGATTAGCAACTTAAACGGACGTATTGGGCTTGATGATGATCAAATTCGGTTTGAAGAGGTATCTCTGACGTCTGGGCAAAGCGATGTAGGCTTTAATGGTGTAATGAAAAATATTGAATCTCTTTTGAGCGACGCTCAAGGACAAGCACCTGATCCTTTGCTTGAAGGGGTGATCACCAGTTCCTACTTGAATCTCACCGAACAAATTTCTGACGACACCTCAGCCACGTTTGTAGGGCCTCTGGAGCTACCACCTCTTCAACTCGATCTTCGCCTCGATGTGAATCAGCTTGAATTTAATGGGATGACGCTGAGTGATGCTTCTGGGGTGTTGTCGATGGCAGAGGGCATAATGGGCTTTAATGAGCTATCTGCTCGCCTTTTCGGTGGTGTTCTTAGTGCCTCTGGAAACTTTGACTTAAGTGACCCCCTTTCGCCTGCATTTAATGGAGAAGTGTCACTCGGCCAGATGCCTGTTAAAGAGTTTTTCTCTGCCTTTTCTGAAATGGATGAGATTGTTCAGGTTGGAGAGTATCTGCAGGGGTTGTTTGAAACCCAGGCAACGTTTGGATTGCGGCTCGATAAAGACTTAAATCCCCAGTACGAGTCGGTACTGGCAAATGGTGCTTTTGGTGCTTCGGAGGGAGCTTTTGGTACTATGCCCCTCCAGTCGGTCATTGCTAAGTATACGGGCGTTACCGGATTGGAGTCCTTAGATGTGAAGGACTGGTCCCATTCATTTAGTGTAGCCGGGCAACGCCTGCACGTACAGGATTTGCAGTTTGATGCCGGAGAGTATGCGGTGTCTCTAAACGGATCACAGAGTTTTGACGGAAGCCTGGATTACCGTTTGAGTGTGGAGTTGCCAGAATCAGCGTCCAATGCCATCTCTCAGGCCCCTGTACAAGGAGCATTAAGTTCGCTCTCTTCGGTTGTTAACACAGCACTTAAAGATCCTGCAAGTGGCCGTATTGTGTTAGATTTAGTGGCATCTGGAAGTTTTTCCGATCCATCTGTCCGTTTGGATGGGGATAAAGTAAAAGGACGCCTCACGGCTGCGCTTACGGAAGGCATAAAGACAGAGGCTGAGGCACGAGTTGATTCTTTGCAGGATGCTGCAAGAGAACGTGCTGAGGCTGAATTAGCCGAGCAACGGGAGAGGCTTGAAGAACGGGCAGAAGAAGGTCTTGATAACCTTGTCGGAGGCTTGGTTGATAGCTCAATTGTTTCGTCTCCTATTGATAGCCTCAAAGAAAAAGGGGCTGATGCATTGCAGGACCGCCTCAAAGGGCTCTTGAATCGCCGAAAGCGTAAGAATTAAACTTAACGAGAACTACTGTAGTTATACAGCGTTCATCTCACCTAGAATTGTTCTGGGTAATAGACATGGCCGGCTATGTGTCCCAACATCTTTAGCCCTCCCAAATATGTAGCATATGCTACACTGACTGTTTCTGTCGCAAGGCGCAGCAATTGAATTGCTGTGCCTTTTTCTTAAGATATTGACCACCTTGCGTAGACCGCTTTGAATAGAAAGTCAAATAATAAGCATTCTTCAAAATCTCGTAGACCAGGATCGCGAGGCAAGACGAATGAACGAAGAGGCCCCAACCGCCGCCCGCATGCCGACCAGGGCATAAACGAGGTTGAAGAAGATCCTAAAGGAGTTCGGCTAAACCGATACATTGCCCAGGCTGGGGTGTGCTCTCGCAGAAAAGCAGACGAGCTTATTCTTGAAGGCCGGGTTCGAATCAATGGAGACATTGTAAAAGAATTAGGCACTCGTGTACAGAAAAATGACCTTGTAGATGTGGGGGGAAGGCGTATAACGCCACAACGCCATGAATACCTATTGGTTAATAAGCCTGCAGATGTAATTACGACCAATAGCGATGAAAAAGGGCGCAAAATTGTGCTTGACCTAATTGATAACAATAAGGTCAAGCAAAAAGGGTTGTTTCCGGTGGGGCGATTGGATAGAAATACCGTTGGGCTGATCCTGGTTACCAATGATGGGGAGCTGGCACATCGCCTGATGCATCCAAGTTACGAAGTTGAAAAGTTGTACAAAGTGAGAACCAGGGAGCCGATTCGTCGTGAGGATATAGAGAAGATGATGAAGGGAATCGACGTCGAGGGAGAAACCTACATTGCCGACAAGGTAGAATACATCAAGCCACCGAAGCTCAACGAACTGGGTGTTCGTTTGCACGAAGGGAAAAATCGGCATATTCGCCGAATGCTCGAAGCATTAGAGTACACGGTAACCTACTTAGAACGTGTAAGATATGCCGGCCTGACCACCGAGGGGGTTAGAAGAGGACATTGGCGTCGTTTAAAAACTGTTGAAATCAAGAGACTTCGCCGTCTCGTAAAACTTAAATAAATCATGGAAATGAGTCTCTATTCGAATGGCCTAGAGGCATTTATGGCCAAGAAAATCAGAAGCTTTGGCCTCACCTATGATGATGTGTTATTAGTGCCGGCACACTCTGCTGTGATGCCACGTGATGTTGACACAAGCGCAATGCTGACCCCGAGAATAAAGCTGAATGTTCCGCTTATTTCTGCTGCAATGGACACGGTTACTGAGTCTAAAATGGCCATTGCTATTGCACGGGAAGGAGGGGTTGGTGTGCTGCACAAAAATATGTCAATTGAACAGCAAGCAGCCCACGTGAAACGTGTCAAGCGATCTGAGAGCGGAATGATTCTGGACCCAATAACCCTGAATCCAGAAGACCCCGTCTACAAAGCCAGAGAGCAAATGTCACGCTACTCGATCGGGGGCATTCCGATTGTAGACGCGAATGGCAAACTAGTAGGGATCGCAACAAACAGGGATTTGCGGTTTGTGGAAGATGGCTCTGTGTTGCTAAAGCATGTAATGACGGATGAAGGCCTCATTACGGCTCCAATTGGAACGACCTTGAAAGAGGCCGAGGAAACCCTTCAGCAGTACAAAATTGAGAAACTACCTGTTATTGACGAGGCAGGGCACCTGAAGGGGCTCATTACCTTTAAGGACATCGAGAAGAAAAGGAAATACCCGACGGCCTGTAAAGATGAGCACGGGCGTCTTCGTGTTGGGGCAGCCGTTGGTGTTACGGCAGATGTGTTGGATCGTGTTAAAGCCATAAGCGATTCAGATGTTGACTTTGTTATCGTAGATACGGCCCATGGGCATTCACAGGGCGTGCTCGATACGGTTAAAAAGATAAAGAGCACTTTTGGAGGGCTTGAGGTGATCGCTGGGAATGTAGCGACCACAGAAGGAGCTAGAGATTTAGCCGAAGCGGGAGCAGATGCTGTTAAAGTTGGAATTGGGCCCGGTTCGATTTGTACCACTCGTGTTGTGGCTGGGGTTGGAGTGCCTCAACTAACAGCCATTATGGAATGCGCTGAGATTGCCAGGGAGTATGGGGTCTCAATTATTGCAGATGGTGGAATCAAACAAACTGGAGACATCCCAAAGGCTATCGCTGCAGGAGCGCACAGCGTAATGATAGGAGGGTTGTTTGCCCGTGTAGAAGAGAGCCCTGGAGAAACCATCCTTTATGAAGGAAGGAAATACAAAAGCTATCGCGGCATGGGTTCTTTGAGTGCGATGCAAAAAGGCAGCAAAGACAGGTACTTCCAGGATGCAGAGGACGATATTAAGAAGCTGGTACCAGAAGGTATTGAAGGGCGCGTACCCTATGGGGGAATGTTGAGCGAAGTAATCTTCCAGATGATCGGAGGGCTGCGTGCAGCTATGGGCTATTGCGGGTGTCAATCTCTGGATGAAATGTATACCAATGCTCAAATGATTCGTATTTCTGCATCAGGATTACGAGAGAGCCATCCCCATGATGTCTTTATCACAAAGGAAGCGCCCAACTATAGTTCGAAGAGATAGGGATAGAGATGGATCGTTTAGAGGTACTTCAGGCGTGTGTTGAATCGAATGATGCCGATGCGCTGATTCTCACGTTCATGCCTGACATTCGGTGGCTGACAGGGTTTTCGGGGTCGAATGCGTTGGTGGTATATACGAAGGGAAGATCATACTTCGTAACCGATGGGAGGTACGCAACGCAAAGCCGTGATGAAGTTGAGGCAGGTGAGATCCATGTTGCACCAGGAAGTTTGATGCGGCATACGGCTGATCAAAAGATGCTGGAAGGGAGCAATCGTGTAATTGTTCAGGCTGAATACCTTACCTTGTCAAGGTTAGAGGAGTATAAGAACGTATTACCTGATGTTTCTTTTGTACCTGTTTCTGGCATATTAAACGCATCCGTTGCTGTTAAAAGCAAACGCGAAAGAGAGCTTATTGCCGATTCTCAGCGCATTACCGATGAAGTATTTGATCACTTGTTAGGTTTTGTCAAGCCCGGTATGAGTGAACAAGACATTGCAGCCGAAATCGTCTATCAACATTTGCGGCGTGGTGCAAGTGCAATGTCCTTCGATCCCATTGTTGCATCTGGTCCAAACAGTGCACTGCCTCATGCGCGTCCCACACAGAGGGTGCTTCAACAGGGAGATATGGTTGTTATAGATATGGGGTGTTTTAAAAATGGATATGCCTCTGATATGACAAGGACATTGGCTATTGGTGAACCTGGAGAGGAGGCGAGAACGGTCTACCAGGTTGTTTTAGATGCCCAGTCAAAAGCGCTCGAAGCAGCTTCTCCCAACCTGACAAGCAAGGAGCTTGACAGCGCGGCCCGGTCTATTATAGAAGATGCGGGGTATGGTTCATTCTTCTCACATAGCCTGGGTCATGGTGTTGGCTTACAGATTCACGAATGGCCGAGTGTTTCCTGGAAAGCGGAGTACCCCTTGCAGGCGGGTATGATCATCACGATCGAACCTGGAATCTATATACCCGACCAGTTTGGGGTCCGAATTGAAGACATGATACAATTGACTGAAACGGGTTGTGATAATTTGACAGGCTCTACCAAACAGTTGGTTGTCATTTAAGGCATTTCTTTATGGTTAACGCCCTATTTGTTTATGGTACACTCTGTCCCGGGAGGGAAAATGAGAGAATCCTTAAAGAAATTGATGGGACATTTGAACGAGCAAGCATACGAGGGACTCACTTCCCCAATGGATGGATGGAGGGCTTTCCTTATCCAGGTGTTGTATTAGATAATGAGGGTGAAAAAATCGAAGGATATCTGTTTAGATCTCCTGATTTATACACGTATTGGGGGCGTCTAGATGCCTTTGAGGGGCCTAACTACAATCGTGTTATAACTGACGTTACTGACAACGATCAGGGTCTTGTCCAGGCGTATGTGTATGTAATAAATAGATTGTAAATGTCAAGAGTGGCTTATTAACTCTTCTCCGTTATATTAGTGAATGCTTTTTAAGAGGCGCTTCATATGCGTGGAGTGGGCGCCTCTGGTGTGAGTGCCACAACACCAGCTGCATTTCTATTCTTTTCTATATCACTCTATTTCGGAGGAAAGCCAATGAGAGTACTTATTACTCTATGTATGACCCTGCTTTTTATTGGAATCGCAGGAGTATGTCCAAAAGATGCAACAGCACAGGCACAATCTGTTGTGATCTCATCTGAAAATCGCCCCCTCGAATCTCTAAGGCGTGCTGCAAGAGAAAAGCGAGATGAAGGTGTCCAGGAAGTGCCAGGAATTATCATAATTCCAAACCGAGCCGGCAAGGAAGATACTCGCTCCCAGCAAAGTGATTTTGATGGATCGGGAACGACGTTCCAATCGACACCTGGTCCATTAGCCACAAGCATACTGAATGTGTTTGACGGGGCAGATAATGACGATAACGCGGCAGTAATTGGAGGACAAGTTTCGCCCCCTGATACCGATGGTGACGTCGGCCCGAATCATTACGTGCAGATGATCAACCTTGTAACCACCATTTTTGACAAGAATGGTAATATCCTGCCAGGAGGCGGTCCTTTTCCAGGTAATGCCTTTTGGTCCGGACAAGGAGGCAGCTGCGAGGCCTTCAACAATGGCGACCCCATTGTATTGTACGACGAGGTGAACGATCGATGGTTGGTAAGCCAGTTTGCATTTGATAGCAATCTGTCAGCTGGTTCGCTTGCCATGTGTATCGCTGTATCTCAAACTGGCGACCCATTGGGAGCCTATAACCGATACGAGTACAGTTTTACATCGGTCGGGCTGCCTGATTACCCGAAACTGGGCCTGGTGACGGAATCGATTACGTTCATGGCGAATATCTTTACACCGCCATTCTTCCCTTTTGGGGGTACATTCGTAGGAGCCATTGATAAGAATGCGATGTATGCCGGCACAACAGCCCAATTTATTGGATTCAATCTGGGTACCAGCGAGTTTGGATTTGTTGCCGGTGATCTAGATGATGCTTCAGGCACAGCAGGAGTTGTCCCCGCTTTATTTGCTACTGCAATGTCTAGATCAAATCTGTTCGATATCTGGGAAGTAGAACCTGATTTCGCAAATGGAGGAGCCAATCCCACTGCTACCCGAATAGCTGCGATCCCTATCGCCGGGTTCGACACTGATTTTTGTACAGCCAATCGCGAAGCCTGTATTCCGCAGCCGTCTCCGGGGGTGGATCTTGAAACCCTTTCAGGAAGGCTCATGCATCGACTCCAAATCCGAGACTTTGGTTCGTATCGAACCATGATGGCTTCTCATGCAGTGGATGTAGGCGGAGGACGCGCCGGCGTCCGATGGTATGAAATGCGTGAATCGAGCGGTACATGGTCACTCCATCAGGAAGGCACCTATGCGCCTGCTGATGGCGAAAACAGGTGGATGCCAAGTATCGCCATGAATGCAGCCGGTGATATCGGCCTGGGCTATTTAGTCTCGAGTAATTCAACCTTTATGTCCGTCGCCGTGACGGGGCAGACTGCCGCTAACAGCGGTACGGGATTGATGGACGGTACTGAGGTGACGTGTGCCGCAGGGACTGGCGCTCAGACGGGATCTGCTCGAGCCGGAGATTATGCAGCAACAAGCGTCGATCCTGTTACCGATTCATTCTGGCATACGAATGAATACATGGGCCCAACGGGCTCGGTGCCCTGGAATACAACAGTTTGTGAGTTTAGCGTTACAAGCGCTCCAGCTAACCAGCCTCCTGTAGTTACCATCACATCTCCTGCTGATGGGTCTTCATTTAATGATGGGGATACGATCAACTTTACTGGAACGGCTACTGATAACGAAGACGGAACGATTAGCGGAAGCATTACCTGGTCATCTGATCTAGACGGGTCTTTAGGGTCCGGTGCAAGCGTTTCAACAACATTGAGTATTGGAACGCATATCATCACTGCATCTGTGACGGATAGCGGTGGGCTGTCTGATTCCGATCAGATAACAGTGACTGTAAACTTCGTTGCCGGCGGAGATCCTGCATTGGAAACGGTCACCGTCTCGGGAGTGAGCAGTGCTAGTTGGACAACGGTGAATCTTGCCAATTCCTATACATCGATGGTAGCAGTGTGTACCCCGGAGTATGCAAATAATGCTGTCCCCATGGTGGTGCGCATGCGTAATGCTTCTGGAAACAGTTTTGAAATTCAGTTGCAAAACCCAAGCGGAGCATCCCTGTCTGCCGAAGATGTAAATTGTGTTGCCGTTGAGGAAGGATCCTGGGCTTTTCCTGATGGCCGCTTGTTAGAAGCGCAGCGCTATACGAGTACCGTTACTGATGAGAACAATTCGTGGGTTGGAGAGGCGCAAACGTATCAGAATACCTATACAAACCCTGTCGTTCTGGGGCAGGTGATGACGTTCAATGATTCCGACTGGTCCGTGTTCTGGGACCAGGGTACTTCAAGAACGAATCCGCCTTCGGCCTCTACCTTGGTAACGGGTAAAACGGTTGCGGAGGATACCGATGTTACCCGGGCAAATGAAGATGTTGGGTTTATTGTTTTTGAAGCGGGAACGGGGAGTGTAAATGGCGTGCTGTACGAAGCTGCTTTAGGAGCAGATATTGTAGCTGGTGTTACAAATGCTCCACCGTATACGTACTCGTTCACTCAGAGCTTCGGTTCTGCCCCGCAGGTTGCTATTGCGACAATGGCTGCGGTTGATGGAAATAATGGAGGGTGGTCGTACTTGTTCGGAGGGACCCCAACAAGCTCTACAGGTCTCGATCTGGTTATTGACGAGGATCAGATCGGAGATTCTGAAAGAGCACATACCACTGAGCAAGTTGCATACCTTGTGTTCGAATCCAATGTAAACGTAACGTTCGGCGGAGATCCGCCTGTTACGAGTAGCCTGGAGACGGCCATTGTGTCCGGTGTAAGCAGTTCTTCCTGGACCGCCGTTACACTGGATAACACCTACACAAGCATGGTTGCCGTGTGCTCTATTGTATATCAAAACAACACGATTCCGGAAGTTGTTCGGATGCGTAACGCATCAGGCAATAGCTTTGAAATCATGCTTCAAAACCCAAGCGGTACTGCATTGTCTGGTGAGTCCGTGTACTGCCTCGTTGCGGAGGAGGGAGCCTGGCAACTACCCGATGGCCGGTTGATTGAAGCAGCAACCTACAACAGCACCGTAACGGATCACGACGGTTCATGGGTTGGAGAGCTGCAATCCTATGCTCAAAGTTACACGAACCCTGTTGTAGTAGGGCAGGTAATGACGAACAACGATGCCGATTGGTCGGCATTCTGGACACGGGGTAGTTCTCGGTCTAACCCACCCACAGCTTCGGCCTTCTATGCAGGCAAACACGTGGCGGAAGACACGGATATCACCCGTGCTGACGAGACCGTAGGGTATATCGTGTTCGAAGAAGGTTCGGGTACTGTTGGAACGACGCCTTATGAAGCCGTTCTAGGAACGGATATCGTACTTGGTGTCGGGAATGGAGGCACGTACTCCTACACCTTTGCTCAGGCATTCTCATCGACTCCAGCCGCTGCGGTAGTGACAATGGCTGCGATGGACGGTGTCAATGGAGGGTGGGCCTATCTGGATGGCTCCGGTGCTTTATCTGCTGCAAACATTGATGTGGTTATCGATGAGGATCAAATTAATGACACCGAGCGAAATCACACCAGCGAGCAAGTAGCCTATATCGTCTTTGGTGATGACGTGGATGTTACTCTAAGCGGACCTTCACTGTTGTCTGGTCGATTAAACGCAGCAAATGTTCAGGAAGATATTGAGAAGTCCATTGCAGGCTCCTATTTGCCTGAGGAATTTGCGCTGACAGACGTTTACCCGAATCCGTTTAATGATCAGCTAACCATTCGGTATGGGGTGCCAGAGGCATCGTATGTTCGCATTGAGATCTATAACCTACTGGGACAGTTGGTGGATACTGTCGTAGATGGCTCTAAGGATAAAGGCTATCATCAACTGCAGTGGTCGGGTGCGAGGAGCGACGGAGGTGATTTGGTCTCAGGAATGTACATCATTCGACTACAGTCAGAAGAAAGTATCAAGACCCGAAAGGTGATGTACTTGAAGTAAATCCTGAAGTATATATCCTGTATATTAAGGGCATGAAGTCGACACTTCATGCCCTTCTTTTTGAACTATCTTTTGCCTAATGATGCACGTATTTAGGGCTGTTTCGATTGTACAGCTGGGTCTCATGGCGTTTGTGTTGATCATGGTTTACATGCATACGGGCGCGCCTGCTCAGGCTCAGTCTCCGCTATTTGCAGAAGAAAACCCTTGTTATGACGACGGCTGGGAAAACAAATACCAGATGTCGGATTTATATTGCATCCCGTTACAAGGAACGCCTGACTACAGGGACGTGAATGGGTATGCAGTGATGCGCCCAGTAATGTCTCCGTTTGGGGTAGACGTAGATCGGCATGGCTACCATCAATACCAACTCGAGTTTGTTATAGAGGGGTTGCCTGACCCTTCAGAGATTGGTGAATATGAGCAATACATAGCGTGGGTGACCACACCTCAATTTTATCCCGTCAAGAAATTGGGCGAGGTCGGCAACGGTAGCACTGTCAGTGGAGAAGTGGCGTTTAATATGTTCACGGTCTTCGTTAGTGCAGAGCCAGCCGGCACACACACTGAACGCAAGGGCACATTAGTACTCAGAGGGATGTCTCCAAGTAGCCGTATGGAAGGGCACGACTTGCTGCAGGTAGCACCGCTTGCATTAATGGGGCAGGATGAGCATACGCACAGCATGCATGATGAATCCGAAGAGCCTCTTTGGACGATGCCGCCTATGCATCCAAATGTATCAATGCTTCCGGGCATGATGCACATCAAGCCGGAGGTGAATCCCTATTCCATTCCTGATTCCGTTAAACGATCACTGCCAGATGCTGAGCAAAGGAAGCGAGTTTTTTTGCGTGATGGGGACACCTTTACTCTACGTGCGAATACGGTCCGAAGGCAGATCTTGGGGTACGATCTAGCCATGTACGGATTTAATAAGCAGTATCCTGGGCCGCTACTCGAAGTGAATAAGGGGGATGAAGTGCAGATCAACTTTGTTAATGAGGTGAACCTTCCCTCTGCAATTCACTGGCATGGCCTGCGGCTCAATTATCGGCATGATGGCGTGCCAGGTTTGACTCAGGAACTGGTTCAGCCTGGCGCTTCTCATCGCTATGTGTTGAATTTTCCCGATCCTGGCCTGTACTGGTATCATCCCCACTTCCGGGAGGACATCAAGATGGATCTGGGGTTATATGCGAATATCCTGGTTCGGTCTGACGACCCCCAGTACTTTAATCCCGTTCATCGCGAAGAAATCGTGGTGCTGGATGATCTCTTGTTAGATGAGAAGGGAGTGGTGCCTTATGGCGAAGAGTCGTCAAACTATATGATGATGGGCCGTTTCGGGAATACCTTTCTATTGAATGGAATCACTGATTACAAATTAAGCGTGAAACTGGGAGAGGTGATTCGATTCTATTTGACGAACACCTCGAATACACGGACCTACAACGTTAGTATTGGAGAGCAACCCATGAAGCTTGTGGCTTCTGATGTTGGAAGGTTTGAGAAAGAGGTTTGGGTGGATAATGTGATCATTGCCACGGCCGAGCGGTACATGGTTGAAGTCCATTTTGATGCTCCTGGCCGCATACCCATCTTAAACAAAGTGCAAGCGATTCATCATCGCAAAGGATTGTTTTTTCCAGAAGTTGATACCTTAGGATTTATAGACGTTCAAGACGTATCTGTTGAAAACGGAATACCTTCTTTTAAGAAGCTCAGGGAGAATGAAGAAGTGATCAAGGAGTTTGCTTCCATCAAAGCGTATTACAATACGCCAGTGGACAAGGAACTCGTTGTCAAGTTAGAGACTGAAAACTTGCCTGCAGTGGTTCAGCAACTCATGCGGTTTGACTATGTGTATTTTAACCCAGTAGAATGGAGTGGTACGATGCCTATGATGAATTGGGCCAGTTCGGGAGAAGAGATTCAGTGGGTCCTTGAAGATCCCGAGACCGGGCATAAGAATATGGACATTGACTGGGCTTTCCGTGTCGGTGACCGGGTAAAAATAAAGCTAACAAATGAACGGGACGCTTTTCATGCCATGCAGCACCCGATTCATATACATGGCCAGCGTTTTGCTGTTCTGAAGAGAAATGGTGTTCGAAATGAAAACCTGGTTTGGAAGGACACCATGATAGTACCTGCCGGTTCTACAGCCGAAATTCTATTGGAGATTTCAAATCCAGGTAAATGGATGATGCACTGCCATATAGCAGAGCATATTGATTCGGGGATGATGTTCGTATTTGACGTGGAGGAATAAGCCAACGAAGGCAAAGGGTAAAAGCGTGTTTATTGGTGTGCAGGTTGTAGACCTTGCAATGTATTTCTTTATACAGTAAGATGGGATGATCGTTCACATGTCACCCGGTTAATCATATGATTCGAGCAAGAATCTTAGTTGCATTGATTGTACTCACAGCATCGGCGCATGCGCAAACGCGCCCAGGTCTTGATGCAGGGTTTGAGCAATATATTGCCTTCGATGAACCCGTTATTGCAATGAGAGGTGTTCATCTAATAGATGGAACTGGATCGGAAAGCGTAGAAAACCAAACCATTGTCATACAAGGGGATCAGATTCTTGCTGTTGGGGCTGTAAATGAGGTGGATATTCCAGAGTCGGCCAGAGTGATTGATTTAGAAGGGCATACCGTGATCCCGGGTATAATTGGCCTTCACAATCATACGTTTTACACCACGTCCAAACGCCGTGTGCAACTCAACTATACAGCGCCTCTGTTATACCTTGCCTCTGGGGTGACCACGATCCGTACTACGGGCAGTGCTGCGCCTTACAGTGAGTTAAATTTGAAACGCGCTGTAGAAGAAGGCACTCAAATCGGGCCAAGGCTGTTTGTGACAGGGCCTTATATCACTGGAGGGAGCGGGATGACCTACATGACGCGGCTCGCCACGCCCGAAGATGCCCGGCGCGTCGTTCGGTATTGGGCGGAAGAAGGGGTTGATTGGTTTAAAGCATACACCTTGATCTCCCAAGAAGAACTGGGCGCAGCCATAGAGGAGGCGCACAAGCTGGGCATTAAAGTGACGGGTCATTTATGCTCGGTAAGCTTCACGGAAGCGGTGGCTCTTGGAATAGACAACCTCGAACATGGATTTTTTACCAACAGTGATTATGATGGCTCCAAAGATAGGAACGAATGCCCAAATCAGCTTGAACAAGGGCTACTAAGTGTTGAACTGGACAGCGAGGAGGTGCAGTCGACCTTTAAATCCATGATCGATAATGATGTGCCTATGACGTCTACACTGGCTGTATATGAGATGTATGTACCCGGCCGGCCGATGGCCGATCAACGCAGCCTGGATGCGATGTCGAGCGAAGTGCGCGAGGAGTATATGAACACGTACAACCAGATTCAAAAGCAACAAGGAAATACAACATATCCTTATGCAGCTGGGTTATTTGAGAAGGCACAGGCCTATGAGTATGCCTTTGTTGAAGCGGGTGGATTGCTTGCAGCAGGTGTTGACCCTACGGGTTTTGGCGGAGCCTTGCCGGGGTTTGGCGATCAGCGGAATTACCTTTTGCTTCTGGAGGCTGGTTTTACACCGGCTCAAGTGATTCAAATTATGACCCTGAACGGAGCGAAGGTCTTGGGTATTGAGGATACACTTGGTTCGGTAGCTGCTGGAAAGGTTGCAGACCTTGTGGTCATTGAAGGAAACCCTGAATCGAATCCAGAGGACATCAGCAACGTCCGGTACGTGTTCAAAGATGGTCGAGGATACCATTCAGAGCGGTTGGTAGATGCAGTCAATGGCCTGGTAGGGCTTAGATAACTATAAGCGTGCATGAAACGAGTCCTTGTGGTTGCTTATTATTTCCCTCCTATGGGGTTGAGTGGAGTGCAACGCATTACTAAGTTTGTCAAGTATTTACCTGACTTTGGTTGGAAACCGACCGTGTTGACGGTAGAACCAGGCGGATACTTTGCGTTTGATCCTGAACTAGAGAACGAGGTGCAGTCCAGTGAAATCCGCGTCGTGCGGACGCAGAGCCTGGATCCTACACGCCTATTTAAGAGAAAGTCAACGGTTTCTTTGCCGGCTGAATCCTCCAGAAAGTGGATGTCCAGCATTAGCCAGGCGCTATTTATTCCAGATAACAAGGTGGGTTGGGTTCGGCCGGCTGTTCGCCGGGCATTGGCTCTTCACGAAGAAACCCCCTTTGATGTCATATTAGCTACGGTCCCGCCATACTCGGCCGCTCTGGTTGCTCGAAAGGTGGCTAAAAAAACAGGCGTTCCCTTTGTCGTTGATTACCGAGATGACTGGTTGGATAATCCAAGGCACGCGTACCCAACGCCCATACACAGGTACCTGCACCAGGTGCTTGAAAAGAATGTGCTTCTTGAATCTGCTGCTGTAGTAAGCATTAACGAACGTATTTGTGCGCGAATAAAAGGCCGCTTGCATTCCTACAGCGCTGATCCCGGTTCGGATCGGGTGCGTATTTTACCACAGGGTTATGACCGGGAGGACTTGGCCGGTAAGCAGTCATTAACAAAAGGAGGTATGCTGACGCTGTTGTATAGTGGTGTATTTTATGATGCACAAACTCCAGACTTTTTCCTCAAAGCCTTGTCTGGTTTCATCAATGAAAATCCAGACTATGCACCGCATATTCGCGCCGTGTTTGTAGGGCTAGTCCCGGAATCCAGCAAGGCACTCGCTGAGTCCTTGGGGCTGGCTCAGTATATTGAGTATACAGGGTATGTTTCTCACAGCCAGGCTATTAAGCACGTCCTCGGAGCAGATATACTATGGATGACTGTGGGAGAAGGAAAAGGGCAAGAACTGATCTCCACCAGCAAGTTATTCGAATATATGGGGACACAAAAGCCGATCCTTGGATTGGTACCAGAAGGGGCTGCAAAGGACGCTTTAATGAGATATAAAGCCAGTTGGGTAGTTTCTCCTGGCGATATTCAAGCCATACACCGGTCGCTCGAAACGATATATATGGGTTGGGATAAAGGCCTCTTGCCAGAAGCGAATGCAGATTATGTAGAACAAATAGAACGAAAAAACTTGACCGGGCAACTGAGCGAACTTCTCGACAGGGCAGCCGCCTTGTGAACCGGTTTGTTTATTCTCTTCTTCCTTTTTAATGCAAGATTCGGCGCAATCGGTACCTTCACTTCCTAAAAGCTAAAACTATTTTAAGGTAACTCTTTAGTCGACCCACCTTTCGACGATATACGCTCTAGAGCATTTTTGTGCTCGTTTCCCACAACCCATTGTACACTCCACAACCCACATATGGACCTTTGACAGTCCGCCAAGGAATCAAAATCCCACAGTACATGCATGTGTGCTCGTCTACCTAAAGCGATGGTACATGCAGCGGCGGAGGTACCGTCATTTGTTGCGTAATAATCGGCACATAAACGCTATCCCGATTTATTTACGTACTCCACAGCCAAAATAATACAAACGGAGAAATAATCATGGCATTCGGAGATCTTACCCGTGTAAATGGTAATATTCTTGGGCTTCAATCGCTCTTCGAATTACAGAGAAATAATTCAGAACTTGGTATGCGCCAGCTACGCCTTGCGACTGGGCAGCGTATCAACAGTGCAGAGGAAGATGCTGCTAGTCTATCTGTTGCAACAAAGCTAGAATCAAGAGTTCGTGGTCAGGCTCAGGCACTTGCCAACATTGGCGATGCAAAGAGCATGCTCAGCGTAGCTGAAGGCAGCATGTCGACGATTCAGGAAATCTTGATGACAATGAAAGAGAAAACCATTCAAGGTGCGAATGGTACGCTGAGCTCTACTGAGCGAAATATTCTGGGCAATGAACTAAATTCACTGTCAACAGAAATTGACTCAGTACTTAACAGTGCAACATTCGGTGGATTGAGTGTATTTTCTTCTTCTGCATTCAGCTTCCAGGTTGGTGCATTAAGCACAGATACATTCTCTGTAAGTGTATCCAATACTTCTGCAGGTACATTAGGTGTTGCTTCTACAGCACTGAGTGTAAGTACGGCCGCTTCTGCTAGCGCTTCCTTGGGAGCTATTGAAACAGCTATTAATTCTGTTGCTAGCACCATTGGTGGAATTGGTAACAGCCAGCTTGCTCTTACATTCAAAGAGGAAAACCTGACGATCAATATGACGAATCAGGAAGCTGCTCGTAGCCGAATTCAAGATGCAGACTTTGCTAAAGAGCAGATTGAAATTGTTAAGCTACAGATTCTACAGCAGACAGGGATTGCTGCAATCTCTCAAGCGAACCTTGGAGCACAGCAGGTCCTATCTCTACTCTAGGATAGTACACCGTTAGAATATTCTAGCGACAAGGCAGGTAACCACTCTCCGTGAATTCGGGGAGTGGTTTTTTTATTCAAAATACCACTCAAAAGGAGCATTCGTCTTTATTTCCCAGCGAGGACTATGGGCAGGCGAATTTGCAACAAGGGTGATGCCCATCCGGGCAAGAGGCTCCTTCAAGTCGGTCGTTTGCTTTCGTTCCAGTTGTGTTTTGATATCTTTCAGCGGGCGCGGTGCATAAGCCTTCCATTCTCTCATAAAGGCTTCTTCTGTTTTTTCTTCGTAGCGATACTTTGTCATGAAGGTTTGCATGAAAAGGGGAAGTGTTTTGACGCCGTTTGTGGACTCCCTTAAAGACAGATCTAACATAAAGGCCAACGCTGCTCCTTCCGTATATACGTACTGAAGCGCTCTTCCATTTTGATAAAACGAAGCGCAGCTTGAAGACAGATCCAGGCTCTGATCAGCATTGATATTATCTGCGGCATTTTTTAGCGCATGCATTGCGCTTAAGAATTGCGTTCGGTCATAAATATCCGCATTGTACAAATTAAGCATCGCAAAATATTCTGTAAATCCCTCTCGCAACCAGCACGTATTGGGCCCCCATTCCGGGACATGCAGGTAGGCAGAGGCATGTTCAATCTCTCTGCGGTCCCAGGTATGCATGATTTCATGAGCAAGTAAGCGGAGAAAGCCTTCTCTGTACGTATTCCACAATTGGTTAAACGTGGTGCCTTTTTTGAAATTAAACTCGATCGAATTTGCTTCGGTACTGGCCCTAAACTGATTGAAAGAGTTTGAGTCTCTCAATATAAGAGTGACGGCTTCCCTCGACGCTTCATACCCAAAGAGCATCAGGGCGGCCTCAACCACTTTGGCAATTGCACGTTTAGCCTGCGGGAAATCATTGATGTCATCTTCTCCAAGCCAAATGGTATTTAGGTCCATTGTACGTATTCTGCGAGAATACCCGGACCCTTCCTTAAATGCAGTGTAATAATTACGTACCAGCGCATACTGAGTGGGTATAATAGTATACAGGGAGCCGTCCGACCACGGAGTAACTACGCGCCAGGCAGGCGGGACTTTCCAGGTAACTTCAATAGCTGAGTTTAACCCCTTTACAAGAGGAATAATGAAACTGAATCCCCCGTTCAAAAAAGCCATCCGGTCATCAAGTAGGTTTGTAGAGCCTCCCCACGCTTCTCTTTCATAGCGTTCAGCCTGCCGTAAGTTGATCGAATATTTAAAGTGTATGGATTCTTCCCTGGTTTTTACTCGCCATTCCTTTTCATCCGTGAGTGTGTAGTCCAACACGCCGGAAGCATCACTGAATTCGAGAGAACGAACAAAGTGTTGTATAGGTGCACCTTGTGTCCTGGGTAAAACAAAGAAATAAGTGCCAGGGCGAATTGCATCCAATGATCCAGAAATCTCCAGCAGATTTTTAGCGGGTTCGATATGGATTTCATACCTCACTTCTGGAGACCAGACCTGAAAGGAGGTGTCCGGGCAGGAAACAGGTAGAAAAAGCAATAAGAGCAAACGGAGCATTTGTTATTACAGTAAGAGCGACGGCAGGTTGAAACGCTAGGAAGAAAGCTTCGTAGAGCTATGCTACGTATAGATTCTTGTAATTTCCTTGCGACATTGAAGATAATTTACTAATTATGCATGCCTGACAAACATGTTACGTTCAACCAGCTTACAATGAGCCACAAGTAGTGTGTAAAATGAGTGTTCAATTTAGCTCACACCTTTTATTTAGATTCGTGCCTGTAACAGCAGGTTGCGTACAGGGATTGTTGAACATGGACCGATTTTGAGATGATTGAGATAAGGAATACGAGTGAAGGCGTCTTGGATATAAAATGCTCGAGCGAGTTTGAGCATCTCGATGAAATCGTTGATCGTTCAGAAGCATTTTTGGCATCCCAGATCACAGACGATGAATTGGCCTATAAAGTGGTATTGCTCCTGAGTGAGGCTGTTACCAATGCGATTGAGCACGGTAATAAATCGGATGCATCTAAAATAGTAACTGTAAATCTAACAGTCGGTAAAAAAAAGATCTCGATTGTTGTAGAAGATGAAGGAGATGGTTTTGATCAGTCTGAGGTAGACAATCCGATTGAAGGGGCTAATCTTTTAAATGATGGGGGGAGAGGACTTTTCTTTATAGGGGAGATGGCTGATGAATATAAGTTAGAAAATGGAGGGAGGAAGGTGCGCATCGGGTTTAATAGATAAGGGGTGCGTGAAACATTTCGAGGGGAGGGCATACACAAGATAAAAATCGTCAAGGTACTACACGACCCATTCTCAATGTTAAACCACCAGTGATCCAGAAACTTCGAGGCCCTTTCTTAACCACCCTATGCATCCTCTTGCTCGCGGCGTGTGCTTATTTCGCACACGATCGAGCACTCTGGTCGTATTTCGTTGGATCTGTTATTGCAAGTTCATTGGCACTGGTCGCTTTGTGGAGGTGGTATGTCCCGCCCAAGGGGGTGATCATAGTTTTAGCCATACTCTTACGTATCGGTTTTTCCTATATCCCACCCATATTATCTGATGATGCTTATCGGTACGTCTGGGATGGAGTACTCACAGCGCAAGGAGAGAATCCGTTTGAGTATAAGCCTTCAGATCCTGTCTTGACGGAGATGCAGGATGATCCGATATACCCGCTACTCAATTCAGCCGATTTTTATTCAGTATATCCTCCTGTGTCCCAACTGGTTTTTGCAGGAGGCGGCCTCGCCTATGAACAAGGGTGGGAGGCTTCTTATTATGTAATCAAGGCCTTGCTGTCGTTGCTTGAAATCGGGGCCCTTTTGATGCTGGCAACAATGGTGTCCAGGGCCTTTTTAATCCTGTATGCCTGGAATCCGTTGGTGCTGGTGGAAACTGCAGGGCAGGCACACACTGAGTCCGCCATGTTGTTCTTTTTGGTGGCTTGTTTATGGTTTGCGCATCGAAATAAACCCATACTGGCATCCAGTGCTCTGGCCTTTGCCGGCTGGGTGAAACTGTATCCGTTTGTGTTTTTTCCGCTTCTTTGGAGGCGATTTGGGTGGAAAGGGCTGATACCTGGTGGCATCGTTTCTGTGCTGCTACTTGCTCCTTTTTATTTTCCCGAGTTTTTGAGCAACGTCTTCGAGTCGCTTAATCTGTATGTGAGCTATTTTGAATTCAACGCCGGCTTGTATTATGCACTTAAGAAAGTCTTCTTGATCTGGACCGGAGATGATTGGAGTAAGCAACTGGGGCCATTCCTGCGTCGCGTCTTCCTGATAAGTCTACCTATCATTTATGCGCTGGATTGGAAGTTTAACTGGTCCTTGCCAAAAGCCTTTCTGGCGATCAGCGTAGCTTTTCTGTTATGCTCAACCACCATCCACCCGTGGTATTTCTTGGGGCTGCTTGCCTTGGTAACGTGGCAACAGAAGATTGCCTGGCATTGGTTCTGGTTGGCTGCCTGTTCTATGGGGACGTACCTTCTGTATTCGGATGGCCCTTATTGGCTTTTTGTGCACCTTGGCTGGTGGGGGTGGGGTGCATTGCTCTTATTCGTTTACCGGGGTAAACCAGGAGAATGGCTGCAGGCCCTTCAGCGATTCAGGGCAACGTTGAAAGTGGAAGACATTGAAGATCTCATTGCCCCTTCAAATCGAAAAGGGGCCGTGCTGGATCTTGGAGCAGGGGAAGGCTATGTGGGGCAGGAAATCAAGAATAAATGGGGAGCAGAAGTTACTCTAGCCGATGTGGTCGATATTAATCGAACTGATCTTCCTCATGTTCTTTATGACGGTCAGACATTGCCTTTTGAAGACAATCAATTCGATACGACCATTCTTTATTTTGTTCTCCACCATGCAGAAGGTGCTGAGCGCGTCCTTGATGAAGCGAAGCGCGTTACAAAAGGACAAATCATCATTGTTGAGTCTGTGTATAAAACCCAGCAAGACCTCAATGTCTTAACTTTTCTCGATGTACTTGCTAACCGCCTTCGCTCTGGAGGTTTGATGAATGCACAGGAAGAATTCTTGCACTTCAGGACCGTACCGGAATGGAAGAAGCTATTTGAAGAGAAAGGAGTCAGGGTTACAGCAGAAATGGGGAAATATAGCAAAGTGCATCAACAGCATTTTTTTGTGCTTAGTACGATCAAATGAATCAGATTCATTTGATCGGTTTCGTGTTTATTGCTTCGCAATCAGTTAGATGGGCATACCCATCTGCGTGTCGTGTTTCTTGTTAACGGCGTCCAGGTAGCTCTTAATGTCAGTGGTCCCATTTCTGACAGGAATACGGATACTGACGAATGCAGTGGTCCAATTTCGGCCAGGAAAAGGACCA
>JAHQVL010000248.1 GCA_019634345.1 Rhodothermaceae bacterium
TATATGTGGGGGCATCTTTTTCTCCAGGTTTTAGGGGTTTATAAATCGAAGCATTGACCTTCTTTTGAACCGGCATTGTTTCCAGCACCTGTTGGCATAGGATTGTTTCCAACACATTGCATGTTTTCAGCAATCTCATTGTCATTGAGCGCAACGCCGCCCAGATTCTGAACGACTTGCATATTGCCCCCAATCACAGTTCTCATGGCCATCACCATGCCGCTGTTTAACTCAAGTTGAAGGTCACCATCGATCATTGTTTCCTCGATTTCAACGGCGGCTCCTTGTGAAAGCTGGATATTGCCTCCTACAACAGAGTTGCCATTCACGGTAATACTGTCAGCTTCTTGTGCCTGAATATTACCGCCAACATCGATGCCACTGGCTGTAACAATTGCCGCGGCATTGATCACCAGGTTGCCTCGTATAGTTGCACCTTGCAACATACACGTTGCTCCTTCAGGTACTTCGAGGTTTTCATAGGTATCACCTCCAACAAGACCATCACAAATCACTTCGTCGCGATTGATTTGAGTTGCCACCAAGGCTCCCATTGCATCCTCTTCCACTTCAACAGAAACAAAGTCTCCCAGTTGAAGCGCATCGAATGCGATGAGTGCGCCTTCCTGATCTTCAATACGCGAAGCGGCAGTCACACGAATGGTTTGTTCTTGAATGGATAACGTGGAGTCAACAGGAGCTATTTGTTCGATAAGCCCCTCGACCATGTTATCCGAATCATCATTGTTTGAGTCGCACCCATAGGTTATAAGGATGCAGGTTATAAGAAGTATTTTTTTCATGTTATCAAAGTGGGATTGAAAGTTAAACACAGGGGGGATTTGCAAAACGGATACCAATCCAGATAGAGTGGGAATATGAAGAGATAAGCCACTGTCTATAAAAGACACTAAATAAAAAAACACCCACTAATAGATATCATGAATCATCAATCAGCTTTATATCTCATACTATTATTCCTCACGCTTAGTGCGTGCGATTCTAACTCAATGGAAACGGATGAACCGACGGTACCCGTCTATGTCATTCAGGTTATCGATCAGACGTTCCGCGTGCAGATAAGTGACTCAACGGTAGCCGCTGAAGCAGATCAATTGCTACAAAGTGGCGAAGAAAAGAACATTGTAGGCCCGTTACGAACAGGAGATGGTGATTTTAATGCACCCTACAACTGGCATATTGCACCAGATAGCATTCACTTCGCGGATGCTACGATCGAAGTCTGTGATGGCACGCCTAGTATGATCGAAGAAGATCTCAACTACTGGCTCAATACCGTTAAAGCCTACTGCCCGTGGGGTGTGAAGGTTGTTGGGAAAGAATAATCCTAGAGGGCTCCTCAGCCATGAGGAGCCCTATCAATCTACTTCCAGCGCTTTCACCACCAGGCCTTTATAACTGCGGCCAATAGGTAGCTCCACTTCACCAACAGTCACTTCTATCGCGGAATAGGCGCGGATAAGCACTTTATTTACTAAATAGGACCGATGAATACGCAAAAAGCCATGAGGCTCAAGCAAGGCCTCTATCTCTCCGATCTGCCCTCTAGTAACGATGCTGTCCTTTGCGGTGACGATTTTTGCATAGTCCTTTAGACTTTCGACGTATAGAATCTCATCATAAAACACCTTGACCCTTTGCTTATTCACATTAAAGAAATGATAGGGGCGGTCGGCCTGCTGAACAGGTGAAGGCATCAATACCGGAGAGCTACCTTCTGAGGGCCTTTTTAGTTTATTGACCGCTTTAAGGAAACGCGCAAAGGGAATGGGCTTCATCAAGTAATCCACCACATCCTCCTCAAACGCATCCAATGCATAATCGTGATAGGCCGTTGTCAGGATGGTTTGAGGTTTATCTCTCAAACTTCGCAAAAACTCCAGGCCTTTTAGTTTGGGCAAATGGATATCCAGGAAGAGTACATCGATCGGTTCTCTGTGCAGCCAATCAAGCGCCGCAATGGCATCGGGGCAGGTCCCTTGCAGGGCCAGAAAATCAACCTGGCTGATATAGTCCCGGATGACCTCAGCGGCAATGGGTTCATCCTCGATAATCAAGCACTTTAGAGGCTTCATACCCACGTATTCCATTTTGATTCAAGATAAGCTCGACCGTAAAGATACGATCTGCTGGCGTGATGGTTAGCTCGTATTGGGCACCGTATATCAGTTCAAGCTGCCTTTTTACGTTCTTCAACCCCAATCCTCCTTCTCCTGCAGACACTTCATGGTCCCAACTGTTCTTCACCACAAAATGTAGCGTGCCATTAGTTTGTAAAAGACGAATATCTACAAACGGATCTGTGCGCGTTTCACTTACGCCGTGTTTAAAGGCATTTTCTACAAAAGGCAGCAGGGTTAAGGGCGGGATCTTGGTCTGCTGGTCTTCAACCTGCAAATCGACGTTGACGCGCAGCCGTTCATCATATCGGAGATTCTCCAGATCCAGGTAGTCCTGGATGACCTTTATTTCGTTCTCTATAGGAATCGTGTCCGTATCACATTCCTGTAGGATATATCGCACGATGTTGGACAGCTTGAGGATGGAGTCTGCTGCACCAGGGTCATTACGGCGGACGAGCCCATACAGGTTATTCAACGAGTTGAAGAGAAAGTGCGAATTGGTCCGTGCTTTCAAAAAGTTCAGCTCTGCCTCCCTCTTTTCGAGTTTAAGGGCTGCTTCTTTCCGACGAAAGAGGACATAATCCTTGAGAAGCTTAGCAGCCGAAGCCAGACCAATGGCAGGAATAAGATCCGTGAGTGTGTAAAACAAACGCCTGAGGCTGTACACATTAAAACCAGGCGTTTCGCCATACATAATCTGGGAAACAGGCCCTACCATGGATCGATAGCCATAGATACAGACAACTAGGGTCAACACAAAATAAAGGGCCGTTTGTAAGTAGGCACCCCGGCTAAAGTATCGTGGAATTAATACATAAAACAGCACGTAGAACGGCGTTGCTTTCCACGGAAAAAGAGAGAGTTCACTGAAATAGAACCGTGCAATCCGCTGTACGGGAGGATATGCAAGATCCGACGGCCCTGCAAACAACATATCCCGAATGACGAACAGCGTCATGAATGAAAACCAAAAAGCGATATGAAGCGCGATGCGTCTGGTCATACTCAAAAATCTAAAAAAGCCATCCCCAAAGATCTGAAAAAGAGAGCACTAATCGCTAAAAAAGATTTATTCGACTGATACCTCCTACCAAACGACCGATTTGCACCTATAAATGACCTCTGTACGCTAATAGCACCTATCCGTCCCCACATTCTAGCCCTACCTATCATTTCTCAAAACTCCTCCAGGGTATCGCCTATGTTTGCAAAAAAACAAGCCGAATACCATGATAAAACAATCTCTGAGTGTACTTGCTTTCGCCCTTTTAATCGCCCTACCTGCTGAGGCTCAACTGTTCTCTCTGGCGTCGGGTCCTGTATCAGAAACCCCTTCTGACAGCCGAAGCGTGAACTTCTTGGATCTGAATAATGACGGGTGGGAAGATCTATACATTTCCAATGGCCTTCAAGGTGGCCAGCCCGACTTGTTGTACCTGAATGATGGACAGGGGCAACTCATACCGGTTACAGACATGGATATTGTCGAAGCCAGCAACCCGTCTGATGGGGCCAGCTTTGCCGACTATAACAATGACGGCCATATCGATGGCGTGATCTCCAGTTGGTATGGCGCCGAGGACTTATTGTACTTGAATGACGGCACCGGCAACCTGGTATATAATGACGACGCGGGTATTGTGAGCGGTTCGTTTGCAGAGACGGCTGCTTTTGGGGATTACGACAACGACGGCTGGTTAGATTTATTGATTACTAACAGCGGTACCAGTAGAACGAATTTTCTGTATCGGAATCTGGGGAATAATGCGTTTGAACGAATCACGGACCATCCTTTAGTAGACGCGTCAAAACTCAGCCGTGGAGCCATCTGGGGGGATTTCAACAACGACAGGCAAACGGATGTGTTTGTGACAAACGAAGGCAATAGCAGCAATGACCTGATTCTTGGAAGAGGGAATGGAAAATACGAAGCCCTCACAACAGAGCCGATCGTGACGGAGAGGAACAGTTCGATGACGGCTTCCTGGGGAGACGTTGACAACGACCGCGACCTGGACGTATTCGTCGGCAACTCGGGCTTCTTTGTCAGCCAGAACAATCAGCTCTTCAGGAACATGGGTGGCGACACCTTTGAAGAGGTCACCGACGACCCGGCAGTAAACACCAGTAACTGCACCTTTGGTTCAGCATTTGGCGATTACGACAACGATGGCGACTTGGACCTGGTCATTGCAAATGGGTTTTGCAACACAGGACTCCAAAATACACTGTATGAAAACCAGGGCGACGGTACGTTTGTAGATGCCTCCTCTGAGTTGGGGACCAATGGAAGTGTTTGCTCTTTTGGCGCTGCCTGGGGCGATGTAAACAATGATGGATACCTTGACCTTGCCGTGGCTAATTGTAAAAACAGCTCGACTTCGGCGGAGCCGGCCAATTCGCTAATGATAAACCAGGGAAGTGGTAATAACTGGCTGAAGGTGCAGCTGACAGGCACGATGTCCAATCGCAATGCTATAGGAGCACAGTTAGAAGCACGAGCAGTCATCAACGGGGAAGTAACCTGGCAGCTCAGAGATGTTCAGGCCCAATCCGGGTATGCAGGACAGAATAGCCTTATCGCCCACTTTGGTTTAGGGAGCGCGGTGCTGGTTGATACACTTATCGTTCACTGGCCGGCTGGCAATCGGCAGATTCTAACCAATCTTTCAGCCAACCAAACCCTCTCTATCACAGAGGTGACCAATATCAGCAATGCGTCAACGACTCCACAAAAAGAGCTCTTATCCTTTGAGGTATTCCCCAATCTAATTACAGACTCAGTAGCAGCCCGCATTCAAGTGCAAAATCAATCGGGCTTAGGCCTTCAAGAGGGACAGGTGTTCGTATATAATATTCTGGGGCAAGCCCTATATCAGGAAGCCCTCCAGGTACCACGAGGTCGTTCAGAACTCATTCTCGATGTGCCCTCTATGAACCTGGCATCGGGAACGTATTACGTGGTGTTACACCTTGAGGGCAAACAACTGTCACAGCAATTGATCATCCGGTGAATCTCCCAAAACGATGATCAGAGTTGGAGTCATCCTACCTCGTGGGGTGGCTCCACTCAACGTACTACGACCAGCTTTTTCACATCCACCTCTCCTGATTCATTATCCGCTACGTGTACAATGTAGATCCCACTCACCACTGGCTGGCGTGATGCCGTTAATAAGTCCCATTCAGTACGTCCCCCACCACTTGTATGCTCAATCCGTTTCACCAGCTCACCAATCTCCGTGTAAATAGAGATCGTACACTGCCCTGGTATATCAAGAAATTCTACCCGGCCTCGAGTACGATCGCCATCAATGATGATGCGCACGGACTCATCCGAAGCGAAGTTTACAGGATTAGGTACGATACGAAAATCGGACACCTGGTTACCAGGAATCCTGAGAAGTGATGCTGGATGATAGGTCTGGGTAAAGTAGCGTCCGCTCCTGAGGGGTAATCCACCGGGTGTACCATTCAGGCCTCGCTCATCTACATTATTTGGAGGGCCAACAGCCTGGAGAAAATAATAGTACTCTCTTCCACGAAACACGTCTGTATCAATTAAGCTTCTAGCAGAACCGGGCAGCGATGCTATTAACGCATAAGGCAAGTTATCTACGTAGTTTGCCGTCCGATAGATTTCCCATTGATCAGGATCAGGAGCATCAGCCATTGATTGCCATGTCAGTTCAATAAGATCTGGGTGCGATTTTACCTCAAATCTCCTGGGTGGCCTTGGAGGCTGAACAATAGGGTATATTGCCATATAGTTACTGGCTTGCCAAACATCCCGAGCACGATACATGAATTGAAACATGGAGTCTCTTGCAGTCAGCACCCACTGGTTTTTGGTCTGCATCTCACTGCCATTTTTATACACATCGTAATTCCACGGCACATCATTAATCTGCCCATCTCCATTTGCATCAAAAGGGATACGCAAGTCGTCGTCAAACCCGCTCGCTTTATAGGCTACCCCAATATCCCTCGCTGCTTTATAACTCAGTCCTGCTGCTCCTTCTGCCTCAACAATGTTAATGGTATCCATAAACGCCAATTGATAAGGACCATATGCAAGAGTTGAGGAATGCCCCCCCGCCTTACCGGTGGAGGCGTCAAAAGTTGGATTCCAAAATTCACCTGATGGTTCTACGCGATCAGCAAGATGTGGGTACATTCGCGTGGCACCACCATTTACAAAGGCTGGGTTTTCACGAGTTAATATTCCGAGCTCATAATAATCTCGATCCTCTGCCCATGCATTGGCCAGTGGCTCATCATTATCCACATAACCAATGGTTATAGGTTGATGTGCAGGATTATAACTGCGATCTGTAGGAGATTCGTCTGCGTGTATTATTACTCGCCCTTGCATAGACATGGCTGCCAGACGGCCAACGGTGTCACCTGGCGGTGTATTATACCGCGCATTTTGCAAATCGCGCAGCATTGGACTTCCAATATGATTCCAGCCTGGAGACGTATTGGGATCAAATCCCATCCAAAGGTAAATAGCAGTGAACTCCACGGGGTATTCCTCGTTTCCATCTCCGACTACATCATTCATACTGAATTTACCCCATACCTGAGCTGCAGAACCATGCCATGCCGCCTCCTGTCTACCCCTCCATTTATAGGCATTGTAAAACATCACATCACTGAGTGACTGGCCTTGCAGTTCAATGTCCTCGTCGTGATCCGTATTGCCATTATTTACCATTCGACGGCGAATGATGTGATAATCGTCGTGGATCTCGTTTGCATAGGCATAGACCCAACGCTCCGTCTCAACACCCACCATCGAGCGATATCGTTGATACAGGACACGATCGGCAGGAAGATCTGGATCCACTTCATTCACTATCGCAATTTTGTCAAATGAGGATGTACCGTCCACTACGACTTCTGGATCTTCAAATTTTGCGATTAACCTTGATTCAATAGGAAAAAAGTGGTTCACACCGTCTGAGCGCATGCCAATCTGTGCTATCCGGTAGTCCCATTCCCGACCTGATTCATCTCTCCAATTTTTGAGCCCAATCCAATATCCTTTTGCCCTGTAGTGTCCAGATCCCCGCAAAATAGCCGGCCATTCCATACCACGATCTTGGGTTAGCCATTCCGTATGTGCGCCTGCCTCGGAATACCGGCTCTGCATCTCACCAATATCCACCCAGGTCATTAAAAACTGCCCATATGCAGTAGGTGCGATTGCTCCAAAGAGGACTAACATGAGCCCTATTTTTTTCAAATAGACTGCCATGATCACCTCACTACCACGAGTTTTTTAACGTCCACCTCACCTAAATCATTGTCCAAGACATGCACAATATAGATCCCGCTTACTACAGGCTGCCGTGAGGCAGTCAACAGATCCCATTCGGCATTCCCGCTTCCGTTCGTGTGCTCTATCCGTTTTACCAGCTCTCCGATCTCTGTATAGATAGAAATCGTACATTGACCTGGTATATCAAGAAATTCTACCTGACCTCGCGTACGATCGCCATCAATGATGATGCGCACAGACTCATCAGCGGCCATGTTTATAGGATTTGGTACGATTCGGAAATCAGATACTTGATTTCCAGGTACACGCAATAGAGATGCTGGATTATAGGTTTGTGTAAAATAGCGTCCACTTCTTAGTGGAAGCCCTCCAGGTGTACCATTCAGGGCCAAGTCATCTTCAGGATTTGGAGAACCGACGGCCTGGATAAAATAGTAATAGTCTCTTCCCCGAAACACATCTACATCAATGTAGCTACGAGAAGAACCGGGCAAGGACGCGATCAATTCGTAAGGGAGATTATCCACATACTCACCCGTGCGATAGACCTCCCACGCCTCAGGATCCGGAGCTTCCGACATGCTTTGCCATTCAAGCTCGATATTGCCTGGATGCGATGTCACCTCAAAGCGGCGCGGTGGTCTGGGTGGCTCAACAATCGGATACTGCGTCATTCCATCGCTGGCCCGCCATACATCGCGAGCACGGTACATAAACTGAAACATGGAGTCGCGAGCCGTAAGCACCCACTGGTTTTTTGTTTGAATCTCGCTGCCGTTTTTATAAACGTCGTAATTCCAGGGCACATCGTTTATTATGCCGTCTCCATTGGCGTCAAAGGGAATGCGTAACTCGTTATCAAATCCACTCGCTTTATAGGCCACTCCGATGTCCGTTGCTGCCTTATAACTTAAGCCGGCCGCTCCTTCTGCTTCCACAATATTGATCGTGTCTCGAAAGGCCATCTGATAAGGGCCATAGGCAATGCTGGGTGAGTGTCCACCTGCTTTTCCTTGCGCAGCATCCCCAACTCGTTCCCAAAACTCGCCACTCGGTACTATCCGATCTGCATAGTGAGGATATAATCGGCTTGAGCCACCCTCCCTAAAAGCCGGATTTTCACGGGTCAATATACCCAATTCATAATACGCTTCTTCTGATTGCCCAGGATTGTTAAGCGGCTCGTCGTTATCAATCCATCCCAGGGTGATTGGCTGATTTGCTGGATTATAGGTGCGATCCGTAGTCGATTCGTCTGCATGTAGGATTACACGCCCCTGCATCGACATCCCAGCTAGCCGACCAATCGTATCTCCAGGTGCTTCACGCCCCCTCTGACTAAGCATCGGAGAACCTAAATAATCGATGCCAGCCTCCCAATCAAATGCACTCCAATCAAACCCGTACCACAAATAGACCGCTGTAAAATCAACCGGATATGCCTCGTTTCCATCCCCAACGATATCTACCATGCTAAATTTGCCCCATACTTGTGCGCCAGACCCATGCCAGGCAGCCTGCTCCCTTCCCCTCCATCGATAAGCATTATAAAACAGTACATCGTGTAGAGACTGCCCCTCAAGCTCAATATCCGGGTCTGCATCGGTATTACCCGTATTCACCATTCTTCGGCGAATAATGTGGTAGTCGTCGTGTATTTCGTTTGCATAGGCATAGATCCATCGTTCCGTTTCGATTCCAAGCAATGATCGATACCGCTGATATAACACCCGATCTGCAGGAAGTTGGGGGTCTACTTCATTGACAATGGCTATTTTATCAAAAGAAGGACTACCATCCACTACAACCTCTGTATCTTCAAAACGGGCAATGAGCTTTGTTTCTACTGGAGTATAAATAAGGTTTGCTGCCGGTGTATCACTGAGATACCCATCCACGCGTAGACCTATTCGAGTTACACGGTAGTCCCAGTGCCTTCCTGACTCATCGGTCCAGTCTTTTAATCCTATCCAGTAGGCTTTGCTGCGAAAGTGCCCAGAGCGTCGTAGAATTGCCGGCCATTCAAGGCCCCGGTTAGCTGTTGGGCCTTCATTATGGGCACCTGCTTCAGAGTACCGTCCGTGCATTTCGCCAATATCTAACCAGGTCATGTTGAACTGGCTATGCGCTAGCTGGGGTATCAAGCCAGATAGAAGTAATACAACGGAATAAATTATAGTATATTTATACACACGAGCGCCCTCCTCTCAAGATAGATGTACGTGCGGAACAGGCCTTCTTTCTAAACTTAACAAATTATGTAGCGACATTAATGGCTATTATTGATGACCAACCGTCTTCGGAGCCATTTCTGGAAAACCCAACGTAATAGATCGTGTTAAAACGTTTCCTTGTCCTGGTTATCTTTTCCCTTAGTACACAGCATGCCGTTGCACAGGTATGCCATGTAAAAGGAGATCACGAACACACCCTGGATAGGAAAAACCCGTTCCACGTTGCCGTTCTAAGAGACGCCTTCTTTCCAAAACACATAGGTCTTGCCTTTCACATTCTCCACAAGGGAGGTGAAGAGAATATCTCCCTTGAGTCTATTCAAAAGCAAGTCCAAGTATTAAACGATGCGTTTTCAGGTACTGAGTTTTCATTCTTCCTTGCGCTTGTCACGAGAACGGAGAATGAAGATTGGATTTCCCTTTCCAATGAAGGCGTCCCCTCTGCCCCAATAAGGGACGCGCTGTTGGTGGACCCCGCTCACATCATCAATGTGTTCGTTGGAGACATGGTAAACGAGGCAATTGGTTGGTCCGTTTTTACCGACTCGCCCGATCCACAAAGCCATGCTATCGTTTTGGACTTTGTTGCCCTTCCAGGCGGCCCTTTTGACCCAGACTTCGATGCAGGCATCACGTTGGTTCACGAAATGGGGCATTATTTCAGTTTGCGGCATCCCTATGAACGAGGCTGTTTACCAGATGCAGACAAAGGAGACTTTGTCGGAGACACCCCCCCAGCGGTGAACTCTTGGTTTCGACAGTGCCCTACGGCCGCTGATTCCTGCCCAACCCTACCAGGCAATGACCCTGTCAATAATTTCATGTACGCCACCACCGATGCCTGTCGCACAGTCTGGACCCCCGGACAAATAGATCGTATGCAAGCGAAGGTTATCGAATTCCGACCTCAGATCGGCGGGCAAGATATTGACTTACCCTCTAACCTGACGGTCGCCTCAAATTCTGAGTGGTATTTTTACGAAGGACGTTATCGGCTCCCTACTGCAGCTCAAGTAAGTGTAGAAGGCAGTCTGTATGCTGAAGACGTCATTTTCACATCGGAAGAGTCGCACTGGCATGGGATTCATTTTTCGGAGAATAGCAGGGGGTACTTGCGTGGCGTTGAGGTAACGGGAATTCGTACAAACGTGGAAGAAGCGGGGATCTCGGTAATTAATGCACAGGCAGTTTTTGATAGCGTATTGGTTAATGTCCTTCCTGAATCCTCGGCAGAAGTTATTAAAGCATCTGGCTCCGAAAGCACGCTTCATCTCTACCAATCTTATATCATCCAGAATGGCAATCAAGCAACCATCAGTGCCAACGACAGTGCAAACGTCTATTTCGGGCAGGATTCATTGGTCACTGGGTTGGGACTAAACAGGATTGCAGGGGGTCAACTCTCTGCCTCGACAAATGGCGTCATTCATGCTGGCAATGGCCCGGGAGAGCAATCCTACAATCACTTTTGCGATCCCAGCAGTTCACAGCTAGAAACCAGTGACGGAGGCATGATCTACGCAGCCCACAATTACTGGTACAATGGCATCCCGCCCTCCTTTTCAGGGGCAAATATCCTATTCAGCGATAACCTGGGTGGATCAGACTGTGAGGATACCCCGGTCGTTAATGTTCAGGTTGATCGTGAACGACCTGTTCTGCCGGATGCATATCGCCTGAATAACCGGCCGAACCCGTTTACGTTTAGCACAACGATATCCTTTGAGTTGCCCGTAGCCGGGCACGTCCACCTCATTGTCTACGATATGCTTGGCCGGCCCGTTAAAACGCCGATCGATGGGCATCGAGTACCTGGCTCCTATGAGATACAGCTAGATGCTTCCGATTTACCGAGTGGTACCTACATAACCAGGTTAATAACGGAGCAGGGAATAGCTACTCACTTTTTGTCCGTTGTTAAATAAGGCCATTAAAAAAGGGTTGAGGAGCCGCAATGACTCAATCTCAACCCTTTATACTCAGTCTTTACGCTTTCCTAATCCAACTTCCTTTCTCCAGCCTGGAATCGAGAAGGCCGGCGGAATTTCACGTCGGTGGCTCCGTTTGCCTCAAAGATATCAAACATAGCCGTTCGCATGGAATCTACGCGAGCCTGGTGGGCCGGTGCATCCACGAGGTTGTACATCTCTTTGGGATCGGTTTGCAAGTCGTACAACTCGTTTTTATCCCATACACCGTGGTAATAGATGTACTTGTACCGATCTCCACGTATCGCATATGTTGTAGGAGTATGAGGAAACGCATTCTCCCAGAAATATTGATAGACGAACGTACTACGCCACTCATCGGCCCTTCCGTTTTCCAGAACAGGCAAGAACGAGCGGCCATCTACCGTATGCCCATCAGGCATACGGCCATCTGCAACATCCAGGAAGGTGGGTGCAACATCAATATTAAGAATGTTCTCATTGATGGTTGAACCCGCTTCAATGAACCCAGGCGCCCAGGCGATCATCGGTACACGCATCGATTCCTCATAGGCCTGTCGTTTATCAATAAGGCCATGCTCACCCAGCATAAACCCATTGTCGCCCATATAAATAACGAGGGTATTTTCGTCCAGGTCGTTTTCAACAAGGTAATCCAGAACGCGGCTGATACTTTCGTCAACACCTAGCAGGGTCTCGCTATAATCCGTGATGATCTCATCCAAAGATTGGGGATGGTCGTCCCGGTTGTGGTACATATAGTCAACGCCGTGCCAGCTATATCGTTGGGCCCGTACCCAGTCCGGCTTCCCTTCATAATTCTGTTCGATATTTTTCATCGACTGTGGCTTGGTTAACTCGGACTCTGCATACCTACCAGCATGCCGTTCTGCGGGGTAAAACTCTGCATGTACCGCTTTGTGAGAAAGGTAAACGAAGAACGGTTTATCGTCATCCCTACCACTCTCTAGCCATTCGAGGGCATAATCTGTCAGGAGGTCAGACGTGTATCCTTCTACCTGCCGGCGCTCTCCGTCGAAGTTCAGCGTCGGGTTGTTGTAGACACCCTGTCCGCGAAAACTGACCCATCGGTTGAAGCCAGGCTTCGGATTATCCGTAGCCTCTCCAATATGCCATTTACCGAAATAGGCGGTCTCGTATCCCTCATTTTGGAGCTGTTCTGGAAACAGAGAAGTCCCTTCTTTTAATGGATTAGAGTTATCTATTGCGCCGTGACGAAACGAATATTGCCCTGTGAGAATTGACGCACGGCTTGGAGAACAGAGCGAGGTAGTCACAAACGCATTAGCTATGTGAGCCCCTTCTTCCGCCATCCGATCCATCCCTGGCGTTTTCAGGAAATCAGGACTGTTCGGGTGAAAATCCATGTAATCGTATCGGTGGTCATCGCTGAGAATGAATACGATGTTTTCGGGTTGCTGAGCAAAAACGTTCGTGGTAACAAATACACCCGTTAAAAAAACGAGCATTGTGACTTTACGTAGGTACATCATGTGACAGTTATAGACTCTTCAAGGGGTTAGACGTATTTTCTGCTGCTGCAATGTACATCTAGCACAAATCAATGTCACATGACCTGAAGATTTTGTCTCAATCGAAAAGGCGCTCCCACGCTACCGTTCGATATCCAATCATGATATGTGCCCCATGAGAATCTTCTCCCATTAGCCATGGGCTTGCGCCGGCGTCTTCAGTGGGTAATCCGGTCTGCTCCTCGCTTGCAAATGGAACAGCTATTTCCTGCCATACCCGAGCGCTGTCAGGCACTTTGTCACCACTATTCATTCGGCCCGAGATAAAATAGGAGCGCGCTCCTACTGGAAAGTCCAAGGCCCCAGACTGTATATCCTCATCGATACCTTGATCCAACTCATCTCTGTATTCCGACAGCGATCTTTTCTCTTTTCGCTCCAGATAGGTCATCAGTGAATTAGGATGGCATTCTAATGAAAACCTATCGTCACCCGGCTCATCTGCAATACAGAATAGCTTGTTGGATCCAGATCGTAGTACTTGAAACGCTCCTTCCTCATCAACATATACAATTGTAGCCTGTTCTCTATCTTCTTGCGCGAGTGGTAAAACGGCAAGATCCAGATCATATTCCTGAGAAACAGCACAATTGGAAAGACTCAGAAATACCACGACTAAACCAATAGAGCTCAGAATTCTCATCTCTTATAGGCGGTCGATTCATTGGGACTGAAGAGTTAATGCAATGAACTCATAATACATTGCATTTCCTGCACGTGCATAAGGTTGTGACCAACGCATAGCCCTATGTTATGAGATACAGTTAAGCGGGGCGGAATTGAGGCTATTCAAGGTGGAAGAGACTATTAAATAGAAGGGTATTTAGATTCTTTTGACAGGTAGGTTGCTCAACCCTGTCATCCCGACCTTGCGGAGGGATCTACCCCAACGGGCTTGCGATACCCAAAGGCTAGTGCACAACTTCAGGGTAGATCCCTCGATCGCTACGCTCCAACGGGATGACAAGGGAAAGGCTTCAAAGATTCCTCTCTTACACGACACTCAATCGACCGCCGACAATGCTTCGATGGGGGTTAGCTCTACTTTTCTGAACTCGACTTCGGAGCCTTCGGCTTGAAGGGCAATTTTTCCTTGTTCTACGGTAGCGTTGAATCCATCATTTACAAGGTCTCCGTTGACCCAAACACGAACGGTATTGCTGAGAGTCTCTATGACCATGGTATTCCATTCGCCAAGTGGGTGTTCGGAATCATCTGTCAGGTTTAAGATTCGCCGTGCCGTCCCTTCCGTTATGCCCCATTCTTCTTCAGGGCCTCGCCGGGCTACCATATCAGGCACCTCTATATCTTCCACAATCACCCAGAAGTCGCCAGCATTTTCATGCATCATCTGCACCTCAATGGACTTGGGAAACATGTCATACAATGCCCGATGCGTAGACGCATGAATCAGTACCCCTGCATTCCCAGGCTCACCAGGAAACCGATACTCAGCCTCAAGCCGGTAATCTTGATATTCGGCTTCCGTAATCAAGTGGCCCCTTGGCTCTCCAGCACTCACCAAAAAGCCTCCACGCACAAAAAAGGGAGAAGCCAAAGTCGAATCCGTATCCATATCCGGCACATCGGCGTACCAGCCCGTCAGGTCAGTGCCGTTAAAAAGAGCCTGCGTTTCAACCACGGGTGGAGGGGGTTCTTGTTCGGTGCAGCTGAATAGGAATAGGGTGAAGATGACGAGGAGTGAGCGTATCATCTGGGAGGGTTTGTTGTTCAGTGTTCAGAGTTTAGCGTTTACTAGGATAAGCAATAAACCCGGAACGCGAAACCCGAAACGCGAAACCAAACAAATAATGCCCTTTTGGCTTTATTTGCTTGAATCAATATTGTCCAAACAAATCTATATCCGGCCAATCTGTCGTTTCAATGATGGGTTCTAACCATCTGCGGAAGCTTACATCCGTATTCCCATTAAAGAGTAGAGCGAGTACGGTACCGTTATCAAACACATACAAGAGGCTGCTGCTGCCTTCGAGTGCACCTGTATGCAAGTAATTCCGGTTGTCTAGAATCCAGCCGGCACCATATACCCCACTACCGCTGTTATCCGAAAACATATAGTCATGCAGCTGACTATCTGTAATCACTGAGCGGCTATCAACAGCCAGGCCAAATCGCACCAGGTCAATCGCAGATGCAATCCATCCCCCACTGGCGTTCATCAAGTTCATATCAAATCCGCCACCGTATTGGGTCGGCAAGGTTCCAGGTACCCCATCAAATACCGAAGCTCCCAGTCCACCATAAAAATACTCAACTTCCCCTTCTGCTCGATCTTCCAGCATCGTGCCCCCAATGTGCATTGTCGTAATCCCAATAGGCGCTAACACTTCTTGCTTCACAAAGGCATCATAGGGTTGCCCCGTTACCGCCTCAATCACTTGCCCCAGCATGAAATAATTCATGTTGTTGTAGGTATACCGGCTACCCGGGCGAAAATCCAGCTCTTGCCCAAACAACCACTGGGCGACGGACTCATGAGACGGGGGTGATGCCACGCCCATTTCTTGTGCAATCACAGGAAGGTGATAGAGTGGATTAGGGCCTACCGATCGATCCCATCCGCCCTTGTGCTCCAACAAACCCCATATCTTGATCTCTCTGGCCTCCTCATCGGCCAGTCCGGCGGAAGGTATAAGAGACGGGACAAGACTAAGCAAGGAATCTTCGAGTGACAGACGGTCCTGCTCCACCAATTTCAGTACAGATACGGCTGTAAAAGGCTTACTTACGCTGGCGATGCGAAATAAACTATTGGGCTGCACAGGATCTAGCAATGCTCCAGATGCATCTGTACCGCTGCTCGCCATGCCGTATCCCCTGGCCATTACAAGCCGGCCGTCTACAGCAAGTGCCACACTCATTCCAGGAGGTGCAATCAACAAATCCGCTGAATTTATCCCTTTGAAAATAGTCAGAAACGCCAGATCTAATTCCAAAATCCCAGTACCCGTTGTTGTCACAACGTCGAAGTGCAACAAGGTTTCCGTATTGTCACTCTCTACAAAGATGATCGCAGAACCCGGGTTAATCGTAGTTATCTGACCCGTATTATCCACTGAAATGACATTGGCATTGCTGCTCGACCATGAAACCTGCGGGTCCGCGACAGGATCACCCAATGCATCCAAAGCTGTTAAATCTAGCTGAACAGCAAATCCATCGTGAGGCAATACCTGGTAGGGTGTACTCAAAGAGAGCTGTTGAATCCCGGCAGGTAAAGCTTCTATTTCAATGGATCCGGAGATCCCAGCTGTTTCTGCTTGTATACGGACCTTCCCAAGACCTGTTGTAACAACCTCACCACCCTCCTCAACTGTTGCAACTTCTGGATTTGCACTCGTCCAGACAAACTCCACACCGGGTACTGCATCACCTTGTGCATTTAAAGCGATCGCGGTCAATTGAATATCGATCCCCGTTCCGATTACTCGTTGCTTATCAGCAGATACAACAACGCTTTGAACCACATTTTCATTCTCGCCATCAGGTGGAGGAGGTTCTTCGTCCGGATTTGATGAATCGCAGGAAAACAAAAGCAATCCACATACTGATACCATCAGCAATAACCGCAAAACAACACCCAATTTGTGATTGATCATGTGAACCTGGAACTCAATATCTCTTTATCTGACTACACTAGCCACAAACCGATCCGCTACTCGAAAAATATTTTCCAGTGCAATGTCCATCGAGACGGGCACGCCATCGGATATGGCGTTCTTTAAAGAGTCGAGAGCAGAAACCCCCGGTGCCGGCCGATCATAGTTGCTGCCAGCTCGGAGAAGCACTATTCGTTGCCACTCCACCTTGCCCATTTCATGTAGTGCACGTAAAGCCGTCAAGGTACCTGAGTCTTCCTGGTTACCCAACATATATCGACTCCTATTCTCGCTCCACGCCTCAACCCATGCTGTTGACCACTGCCCTGATACATGCCCATGCAAAAAGGTATCACCAGAGAGAAATCCACCTTTTGCAACAAAGGGCGGTAGCGTTGCAGGTTCTACCTCATAAGCCGTTCGATACGCTTTGGATTTAAGATCATCGACAAGGGGGACATCTTTCGTCAAGGCATAAGCATGATGCACCAGATCTTCGTTCATGAGATACACTTCTGTACCGGAGGTGTATTTTTCCTCGTCTTCTAGCCCTGTAGTACCCATCGGAAAAAAAGGAAATGACCGTGTACGGTCGAGTTCAACCATAGACACAAAAGAAGCAAGATCTCCATCGACTACGGTATCGCACCATACCGGAGATCCAACAGACACCTCTTCAGGATTAGCCCCCGCAATACCACACACAATGATGTACGAATTACTCAGATCGATATCGGGATGCATGCCCACACACATCATTGCTGTAGAAGCATTCGCCTTTCCAACCCCAGTAATGATTAAGGCAATTTCGCTCTGTTCATTTGTATAGATGCCATGTCGTGTACCGGGAACGTTTATCTGCCTATTTAACGCGTAGTGCTCTATCCAGGCACTGGCCTCCCCTTTACTATCCTCCGTACCCGGATCCCCATGTTGAAACATGGTTATGATTACTACCTTCGGTTTCATCTACGTCTTTAGGGTGCCTCTTCCTTTTTCACAATAAGGGTGTCTTTGGTAACTAACTGAAACGGCCGGCTCTCAGGAGAAAACAGGCCCGAGCGTTTTGTTGTCCACGAGCTATCAGATATAACGTGTTCTGTTCCATCAAAACGGACAAGCCTGATTTCTTCCTCAAGTTCAACAAACTCCTGCCTGGGCCAGAAAATAAATAAAACACCCAATAGTATTACCATCAAAAGCACCTGCCCCACCGTCATTTCTCTCACCTTCATACCGAGCACCGATTGCCTTGGCGCCCGATCCCGTTGATGAACATTGATTTCCAGGGGTACCGAAGGGGCCTTCTCAAGCGAACCTCCTTCATACGCTGCAACAGCTACTTCTTTAACTGGTGCAATCAGACGGTATCCTATTTTGGGAATGGTTTCGATAAAATGAGGATGCTTTGCTTTATCTCCCAGCGCTCTTCGCAAAACACTAATGGCTTTTGAGAGTGCGCCATCATTTACGATCGTATCCGGCCAGGCTGATTGCAATAATTGAGCTCGCGTTATGACCTCTCCAGGTTCATCTACAAGACGCATCAACACACTCATCACCTGGGGTTCGATATGTTTATCTGCGCCATCGATGCGAATCACGCAGCGCATAGGGTCTACAAATGCGGTACCTAAATGAAAGGAACGGAGGTTTATCATGATAAAATGCTCCAGAAAAGAATAAGAAGAAAACCGTAAGGACGTCGTAATTCAAACGCATTATATTCTCCCATTATTGCCTCAAGAAGAGCTGCATGTTCAACTTGGGGAGCGGCGTATACCTGTATCGCATCGAAGCAGGCAGGCACATTGCAACCAGGACGCTCATCTTGCATAAATAATACACGTATCTAGAGAATCGTCCATCCAAATTATTTCGAACCATGGCATACTCTCGCAGGCATGCATTAAAGGCCCTCTCATTGGGTGCAGCAGGATTATCTTCCTTTCCAACCGTGTTGCAGTCCGCTGCTTCTTCTGTAGAAAACCCCTTAGGCATTTCGTTGGTGGGCCTGGGTAGGTATAGCACGTTTGCCCTTAAGCCAGCCTTGCGTCAAACCCAGAACATCAAATTGACTGGTATTGTGACCGGGACGCCAGCTAAGGCAAAGGAGTGGTCCGAAGAGTTTGGTCTATCGGCAGATCATGTCTATAGCTACGACACGTTCGATCAAATCGCGGATGATGACGCCATAGACGTCATCTATATCGTGCTGCCCAACTTTATGCACGCCGAGTACACCATACGGGCACTTGAGGCCGGTAAGCACGTAATCTGCGAAAAACCGATGGCTATGAATGTAGCCGAGTGCGAAGCGATGATTGCGGCCAGTGAAAAAGCAGACAAACTGCTATCCGTCGGGTACCGGCTTCATTATGAAAAGCATCATCAGGAGGCAATGCGTATCGGGCGCGAAAAACCATTCGGGACCCTCAACTTCATCGAGGCCGGCCTTGCGTATCATCTCAATGACCCCACGCTGTGGCGGCTCGATGCAAGGAAAGGCGGGGGCGGTGCAATTATGGACCTGGGCGTATACCCGATTCAAGCATGCCGGTACATCTCTGGGGAAGAACCGGTGTCCGTCACAGCACAGGCGTATGTACGAGACACTTCCCGCTTCAAGGACATTTACGAATCGTTCTTCTGGCAATTCGAGTTTCCATCCGGCCTCGTCGCGAACTGCAGCACTTCGTATTCCTCCTATGTGGACCGCTGTCATGTGAGTTGCTACCAGGGCTGGCTTGAACTAAAGCCCAGTTTTGGCGGACGTGGGACCAGCGGAACAACAAGCGATGGCGTCTTGCAATTTGAACAGGTCAATCAGCAGGCAGCCCACATGGACGACTTTGCATTGAGTATAAAAGGTAATACACAGCCCTTAGTCAGCA
>JAHQVL010000249.1 GCA_019634345.1 Rhodothermaceae bacterium
AGAATCATTTGACGACCTGGACGGCGATACGCCTTCTCAGATTTTCACCGCCATGGCCCAGGCCTTCCTCCCTAACCCCGATCGCCCCCCGTTCTATGCCGATTTCATGGCCGAGCCCCAAGAAGGTGCATACGCGCCACACCTAAAGAACCGAATCAGCCTCCTTTCCCGCTTCTTGCTTGATCGCCAGATTGAAGCCCATGCCGATAATCTCCGCAGCCTCCGCGCCATCAAGTTCGATTGGGGCCGCTACGACACGTACCAGTCCCACGTGTACTCAAACCAGAATTTCACCCGCAAACTTGACGACCTCCTCATCCCCCACGAAGCCGAAGAATACACAGGTGGCGCATTTGATCAAAACTGGGCTCCCTTCGGCCGCGTGCAGACAAAGATGCTTCCGTTCTTCTCAAGGTACCTGGAGTTCAGAGATTGATGCACACTCCAGTCAATACTATTCCGGCACAAATAACTTAACCGAGGAGAAGAAAAACAACACAAGCAGTCACCATCCTCCTGATGCCCCACCGCCCCCAAAAGATCCGCCACCGCCGCTGAACCCACTACTGCCGCTACTGAACCCACTGCTGCCACTCGATGAATGCCCGCCTGAACCCGGTTTGGGAATCGTATAACTCCAACTCCATCGCCCCATGTCGATAGGTATTACGTCTCCCGGTTTGGCTTTGCCAATCGTCTCCATGATCGGACCCCATCTAGACGATCGCTTCAGGAGCGTTCTGGTCACAATCAGAGACAAGTAAACACCACCGCCAAAGAAAAATCCACCAAACGGAGGATACAGGATAAAGCCACAGACAAAAATAAACGGCGTCACAAAGGCGGTTGTTATCCAGAATACAAGGGGGGAACGCAGTATAGCCTTCAAAAGGATAAACATAGGCATGCACATCATCAAGAGCGCTGCCTTTAAACGAAAGCTGAACGAATCCGTCGGTATCACAAAATCACCGGGCTCATACGTGCCTTCAATGGCCTCCAGTGTTCCTCTTACACCGAGCAAGATGCCGTTGTCAAAATCGCCTTGACCAAAATACGGAGTCATGTCTCCATCGATGATTCGCTTGGCTGTGATATCTGGCAGGTCGCCCTCAAGCCCATAACCCACTTCTATACGGATTTTCCGTTCATCAACGGCTACAAGGAGCAATACCCCATTGTTCTTGTCTGCCTGCCCCAGGCCCCAGGTACGTGCGACACGCAGACTGTAGTCTTCAAGAACCTCTCCTTCGAGAGATGAGATCGTTAGAACAGCAAGTTGATTCGACGTGGAATCCTCATGTGCCCTGATCAACAGCGCAATTTGTTGCTCGGTAGATTCAGACAAGATCCCCGCCTCATCCACCACTGGGCCTGTTAATTCGGGAATAGCCCGTTGTGCATAACCCGATGAGTATGCGATCAGGCTCAGGAGACATGCACAGAATAGCTGCTTACCACTAGTGACGATGATCATAGATTGGGATGTGTACCGTTTGCTTGCTGTATTTCAGTCACTCCATCACAAGTGGCTATCGGAGAGGCAACTGCTATGTGTGACCCCCAGCCGCCCCGGTGGATGGCCTCGCTTAAGACCATTTAAGAATCTCCGGTAGATCATTATTGAGTACTGGTTCCGGCAGAAAACGATGCGTACATTATGAGTACCGGTATTGAATTAAAAAGCCATAGGAGCCAAAAACCATGATCAAGACAACTGAAGTTACATTTCCATGTCTTTGGTTATGTGCACTCGTTGTCGTCATCTCAACCGGCCTGGTCAATTCTGCTACAGCACAATCCATAACGTCATGCACATTGTTTGAAGAGCAGGGAGGCCTTGTGGTGCTGGAGGTGGAATCGGTACTGCCATCCGATTCATGGAGCCTCAGAAACGATATAAGCAGTGCCTTGGGGAACGGATATTACGAATGGAAGCATGGTGACAATGATCAGGGCATCGACGCAGCCGGTATGGGCATCTTGACCTATACGTTCGAGATCAGCCTTGCAGGTTCGTATCGTTTTCTGCTCAGAAGCTCTAGCCCCGACAATACAGAACACAACGACGTGTGGGTCCGCTTCCCAGACAATCCAGCGACAGGAATCCGGCAACGAGGACCTGGATCAATCGAGATTCAACGTAATTCCTGGTTCAAAGTCTACCAAAATACCAGCGGCCAGGAGTGGAAGTGGGACGCTCGCACGGTAGACTTTGACCCTCACTCGATCTTTCTTACCATCGATGAACCGGGGACGTATTCTGTAGAACTATCAGGCCGCTCGACCTTGTTCAAAATCGATCGCATTGTGCTCCACCATGAGCAAGTGCGATTTACCGATGCTACTCGCCTCGATAACGAAGAATCCGTTTGCCTACAGACCGAAACAATTGCTTTGCGTCCACCCGACGAGCCCGAGGCCCCACAGCCAGGCATACACTACGCGTATTATGAGGGAAACTGGACCAATGTACCTGACTTTGCAACCTTAACCCCGATAGATGCTGGCATCGTACATGGGTTTGATATTTCACGGTTCCAACGGGACGATTATTTCGGTTTTGTCTTTGAAGGGCTCATACAGGCTCCGTCTGACGGCTTATACACCTTTTATACTATATCCAATTCTGGGAGCCTGTTGTTTATAGGTGATGAGTTGGTTGTCGACAACGACGGTGCTCATTCTGCACGGGAGCGCAATGGACTTATCGGACTGGCGGCCGGCTGGCATGAGATATCCCTTCTTTACTTCGAAGATTTTTTTACACAATCTCTTGAGGTTTCATGGGTTACTCCTGGTGAGAGCAGGGAAATCATCGGGGAAGGCAACCTGTTTTACGACCTTGATGACGTGCTACCTTCTGCTGAGCTCGTTCGTTTTGAGGGCTCCATAGACCCCGCCGGCGTTGCGTTGACTTGGGAGACTGCCTCAGAATTGAACAATGCGGGTTTTGAGATAGAGCGTCGTTACGAAACACATTCTCAGACAATGGCAGATACAGTGGCCTTCTTACCCATTACATTCATTGATGGCAACGGGACCACCGTTTCAAGCGAGCAATATTCCTACACCGATACGTCCATCCCTGCCCTTGCCAGGGTCGTGTACTACCGCTTTAAACAGATTACTCTTTCCGGGGCGTTCACGTATTCAGACGTCGTATCGGTAGAACTGCCAACCCCTGAAGCAATCGCACTCTACCCCAATTATCCGAACCCGTTCAACCTGTCAACGACGGTCGCGTTTGATCTTTCGGAAGAAAGCCCAGTGCGCCTGTCCCTGTTCAACGCCTCTGGTCAATTGGTCAAGGTCTTGGTAGAGGGTATTCGTCCCCCTGGGCGAAATGAATTCACCCTTACCCTCCCCGCCTCTCTTACTAGCGGCCTCTACATGTACCAACTGGAAACACCTGAAGAATCCCACTCTCGTACTATGACGCTTATCCGCTAGGTGCGCTCACTTAATCCTGGCTCGCCATGAAAGCTGTATTCCTGACGAGCACTAATCACACTGCATTTCACTTAAAAACGTTCTCACTCTCCTATCAGCCTTTTGAACGCCTTCAATTCGCGCAGCCCTTTCAGATCAGGGTCTCGTCGTGCTTTGTCAAGGTAATCGGGATCTAGCCGGATGGCTTCTTCAAGAAAAGCGATGGCCTGTCCGTGGTTTTCAAGAATGGCGAGCATACAGGCAGCATTATAATGACCTGGGGCAAAACCGGGCCTCAGTACAGAGAGATCCCCAAACCTGTATAGAAAGGAAAAGGCACGATCCGCGCTGCCCCCTTCTTTCGAAGCTACGGAGTCCCAATACGCACTGTAATAGTCTGAGAGAAGATCTTGATAGATCGAATCCGCCTTTACTTGTGATATAAAACTTTCGGGGCGTGTTGACTGAGAGATAAACAATGAATCCTGATCTGCGGCATATGTATCAGTAAAAGTGTAGCCACTATTTCGGTTGCCAAATGTAATCGTCCGGTCTATATAGAGGGTATTCCCTACAATCCCGGACACGGCTACTTTTCCTGATTCACGCATCTGGTAGAAAGTGCGCATATAAGCACCTATTCCATCATAGTATTCATCGACCAGTATTTCACCGAGGCAATTCGCAGTACCAGAGTGGTCTAGTCTCGCCACATACAATTTTTTGGATACCCAGGATCCGTCGATTCCCTCCACGAGCAACAGCATATACAGCCCATCCGATGCAACTACAACTCCGCTTTCTTCCGCTAAAACAGAAGCATAACCATCTAGGGTACATTCTCCTTCAAGTGTCAGTGCCCAGTTCGACTGCACTCCGTCGGCAACGTGAGATACGCCCATCCAATAATCTGTCTGCTCCATCTGGTTTTCATGCGGGGCACTAAAGGATTGCACAAATGTGTGTGAACCATTCGACCGGGTAGCAAAATCCCCAGCATGAACTAACTGCTGCTGCGCCACTGTCTCAGCGTACTTACTGGCGAGCACATCAAAGATGGTATTCTGTTCCTCGGTTCGCTGATCGATAGATACCCTTTGAAAAGGCACTAACGGAGTTTCTTGAGCATGAGTTACTCCAGCCGACAGAATGAATATGAGTATAAAGGTAAGTGTGTGATCGAGCATCATCGTTCAAGCGTAATACAATAATACATCGTAACACGCTTGAACGAGATCGTAATGCCGCATGCAAGATCTCTTATTCCCCAAATCGAAATACCACGAGTCCTTCCTGAGCCTCTTGGGGCTCACTCGCCATCAACGGGCTAAACCGCCATTTTTTCAAGACCGAGGTAGCAGCGACGGCCAACTCTGGATCGTCCCTCCGTATAATCTGCTGCCTGTTGACTCGCCCACCGGGGCTGATCCATATTTTCAGACGAACTTCCCCTCTTTTATCTCCCCGATATTCAGGTAAAGGTGTATTGACGGCAACTCGGTTCAGCCCTTTCAGGCTAATATTTTCCGTTATCGTATACGTAGCCGTTGTTCTCTTCCATTCCGGACGAAGCTCATACCTTGCAATCAACTCTTCGATACGATCTTCTGTTTTAGATGCCTTGCAAGAAACCTCTGTATCTTCATCGCTATTGCCGTTGCTAAAGCGGTAGCTGTAGCATTCCGCATTCCGGTAAGAGAGCCAGTCATTGTTTGCGCGATTCACCTGGTTTTTCCACGTCTGCCTATCGGTCTCGCTGAGATACGTTACCAGGTCGATTCGATAATAAACCAGGTCAGTCACTGTATCAAGATTTAGTTCAGCATCTCTCAGGACCTGAGTCCAACAATCTGCTTTTGACCAATCTGATGTCGCAATGTCGCAGTTATGATACGCCGTTTGTGCGTTAGAATTGGGGGCTAATAGTAGAAAACATCCTATCAGGAGTGCCAGATATTTCATGAGTGCAGCCAGGATATATTATGTTCATTTGTTATGGTGTTTAAGGGTATATTCTGACGAACCAGGGAATTTTCCCGTTCATTGACCTTCTGTTGATATTTTCGTTGGTTAAAGCTCACCCTGGCTTTGATGCCTTATCAGTATCTGCAAGAACAGTAACCCACACCTATACCACAGTGCACAGACTCCCCCTATTCCTGATCCTTATCGCTTCCTTTCTCTATCTACCTGGATGCGAAACAACAACGTCCTCCGAACCCCAGCAGCCCAACATCATTTTTATTTTCACCGATGACCATGCCCCTCATGCGGTCGGTGCCTATGGCGGCCCGCTGGCTGCACTGGACCCCACACCCAACATGGATCGCCTGGCAGAAGAAGGCATGTTATTCCGCAATGCGTTTGTCACAAACTCCATCTGTGCCCCAAGCCGCGCGGTCATTCTAACGGGTTTGCATAGCCATCTCAACAGCGTCCCCACCAACCGGGAGCCCTTTGACTCAACACAGGTAACCTTCCCAAAGCTCCTTCAACAGGCGGGCTACCAGACGGCCATGATTGGGAAATGGCACCTTAAAACGGAGCCCACTGGATTCGATCATTGGGAGGTCCTCCCCGGGCAGGGTCATTACTACAACCCCGACTTCAGAACGCCTGAAGGCAGGGTCCAAGAAACCGGATACGTTACCGACATTATCACCGATAAAGTACTGGATTGGCTGCAATCCGACCGCGATGAATCGAAGCCGTTTATGGTGATGTACCAGCACAAGGCGCCCCACAGACGATGGTCTCCCGGCCTCGATCACTTGTCCACCTATGACGATGTAGCAATTCCCGAGCCAGCCACCTTGTTTGATGACTATGAAGGCCGCACCTCGGCTGCGAAAACACAGGAAATGGAAATCGGCCGGCACATGGATTTCAACTGGGACCTGAAAGTACGGCAGCGCCCGGACTCCAACCGGATAAACCTGTTTAATCGAGCAGAGGAATTATACTACCGGATGAACGAAGAACAGCGCGAAGCCTGGGACGCAGTCTATGAGCCTAAAAATCAGCTGTTGATGGATGAAGACCCTACAGGCGATGAACTGCTCCGATGGAAATACCAGCGGTACTTAAAGGACTATTTGCGCGTTATCCGTTCGGTAGACGATAATCTTGGCCGCCTCCTGGACTATCTTGACGAGAGTGGTCTCGATGAAAACACCGTAGTGATCTACAACTCCGACCAAGGGTTTTATCTGGGTGATCATGGCTGGTACGACAAGCGCTGGATGTACGAAGAATCCTTGCGCACCCCATTGATTATACGCTGGCCCGGCGTTGTGCAGCCCGGCAGTGAAAACACGGATCTTGTGCAAAACCTGGACCTGGCCCAAACCTTCCTGGGCATCGCTGATGTTGAAGAAGACCCTTCCATGCAAGGCCTAAGCCTTGAACCCCTCCTGAGAGGAGAATCGCCTGCCGACTGGAGGGACGCCATCTACTACCAATACTACGAATACCCCGGGCCGCACATGGTCGAACGGCATTACGGCGTTCGCACGGATCGACACAAACTGATCTACTATTACAATATCGACGAATGGGAGTTATTTGATCTGGAATCCGACCCCGATGAACTCCAAAGCGTCCACGACAGCCCGGACTACGCCGAGGTGCGTGAGGAGTTGCTTCAGCGGCTCACCGAGTTGCGCACCCAGTATCGGGTGCCCGAGGAGGAGGCGATGCCGTAGGCTTGTAGTTACCCTACCCCAGTTTTTCCTTAACCTACTTTCCTATGGATACACGTGATGAAGCCGGCGATGAACATCGATTAGAGGAACTGATACAAGGCTTTCAGGCTGAAAACAAGGAGGCGGTGCATCAGCTTATCCCTCAGCTGTATGACAAACTTCGAGAACTTGCCCACCAAAAGCTTCGATCT
>JAHQVL010000250.1 GCA_019634345.1 Rhodothermaceae bacterium
TCCGAATAGAAAGGTCAGGAGGATCAGACGGCTAAGCCATCGTTCGGGGAGCATTGTTCTAGGCATTGTACTTTCTTTGACTCGTTATTCACAGCAGAAAGTGTAGCCTCCTTGACGGGCGATAGGGGTTGGGGTACCCGCCTTATTCCAAGATGCGTGCCAACCCGCTTTTTGTGGTGATAAGGGCAGGAAAAGGGGCACAGGGTACGATTTGTAACTCCGATAATACCCCAATCGGGTAATTATGTAGTTCGGGGATTGCTATTTTAAGCAAATTGGTATGTATTGTGCATTCTCATATTCATCTTTCACTGCCGCCCCGGCCACCGAGCCGAGGTCCGTGCAACCTGAATCCTATGTAAAACTGCATAGATCCCGCATCACGTGTGGGAAGACCGAATATAATAGCAATATCATGATTCCTCACCCTATCAAATCCCCTCTCGCCCTTCTGTGCCTTCTATGCACCGCACTCCCCGCCTTCTCCCAACCTATCACCTTCATCGAGGAATTCGAAACGGACCCGATATCTCCAACCTCATGGAATCCGGATAATTGGGATATCACGGTGCACCTCCGCAGCCGGGATCATTACCAGGAGATCCACGCCATGGAGGCCGATCATGGCGCCGACTGTGCGGGTCCACCGGCAACCCATACCATTACGACCTACTCGGAAACCGTCTACAATTGCAAGAACCACATGATGACGGCCATAAACGGGCCTGGCTATGGGGCCATCTACCTCACCCCAAACCATATGGTCGATTTTTCAGAGGGCGAAGCCGTTGTGCGGTTTAACATGTCTACCTTTCGAACGTCCGGGAGGGATTGGATCGACGTATGGATTTCTCCATTCGAAGACCATGTGCAGCTTCCTCTTGATGACTGGTTGCCCGATCTCCAGGGCGAACCCCGCCGAGGTGTACATATTCGGATGGGCTTGATCCAGACCAACACCAAGTTCATTGCAGGCATTATTCAAAATCATGAAACTGAAGAGATCGACGCTACACCAGAAGGGTGGCAGGGATACGAAGTGGTCCTTACGCCGGATCAGCGAAGGCGAGACCTTTTTGAACTGCGTATCTCCAAAACACACATTGCGTTTGGTATGCCCGAGTACGATTTCTGGTGGTACGATACCGACATTCCTGAACTAAATTTTGATACGGGCATCGTACAACTCGGCCATCATTCTTATAATCCCACAAAAGATTGCGCCGTTGAAGGAGCATGCCTGCCCAATACCTGGCATTGGGACAACGTCACGATCTCGCCGGCTCGCCCATTTACCCTGATTAAAGCCACCACCCGTGCAACAGATGAAACGATCAACAACGGACGCATTGCATTCAAAGCCCCGGCACCTCCTGAGGCGTACCTGCGCTTTAGTGCCATAGGCACGGCTCTCGAAGTAAGCTATGACGAGGGCACGTCCTGGGAATCGGTACAACGGCAAACCCAGGAGCAGAACGATGAAGGGCATTTTTCCTCGTACTTCTCTCCTATCCCGGAAGGTGTCTCCAGTATCGCGCTCCGCGGGCAGGACTGGTGGGGTGGCCCCTGGCACGCCAGAGACTTTTCGATATGGAGCGAGTCCGATGGGTCGACGTCGGTGAGCAACGAGCCACAAGCAGAAATCCCTACGCAGCCGGCCCTTCTGGGAGCGGCCTATCCAAATCCATTCACCCACCAAACCCAGTTCACCCTAACGATTGCTCAACAGCAACACGTCTCTATCCAGGTCTTCGATGTATTGGGAAGGAGCGTTGAGTCGATCTTTAAGGGTACATTGAGTAACGGCCAGCCACATACCTTTACCTTTGCCGCCAGCACATTGCCTCCGGGGACCTATACGATTCAGGCTTTAGGAGAGCAGTTTAATCAGGTCCAGCAGGTTGTTGTGTATTGATATGTTTACTGGAAGATATAGTACCTAAGTAGTAGTCATTCGGATCTGTGGAGGGTTCTGCTCGAAGCGGCATTTATCTATTTTTAATTACGATCGATAAATCACTAACGCTTTCGGATACATCCACTCCAGCAAGATTCATCATGTTGTCAAAATCAATTGTTGCCCTCCTTTTCATAAGCCTCCCCTTTTTCTTTAACACCACCTCAAAGAGTGACGTCGTCATCAACGGACGCAACTTGTCAGAGAAAGAAGTGAAGACGCTTACGAACCAGTACGGTGTACAGCCTTTACCAGGAGCGTACTGGTACGACGCCACCAGTGGGCTTTACGGAGTTGAAGGGCACCAGGCGTTTGGGTTTATGCTGCCCGGGCATGCGTTCGGCGATTTATCTCGCGATGCATCCGACGGAACAACTGACGTTCTCATTAACGGACGTGAGTTGCCTCAATCTGAGTGGCTAATCTGGAGCTATATGATTGGCAACCCCATCGCACCCGGCGAATACTGGCTCGATGAGCGAGGAAATGCAGGATCTGCCGGCAACCCTCGACCTCAAATCAATCTCTTTGCACTCGCCAAGAACAATGCCTATATCGGCCAGGGTGGTAGCGGTGACAATTTTTGGTCATCCCGTTTCAGCGCAGGGAACTACGATTCCAATAATTCGCGGGGATACGTGAGCGTACCGGGCTATGGGCCGGTTGGATATGGGTTTTAAGCACACCTCAACCGTCCATGGATTCTTGCTTTTGCAGGGAAGATAGCATTATTTCCTTGATCCCCCGATTGCTTCGCTCCAACAGAATGACAATCATGGAGCATCAGTATTTACACTCCTCTTTTCAAGCCGATACCTCAAGCACTTCGTTCTCTTGAAGTTAACGTGTACCGTTAATCAGATTGGCTTTTATGTATTTAAGGACGCTTTTCTTTTGGGGGCTGTTTACACTGTATTCAACGTCCGCCTTCGCTCAACTGGGTGAAGACCTGTCTCTGTACGGTTATTTTCAGGGGCAATACAAAGTAGAATCTTTCAACTTTGGCGGGCAGAAAGGAACGAACAGTTCTTTTTCTCTGCAACAAATTAATCTTTTGCTCAAAAAGAACTTTGGAGAGCGCTTCAGTAGTTTTGTCGATTTAGAGTCCGTAAATACGTATTCGACAGAGCGTGGGTGGGGCGGTATGAAATTCTCTGAAGCCTGGTTCAGCTACAATCCCAACCGGAAGTTAAACGTAAAGCTGGGGCTTCAGGTACCTGTATTCAATAACCTCAACGACATTAAGAACCGTACCCCCCTTCTTCCCTACTTATTCAGGCCAGTCGTTTACGAGTCTTCCTTTAACAACTTCCTACAGATCAACACGTTTGTCCCAGATCAAGCCTATGTGAATGTAGAAGGTACGCTTGCCTCCAATCGGCTCAAATTCGATTACGCGGTGTATGCAGGCAACGAATCAGAGTTTGTCCCTCCCGATTCCTTATCGTCTATCCCTGCCAGTACTGACACCACAGAGTCTAAGCTTTTCGGTGGACGAATCGGCATCCGACGAGGCAGCCTCAAAGCGGGCTTTTCAGGAACTATCGACCATGCCAACATGCAACAACTGGGGATGGGAGCCGTCCGCCGATACAGAATGGGAGCCGATTTATCCTTTGCGGTAAACTCCTTTTTTGTTGAATCAGAGTTTATTTCGGTGACCCATAACCTTTCAGTTACACAGGAAGCAACGCTTTCCTTCCTCAGCTCTCAATCGCTTTTTTTAGGCAGCAACCTGGACAAATTCTACTACTACCTTTTACTGGGCTACCGGATTGGCGAACAGGTCACGGTGTACACGAGCTACGATCACTTAGAGGACCATGCACTCGGGCTCGCTGAAGAAGGCGTCAATATATTCTCGGTGGGCGCTGCCTATTGGCCTATCTACAGCGCCGTGTTGAAAATACAATTCATCGATTATCGGTTGAAAGAGACCTCGTTCGCATCCTTTCAATTCAGCGGACAATCCCTATACGCCGGTATTAGCGTGTTTTTCTAGTATGCAAATGCAAATCCAGATATGAAACGCCTTCTGATTATACTGCTCTTAGTGACCTGTGGCCTCGCACGAGAAGCTGCAGCGCAGGTTGCTATTGTGACTCATTCATCAGTGGATGTCTCGGAGCTGGATACGCAAAAACTAATCGATATTTTTGTTCTAGAAACGAAACGTTGGTCAGACGGGGATCGAATCACACCCGTTGAATTGAAGGGAAAAAGCGACATCAAAACAACATTCTACGATTATATAGGCCGCTCGGCAAGCGAGATCAAGCGAGAGCGGCTTCGCATCATATTAGCCGGGGATGGAGACCCACCTGTTCCGGCAAAGTCTACGGAAGATGCGCTTCAAAAGATCAGCACGACCCCTGGTGCTATTGGTTACCTCCCACTTCAACTGGCTTCAAATGGAGAAGTCAATGTTATTCACGTTATCCATAACTAGCCCTACTTGCCTGCCACGCAGTAGTACAAATGGCAATGTCACTTAAAGTTAAAATACTGTCTTCTGTACTGGGGTTGGTTACGGTACTCTCCCTGTTTTTCGTGTACCTGTTTCCTACCCACCAGCAACAGCAAATTGAAGAGAACTTTGCTGAGACCACAGATGCCCTGGCTGCGACCGTATCGCTTGGAGTAAAGATCGCCTTAAATAGCGATGATTTCCTGGCAGTGGACGAAGCCATTGAGTTCGGGAAAAAAGACCCGCATCTGTCCTTTATCACTGTGATTTCTGATGAAGGTGACACCTGGGCCTCTTTTCCCAAGGATTTTGAACTCTCACGCATTGATACCTCCCAGGTCTACATCGCAGAAGCAGCGCTTTATTCGGAAGTCTTACATGGAAAAATACTTTTAGGACGGCATACTGCTGCCATAGCACAAAGCACGGCAAGAGTCCGAAAACTAACCCTTTTTGCCTCCCTCGTTTCTCTCTTACTGGGTGGAGTAGGCGCATTTATGCTTGCTTACAGCATAGAAAATCCCGTATCAAAGCTGTGTGTTGCAGCAGAAAAGATTGGGCAGGGTGACTTGGATCAACGCATAGACATAAAATCCTCTAGAGAGTTAGAGAGCCTCGCTGGTTCGTTTAATAAAATGGCGTCCGACCTTGCGCATTACATAGAAGCAGAAGCTACTTCAAAAGCGAAGAGTGATTTCCTGGCTACCATGAGTCATGAAATACGGACCCCGCTTAATGGAGTCATTGGGATGGCCTCGCTCTTGCAAGATACGAGGCTCTCAGAAGAGCAACAGGATTATGTAGATACCATCGGGAGTAGCAGCGAGGCCCTGTTGGTTTTGGTTAATGATATTCTGGATTTTTCGAAGATAGAAGCTGGGCAAATTGACCTTGAGCAAGAGCCGTTTGAGCTTAGAGCATGCCTGGAAGAGGTTCTTGACTTATTTGCCGTTCAAGCTTCCGAAAAGCACATTGAACTCGCTCTCGATTATGAAGTGGGCGCCCCTTCCAGCATAATAGGAGACATAACGCGCCTTCGACAGGTCATAACCAACCTGGTCAGCAATGCGCTTAAGTTCACGCATTATGGGGAAGTCATCGTTCTTGTAGAAGCGGTCTATCAAGAAGAAGGCGAAAGCATGCTTCACATTGCTATACAAGATTCCGGTATTGGAATCCCCGCCGAGAGAGTGGAAGCCATCTTTGAGCACTTCACACAGGTTGACTCCTCAACAACGCGAAAATACGGAGGCACCGGACTTGGACTGGCCATTACGCGAAAGCTTGTTGAGCACATGGGAGGCTTTATTTGGGTTGAAAGCACGGTCGGAGAAGGTTCAACGTTTAATATTACCTTCCCTGTTATAACCCCTGCTCGACCAGAAAAGCAAGAATCCACCATTGAGCAGCCTTTTCAAGAGCTACGGGTGCTCATCGTGGACGATCATGCTGCCGTACGCAGGATATTGTGCCGGCAGGCAAGAGCATGGGGCATGGTACCCGTTACAGCATCCAATGGTCAGGAAGCCCTTGAGATTGTCCATCGAGAGCCCGCCTTTGATCTCGTACTTATCGATAGAAACATGCCTAAAATGAATGGCATAGCTGTTGGAAAACGCTTGCGTACAGTACAAGCATACCATACAGTGCCTCTCATTTTGTTGAGAACCCTCGATTGTTCAGTTGGTGACCGCCTAGACCTCTTTGACGCATCGCTCGTGAAACCCTTACGGAAGCACCAACTCAGCCGCGCATTCGCGAGAGTGTTGACAACAAAAAAAGAAGCCTCTGCTCGTTTACGCATGGCCATCCATGGATATGACATGCTGACGTCAAAAATTCTAGATAAAGTGTTAAGCGAAAAGGGCTATCCGACGCAGATCATTCCAGGCAGCAGTCCAACCGAGCGGATTGTTGAAGGAGGAGATTTCGACATCCTCTGGGTGAGCCAACCCATGAATACCCAACAACATCCACTGGTTACGCTTCCTCTGCCTATTCCGGGCCAAGAAGCAACTGTTTACGTAAACGATGCCCTCCTGCCCACTCTAATGAACAACGACGCCATTAAGGAGAAAGAGATTGGATTTGACGCGTTTCTTGCTCTGCTTGAACAGGATGCGTTTTTAAGCGAGAACATAGCAATATAGCCTATTCGGATTTATCAGCGACCGAGGATAGCAGACAAATAAAAAAAGCAGTTGACTCTTTCAGATCGCATAGTGAGTTTAAAGCATCTCGAAAAAGAAGAGCCCTATGGAGATCAAAACGATAACAACAAGAGACGCTGCTGATTTTGTAGACCACATTCGATTGAGCCACGCTATCTGGCAGATGGGCAACGCCGACCCCAATAGACAAAGCCGCGAAATATGGGGCTTCAGGGGACAACAAAATACAGAATGGGGGTTGATTCCTTCAGCATTCAGGGAGAGCGGCACTACCCTGGGCTTTAAACCGGACTCCGGCCCTCCGCCCCTGATGACAAATAAAGCTGCGCAAAAAAGGTTGGAACGATTTGCGGTGATGGACTTCGTATTTTTCACCGATCGCATTGGTTTGCCCGTGCCTGGGGATGGACAACATTTTCGACTCCCGAGGCGATTGATTCGGGCTAGCGAAGAGCAGAAAGATACATGGCCGGTTGATTTTGAGCTTGAAACGCTCGCTCTTGCTCAGCATCATGGAGTACCCACACGGTTGCTCGATTTCTCTCATAATCCCATCGTCGCTGCCTACTTTGCGTGTTATGGTGCATGGGCAGAAATGGGCAAACCTTCTATTCATACGTCCCATTTAAATCCCCGCAAACTCGCTGTTTGGGCAGTTCATTTACCGCTCATATTCTCATCGGCACGAAAGGCCTGGCGAAAAGATGCTAAACCTCGGATTATAATGGTGACTGTACCGCGCGCCGTAAACACCTTTTTGCATCAACAAGACGGCTTTTTCCTGGTTGACCTTGAAGCCGACAACGCGGACTATCCTCCCCTCGAGGAGGCTATTGAGACCATCTATCTTGATCTTCCTGAAAGCGAAAGGGATAAATTCTCTAGTGATGTAGTCATCAAGCTCGAACTTGAATGGACATTCGTTCCGGAGGTACTGAACATTCTATGGAACGAATTTTTCCACGGAGCCAGGCTACAACCCACCTACGATAAGTCGGTAGAGGCACTCAAAGATTACCGTGCATTGAATTGGTGTCCGCCAGAAGAAGGGTGACACGGTCTACAAGATGAATACCTGCCGGGTGCCGTGGGACCAACTAGATCGTGTTTGCTCATGCGTTCTTTACAGTAATTCCAAGCTTAACCAACTGTTTAGGGTCATCTTGAAGAGCGCGCCGTGCAATGGTGAGCAATGTGGCCATCCAACGATCTAACTTGCGCATTGCATCTCGTCTGCGACGCGTCATCAGCTGGCTTCCGCTCGTTGAACCGGCTGCGTTTGCATTGCTTCCTCCAGGGATTGCAGTTGTGCATTCAAACTGAACTGTTGGAATGATCTTGTACCCCTTCATAGGCTGATCACCCAAAAGGGTTAGAATAGTGGGCTTGAGCGAGGCTGTGAAGAGCAGTTTGGGCAGCATAGAAGCAAGTTAGGGATTTCTATAAAATAAATTTACATAGCGTATCTAAGGTAACTTGATTTTACTGTTTCATATTGCGTTTGTATGCGTCTTACCTTTTCATCATAACAGGTCAGATTGTATACCCCGCCAGCGCCTTCGGCCGTTATCCAAAATTCGAATTGTACCGACTCAGAGGCTAGCAATCGGTCTTCAAGTTCAAAAAGAGCTCCGCTGGATGCCTTTGCAGATACAGGGTCCTTTTCAGAAGCGATATTTTGTATAGAGTCATTATGATATGTTCAATGATCCTGAACCCGGCAATTCGATTTTCCGGCCAGGAAGAACCTTTGTCCGAATTGTCCTGGCGATCATATAGAGGAATAGGCCTACTGGACCAAAAATGTATGTCAATAACAGGCAAGGCACCACGATTAAGTGGTGAATGCCGTGCTTTTGGGAATCTCGGACTTCCCAAGCGCCAATAAAGAGATCGAATGCAAGGAAATGAATCCAAGCAACCAGGAATGATCGATCATCCGCAAACAAGGCCATGACACCGGACAGCTCCATGAACCCAGGAGTTACATCATCGCTATTCAGATAAGATGCATCAATGGGCTCTGCGGTGCCCATCCCAAGGAAACCCATGCCCAGAAGAATAAAGTAAGACAGGGAGAGAAGGACAGGAATTGCCAGCCCAGCTACCCATTGTGTGCTCCGCCAGCGTGGCAACAGGATTAGAATCAACCACCCTGCAGTCGCCGTCCAGCTTACTAGCGAGAAAATCTGTTCATTTTGCATCTCCTAATCTAACAAATATCAACTATATAAATCGAGTGCAAGGTACGTAATAAAGCTTCTACCCTCCTACTTCGAGGATTCACATTTCGCAATATTTACAGGTATACTCCGCCCTGAGCGCTAGTTGTGAAATATACTTCCTCCAGATCGATCGTGTGTAATAAGGCTAATACCTTGTGTATGATACCCATCTGGCATCTCTGATCCACCATCAACTTGACTCTCAGCTTCGGTTGTTCGCTTCGCATTCTACGAAGAACTTCTATAATATCTTCGAGCCCGACTAACTCACCATTTATTTTTATCCTGTTATCTTTATGAACGAGTATGGTCACAAATAAGCGTCGATCCCCTAGAGGTTTGCCTGCATTCGCTTGGGGCACTAAAATACCTTCGGCATAAATTGCTTCCGAATATGATCCATGATTAAACAACGGAAAACTAATCGACTCACCGACATGGATAGCCACCCACAAAAAAATAATTCTTGTCACATAAAACGTGACGCGATGCATCTCATCAATGGCAGTTCTTCTCTTGTAGCTGAGATACGCAATATCCTTTGATCTCGTAGAATCGAGTCTAGAAGATTTGCTTTTGGGAATGGGGAGGTATGTCCATTGCATACATTTATTTCATGCCGCCTTTAATAACCAACTGACCCAGCTTACTATGAACTAGCACAATGGACACCAACAAGCTTAATTATTCTGAAACCCTCCCCTGAATTCAGAAGTCTGATTTCATGGTACATTTCACTCATACTGGGTATCAAATCTTTGCTTGTATGCTTCCTCTTTACGGCAGTACTCTTACTTCCCAGCGTGAAAGCAGTTAAGACCCAA
>JAHQVL010000251.1 GCA_019634345.1 Rhodothermaceae bacterium
TCATCAGCAGCGGAGCGATCGAGTGATCTATGCTTTGTGTTAGCACTTGCGCTACAATAAAGCATAGATTTCTCCACAAGGTCGGGGTGACAAGAAAGAACTGATCCAACTTTTTAACACAGCCTCAGAACGTACTACTATTATTTCACTCAGGCCGCACCGTGATAATCACCAGTTCCGGCCGGCATAGAAACCTGAGTTCTGGGGCACTGCCTCGTTCCATACCAATACCTCTCGATACGATCAGGTGCTTCCCTTCCTCTATTTCTACAAGCCCCCCTCCACCCCAGCTCCTAGGGACTCGCGATAGTGTGATGAGCGGACCAATGAAGGGCAGTTGTACCTGTCCGCCGTGTGTATGACCAGCCAGAAGAAGGTCGGCTTCGATGGTACCGAGAGCGAAATCGGGGCCATGACCGAATACGATATGAAAAGGCTCCCTTGCCTCTACATGAAGGTTGTTGTTGAATGAATCACTCAAACTAAGAGCCGTTATATCCACCTGATCCAGGTAGTAGGTATCGGTTTTTTGTGTATATACCGCATCCAAATCCATAAATACACGCCCCGCTCCAGTAGGGTCTACGTTTCCCTGCACCGCAAATATACCCATCGGAGGGGCAAGCCCTTTTTCCTTGAACAGCTTATTTAGTGCCTCTTCCTGCTGATCCCTGATTTCGAGCGGGGCCTGAATATAATCTCCTGTTAGGAGAATTAAGTCGGGGTTCACTGCTGCTACTTCTGTTAATACTCGATCCTCATACTCCCCCACATCATCCGTTTGGATATCCGACAGGTGGACAATGGTGATTGGTTCGGTGACCTTTTCAGAGTGGATGGTGTGATGCGTAATCTCCAATCTTTTCGGCTCAATAAAAAAGGCCTGTATTCCTACCAGTACAAGAAGTGCTGCGGTACCATAAAAGGTATACCCGAATATCTTCCATCGCCCCTTAATCAAAATGGCTGTAACGATCAGCAACAGGGGTGCATGGACAAACAATACATTTGCCAAATTCGCCATCACAGCAAACATTTCGGTAGCCAGGTCGAACGACAAAGCCACAGCCACAATCCCCCACCCATACAACACCAAAGCAAGACTCACTGCTTTCTTCCGAGATCGAACAAAATACAACGCCACCACATCTAGCACTCCCAAAACAATATGAAAAGCCATAATACCAACGATATTCCCACTGAGAAAGGCAAAAGGGGAATTCCCCCACCCATCAATTCGTGCCACAAAACCAAAAACCTGAAACCTGAAACCTGAAACAAAAAAAGGAGGGCGTCCCCTCCTTTTTTATTTTAGAACCCAAGCTTATTCAACTGCTCCCGCTGATTGCGGAAAACCAGCCGCACTGTGCCAAGGAATTCAACCGTCCAGTTATCCAGATCCGCAATGGCCTGGTTTCGTTTTACAGTGAGTTCCTGTGCTTCAGCCCGCCGTTGCTGTTGCTCCTTCATTGCTGCCTCTAGCGCGTCTACATCGGCCAATCGAGCCTCTACTACGTTAGCTGTAATGCCATAGGGTTCGACCACTTGTAGAACCTCGGACAATCCGAGAATCTCAGCATAGAAGTGACGTATTTGCATTAACATGACGTCACGCTGAACCGAAAGGGTTTGACGTAATCGCAACTTATCCAACAACCCAGGTGAATCCTGTAACGCCCTACGTGCTATATTGCGATGAGACACCGCAAAGCTACGCACAGATTTACTCAATTCATTCAGGGTTTCTGTAGAGACGACCCCAGTACCATACTCTACGATACGGGTCTGGTATAGCTTACGCGCTTCATCTTGAAGAGAAAGTCCCACGGCAAGCTCATCTGCTGGATACCCTTTGCCAGCAAGTCGTTCGCTGAGCGCAGGATCCTCCAAGACGGTTAAGATAGCTTCTTTCGAAGATACAAGGCGTTTTTGTACGGATAATTGTTTGTAGTTCATGGTTTTGCTCCTTTTTTAAAGGTTGTGAATGATACGGTCCATCTTGTGCTATCCGGATGCTTAAGAAGGTTATGAATCCGCACCTACGCTATCACTAACGAGGTACGGTCATCAATATACACACACAATCGTACCTTGCATAGAGTATTTGGAGCAAAATAATGAGTAAGTGTGCGCTAAAAGAGTATGTTTGTATGCGCCATCTGAAAAATGAACACGTTCACAACAACACATAGAGCGAAGAATGGCTATTCGTATCCATTGAGCCCCCAAGCGACCTGAACGAGCTGATATTACAAGGGTAGCTTCTCCCTGAAAAGCATTAAGAGGCCAATGCAAGCCCCTCATTGCTCCTAAACCTTGCTCGAAACTGAATCGTTGCTACATGTAAAGTATCAAAAATGCCTCATGAACGAGTTATTTTGATCATCGAGCGCATTACCGGCATCAATTGATCTATGGCTGTATATCAATCAGCACTCAAATGCGAGTTTTAGCGGCTAATGTGCCGCATTTGAGGACTCAAAAACGAGTTTTAGCGGCTAGAGGGTCAATTTGAAGTGCCCAATAACGAGTTTTAGCGGCTAGAGAGTCAATCTTCAGTGCCCAAAAATCAGTTTTAGCGGCTGGAGAGTCAATTTGAAGTGCCCAAAAATCAGTTTTAGCGGCTAGAGAGTCAATCTTCAGTGCCCAAAAACGAGTTTTAGCAGCTAGAGGGTCAATTTTCAGTGCCCAATAACGACTACCGATATACTCTGCTATAACAATTAAGGGCTCAAGGGTCTATTTCTCCAAACCAAAGGGAGAGACTGTAGGCACTACTCCACCTTGGTGAACTGCTCGTCCATATCATAGGGCAAAACCCTCACATCATCGCCCTCTCTATTCGTGAAATACAACGACGATGCAGACAGGGTATCCGGATTGCCGTCTGCCCAGAATGCGTAGAAGTCGGGGTGCGCGTTGACAGGCCGGCGGGCATACGCATGATTGCTGGTGCTGCCTGAGGTAATTTGCCGTTCTTGCTTCCACGTTGATCCTTGATCCTCACTGACCCACATCGCCATTTCTCCCCCAGTGCCCCAGTACTGCGGCCCAGGCTCAGTCGGAGCGATGATGCGCCAGTTCTCATTGTCCTCAGTATACAGTGATCCCATATCATAATTGTGATAGGCAGGTGCAATCTCTACAAACTCCCACAAAGCACCTGTCCATTTTGCTATTGTCCAGGTTCGAGGCATCCCGTCAGGACCGGGCCTGTGATCATTACTCGTTATATACAATAGCACTGGATGGCCGGCAGCATCAAAACCGATATCTTTCAGATAAACAAGCCTGTTTTCCGCCCGGTAATCACGAACGAGCGCGGGATTATCAAATGCATCCAAGGGTGGCAGAACGGCTTCGCCAGACGCCGTGAACCACGTCTCGCCCATATCCCTCGTTTCCAGGTAATACAGGTTGGTTCGTCCATCGACGTAGGTTTTTTCAGGATGGACATTAAAGGCAGTAGCAATCCGGCCCCCCACCTGGTTGCTCATCTGATAATGCCCACCAGCAACAAGTTTTTTCGCTGGCGTCCATTCGACGCCATCCATGCTTGTCGCCCAATACAGCTCTCTGCCATCCGTGTACTTCGTGAACAACAACAGGAATCCTCGATCTTGAACCCACCAGGGTTGCGGATAGGTGAGCTCATCTTCTTTCACTAACTCAAAACCTGATATATCGTAAGGCCTTCGGCTTCGATAGATAAACCCTGGGCGAGACCGTGCACGCCCACTCACAAACACCCAGAGGTATCCCTCTCCATCGATACTCAAAGATGGATTATCATGTGGGTCGTTGACATCGAGCTTATCATGCACAATAACGGGACGAGGTACACGGCGGGCCTCGTGATCAAAGTAGGATGCCATTGCCAGTAGATGCCGCTCGTTTGCGTCTGTTGTGCCTCCGTAGACGAAAAACGTCTTGTTTACTTCAGGTGCGTAAATAGCTAGAGGATGATGCTTGGCTGTATACGTACCGAGGCCACCTGAATACTTATCTCCATACTCAGAAAATTGCCCTAACGTAAACCAGATACCCCGATAGCCAGGGACAGACTCGACTTCCGGCTGGCAGCCGAATAATAAGCAGCCGATTAAAAGTAGGGATAGGGGTTTCATTTGGCAGGTTCCAGACTTCACCTGGTAGCATCCCTATACACGTCCGCATACCGCTCACCAAACTCCCGGGAGGCTTCGGCGCTGAAATGGAGGGTATCGCCTTTATGACTGAGTCCATCGGAGGGTACAAAGAATACGTCGTTAAGTTCTTGGACCGCTTCGCGGTGGGCTTTGTCAATCATCATGCGCCATTCGTTCCATGGCTTTTCTTCGAATTGGCCTAATTGGCCAATGAGAACGGGCAAATCAGGGTTATCAAGATCAGTACGTAGTCGTTCGATAAGTTGAATGAGGTTTTCCTTGTACAGGGGAGCCAGGGTTTCATTGCTATCGCTTTCGCCCTGGTGCCACAAAATGGCTTTTATCTCTCCTGATCGCAGTGCGATACGGGCTCGTTCAAGGGCGTCGTCATACGGATGGGTATCGGTAGGTTCGTGATACCCTCCGGGCTCCCAGGACGAGATGGGTGAGCCACCGACGGCGCCGGGAATGAGACCGATGGTCTTCGATGGGTTCTGCTTTAATACAGCCATTGCAAAAGAACGCCCTGGCCCTACACCGGCAATGGGTTTGTCAAAGTGAATAGGGTCAACGGCAGGTACCCATTCTCCTTCCCTGTTGAGCGTTTTGATGTTGGGGTTACCCGTGCGGTCCACGTGCGCCACAACTCCTCGCCCGGCCATATTGGATTGACCGATCAACAGATAGAGGTCGTATGCACGGACGCCGGTCAACTGTTCCTGTTCTGGCTTTTCACAAGCAGTCAACGTCAAGCAGGCTGCAATTATAAGGGTGATGACTATTGATGAATTCATGTGCTCGGTTGTATTTGGGCGTCATTCAGCGATAAAGATCGATTTATAGTCAGAGTAATGATTCTACATGCGTCATAGGTGCATCTACGTGGCGAAGCAAGTTTGATGTAAATTGCAGCGTTGTCATGATGATTCTCAAGATCCAGATGTACAGGGAACGTAAGATATTAATATGACAGCCTTACGTCATTAGGGGTATAAAAAAAGCCCTCTGGACAGCATCCAGAGGGCTTTTATTCTCTTAGCTTAAAGAAGACTAACCGGCAGGCTCTGCTTCTGCAGCTTCAGCTGCATCGTCTTTTGCCTTGGTTTTTTTCTTCGTGGCCCGTTTTTTCTTAGGCTTTTCCTCAGCTACAGCCTCCTCAGGAGCTTCTTCGGCAGCAGGTGCTTCCGCTTCAGCCTCAGCTGGCGCCTCTTCTGCAGGAGCTTCTGCTTCCTCAGCAGGTGCTTCCGCTTCGGCAGTGGCTTCTTCCTCAGCCGCTTCCTCTGCAGGAGCTTCTGCTTCTTCAGCCGCCGCTTCTGCTGGAGCTTCTGCTTCTTCAGCCGCGTCCTCTACAGGTGCTTCGGCTTCTTCAGCCACCGCTTCTGCTGGAGCTTCTTCAGTTGCTGCTTCGGCTTCTTCAGTTGCTGTTTCTTCGGCAGGTGCTTCCTCAACAGGAGCTTCTGCTTCAACTACAGCTTCTGCTTCCTCAGCCGGCTCATCGTCCGTCTTGGACTTCTTCTTGTCTGTAGCAGCCTGGCGTGCAGCAACGGCTTCAGCTTTCTCCGCCTCTTCCATTTGCCGCTTGAGATCTTCCAAGCCACTCAGTTCGCCGAGTGTAGTAGGACCGGTTGCTTTTTTCGCTTTCTGCTTGAACTCTTCAATGTTCTGGCGCTCACGTACTTTTTCAGCTCGTTTTTCGCGAACTTCCTCGTCCTTCTTCGCTTTTTCGACTGCTTTGGTTTTCGCTACTTCGCTCAGTACGATTTCTTTCTGCGCCGAGTCAAACTTGATGACACGTAACTCCAGATTCTCGCCTTCTTTGTAGGCGCTCTTAAAGCCTTTGCCACTCGTTTTTAACTCGCTGGCTGGTACTGTGCCTTCGAGTTCAAAGCCGAGATCAACTTCCAGTGCATTGTCGAGGAATCGCTTGATTGGCACTTCGAGGTCCGTTCCCACTGCAAAGATCTTCGCAAAGTCGTTCCAAGGATTGGTTTCGATTTGCTTGTGACCCAGTGAAATACGGCGTTCGTTCTCATCGATATTGATGATTACAACGTCCAGCTCCTGGCCTTTCTTCACATACTCAGCCGGATGCTTGATCTTCTTCGTCCAGGACAAGTCCGAAATATGAACCAATCCGTCGATACCGGCTTCGATTTCAACAAACACACCAAAGTTGGTGATATTGCGCACTTTGCCGCGAAGTACAGTACCCGAAGGATAGCGTTCTGCGATGCCATCCCATGGATCGGGCTCCAGTTGCTTCATACCAAGGGAAATCTTCTTGCCTTCGTGGTCGATGTTTAGGATTTTCACCTTCACAACCTGACCCAGCGACACCATCTGGCTTGGATGCTTGATGTGCTCTGTCCAACTCATTTCTGAGATATGAACCAGGCCTTCGATTCCTTTTTCAAGCTCAACAAACGCACCGTAGTCGGTAATAGAAACGACTTTCCCTTCTGCACCATCTTCTTCGTTGTACTTCTCGCCGATGTTCTCCCATGGATGCGACTGCAACTGCTTCAGACCGAGCGAGATACGCTGGCGATCTTTGTCGTAGTCCAGGACAACAACGTTTAGCTTCTGATCGAGCTCAACCAATTCAGACGGATGCGATACGCGGCCCCAAGACAGGTCCGTGATGTGCAACAGCCCGTCGACGCCACCAAGATCGATAAACACACCAAAGTCGGTGATATTCTTGACAGAGCCTTCGAGAACCTGACCAGATTCCATAGAAGAAAGGATGTTCTGGCGTTGTTGCTCGAGGTCTTTTTCGATCAGTGCTTTGTGCGAAACAACGATGTTTTCGTTAACCGGATTCAGCTTAACGATTTTGAACTCCATCTTCTTATCGAGATAGGCGTCAAAGTCGCGAACCGGGCGAACATCGATTTGAGAACCAGGCAAGAAGGCTTCCACGCCGTCGAAGAGCTCGACAATCATACCGCCTTTGATGCGGCGTACAATTGTACCCTCAAGCACTTCTTCTTGCGTATGAGCCGTCTCAATACGCATCCAGCGTTTAACCGTATCGGCTTTTGTTTTCGAGAGAACAAGCTGGCCGTGATAATCCTCGATCCGCTCCAGGAATACCTCTACTTCATCTCCAGGATGTAGCTCGGTTGAGAATTCGTTTTTAGAAACAATCCCGTCACTCTTGAAGCCAATATCTATAACAATATCTTTCTCGCCAATGCTAACGATTTTCCCAGAGACGATTTCATTTTCGGAAACGTTCGTCAACGTTTCGTCAATCATCTGCATGAGTTCGTCGTAATTGGTTATCGATTCTTCATCGGCAACTCTTTCAAGGTCTTCAAGCTTGATGACGTCCCCTTCAATCTCGCCCGTGTATCCAATGATCGTGCGCGGTTCTTCGACCACCTCTTCTACAACGGGTTCTGGGGTAGCTTCTGCGGCTTCCTCTGCTTCTGCGGCTTCCTCTGCTTCTGCAGCGGGAGCAGCTTCTTCTGCTTCAGCGGTTGCAGGCTCTTCAGCCGGCTCGGCTTCTGCAGGGGCTTCTTCTGCTTCAGCGGTTGCAGGCTCTTCAGCCGGCTCGGCTTCCGCAGGGGCTTCTTCTGCTTCAGCGGTTGCTGGCTCTTCGGCCGGCTCGGCTTCCGCAGGGGCTTCTTCTGCTTCAGCGGTTGCTGGCTCTTCGGCCGGCTCAGCTTCTGCAGGGGCCTCTTCGGGCTCCGATACGTCTGCTGTTGCTTCTTCGGGAGTGTCTTCGGTTGTTTCTTCGACCGGTGCAGTTTCTTCCGTTACTTCTTCGGTCGCTGGTGCTTCGGCCTGAGGTGTTTCTTCTGAATTGGTTTCGTCAGGCGCGTCTACAGTTTTTTGCTGATCTTCAGCCATATGGTTCTCCGGGTACATTGCATCGCAGTGTAAACTGCGTTGGGGAATTCAATACAACCCATGTTCTTGGAATTTCACCGTCTTTCCTATGCCCCCAAAACAGTACAGAAAGACGCCGGTTTTAGTTAAACAAACATCATTTTAACGAAGTGCATGTGATATAGAAATGCATACAATGCTCCCCTGGCACACAACTTCGTAGCCCACTCATACGTCATGCTGTTCCTGGCGTTCCAAAACGGTATTAATTACCTGTGAAACCTGCTCCTTAAACGACATCGTGCTCGTGTCCAATACAAGGGCATCATCTGCTTGCCGTAGCGGTGCGACATCCCTTCCGCTGTCAATAGCATCTCTGTCGTTTACATTTTGCAGGATTTCATCGTAATCAGCCGGTTTTCCCTGCCCCAGTAACTCATCATACCTCCGCTGAGCCCGTACCTCCGGAGACGCTATCATAAAGAACTTACACGCTGCCTCCGGAAATACGACCGTACCAATATCTCTCCCATCAACAACTACACCGTATCCTTCGTCGATCATGTGCCGAGCTACCGATCGCTGTATATCTACCAGTTTTTCCCTAACCGCCTTGAAGGAACTGACCGTGCTTACGTGTTTATTGATCCAGGGCGTCCTAAGCAATTCAGTCACGTCCTCTCCGTTTAGCAAAACCAGCATTTGCTCCTGGATATACCGAACGTCAACGCTTACTGCGTCACTAATCCGTGCTGCGTCTACCTCACTGTAGGATTCTGACTCATTGAGTACCGCCAGGGTGATTGCACGGTACATGGCCCCGGTATCCATATAAAAATATCCGAGGCCTTTAGCTACAGCACGAGCAGTAGACGTTTTCCCTGCACCAGCAGGGCCATCGAGGGCTATAATCACTTCTGTTATGTTTCGGGTTTATTGCTTCGCAAACAGTTAGATGGGCATACCCATCTGCGTGTCGGGTTTCGAGTTTGTTTCGAGTTTGGGGGTGCACAACCCGCAACTCGAAACTCGGAACTCGAAACCACCCATGCAACTCTTGCATGGGTGAAAGTTATCCAACCTCTGTATTGACGATGGTGATTTCGTCGGGGTAGGCAAGGGGGCCTACAATAGTGTCTATCGATGGTTTTGCTTTGAGCATAATGCTTTTTGACGCACCGCCAGTGCCAGAGAGGGCCATTGCAAGTTCAACGATATCGCGTGCATTGTGGTCAAAGAACTCCATCAGTTCCAGTTCAATAGAAACAGGAATAACGACAGGCTCGCCTGGGTTTAGCGTACGTTCATCATTGATAACACCACTGATCGTCTCTCGATCTTCCAGAAAGAGGGTCCAATCGAGGCTGACCAGCCGTGCAGCTACCTGATTGCTGGCGGGATTCTCTGCTTCAACCTCTAGTTGAAATGAAAGAGGCAAATCCTTTCGCGCAAAAGCGGCTGTGAGTTTTACGATGTCTAATGCTTTAATGTCTTTGTAATCTTCAATGCTATCCAACTGAACGCCAGCGAGGTTGATGTTTCTCACTGCTCCAAGATCAAAATCGACATTACGGAGGTTCGCAATTTCTTTGAGCGTCTGGCAACCGGTAAATAGAACTGGAATAGCCAACAACGCTATGATGTACGAGACGAACTTAAACGATAAAATAGATGGGCCTGGGTTTGATGTAATGTTTTTCATGTTTTAGAAAGTATTAATTCAACCCTGTCAGAACAATGTGGTCGGTTTCGGGTTTCGCGTGTGATGTTGTGAGTCCGTTATTTTATACATTCAATGCGAAAATTACTTCACGAAGAAATTCCACGCATACAGGCTTCATCCCTACATGAGCACCCTCGCCATCCTATTACGGTGGTTGTAGACAACGTCCGCTCAATACACAATGTAGGCTCATTCTTCCGCACCAGCGATGGCGCATGGATCGAAAAAATGATCCTTACAGGGATTACGGGTACACCCGAAAACAGAGCCTTACACAAAACAGCCCTGGGTGCTCAAGATACGATTCCATGGTCGCATAGCATGCACACGCTCGATGCCGCTTCGCAACTAAAAGAACAGGGATATCGACTTGCAGTGCTTGAGCTTACGGATACCCCCACGCTCTCAACCGACCTTACCCTTGCAGATTTCCCTCTCGCCCTCGTAATTGGCAATGAACTTACTGGGGTGCATTCTGAAGTAGTTGACATGGCGGATTACGCTCTGGAAATCCCTCAATACGGAACCAAACAATCCCTCAATGTATCCGTCGCCTTCGGGATTGCTGTATTTGACCTGGTTCGGCAATACCGCACACTGGCCGGGCATCCCTTACTTTCTGACCCCTTTGACCGTCCTACGCCAAAACACCATGATTGACGACGACTGGCAGACGCTGTTCGAACCAAAAACTAAATCAGACTGGCTTCAAAAAATTGAAGCCGATGCGAAAGGGGACTTCTCGCAAGATCTCCTCGAACGCTCTTTTGGACAAGGCGTCCATATGCACGCCGTACAGACAGGCCAGGACCTGAGCGACGTACCTCATCTGGACATTGAAAGTGTATATAACAGCCTTAAGTGGAAGCATTCACCAGGCTGGGCGATCGGCACCCAGGTGGTACTGAGTGAGCAGATCAATGAAACAATCATGCAGTTGCAGAATGTTTCTAAAAGCCCGGTAGACCATGTAGTATTGGCAGCAGATGATGGAGGAGCTTCACTTTTGGAAGAGCATGTGCACGATTTGTTCTCAGGATGGAATGCCCCACATCTTTCAATGCATATTCGACTGACGCCCCGTCTTGCTCATTATATTCGCTCTCGATATAGTGACTTCCTTTCTCCCAACAGTTCGTTTGAAGTTCAAAGAATTGATGCAGCTGCTCCACATGATACAGGGGAAGAACTAAACGATCCTGAGCGAGCGCTTTTTGAGCAAGCACCTTTATGCCGGTCTGTTTCCTGCTATATCCCGGGCACTTCGACAGACGAAGCGAACATCTTGGGGGATGTCCTTGCTGCGCTTGACGCCTATATCTCCGGCTATGAGAACAAAACAAAAGGGCTTACCTCCCTCCTGGCACGGTTGCAGTTTATCGTAACCAGCAGTTCGAATTTTTACTCTGCGATCGCACGGCTTCGTGCGCTTCGCTTTCTGCTCACTCGGTTCGTCAAAAAACATGCCCCTCATTACACCTCTCTCCTAGAGGTCCCCATTATTGCTGAACTTGACACGGGTGAACCGACGGATTTATCAATTGCAGATCACCTGCTTCGAACGACCACCATGGCCATGTCTGCCATTATAGGCGGCTGCACGGTATTGGTCACAAAGCCGCCCCCTGCTCTTTCGCAAAAGGATCAAGCAGAGACCCTACGACTTGCCACGAACCTGCAACTTATGCTCCGTCACGAGAGCCACTTGGACCGGGTTTTCGACCCCGCTGCGGGGTCCTATTACGTTGAAGTACTTACACATCAATTCATTCAATCCGCCTGGGCGTATTATGAGCAACAACGGTAAGGGCACCACGTGGATAACTCCGGAGCACATTCCGGTGGCCGATCAGTACACGGCCGAAACCATCGAATCGTATGGGCACCTCGATTTTGTCGCAGGGTACCCTCCTTATTTGCGAGGCCCCTATGCGAGTATGTATACAACGCGCCCATGGACCATCAGGCAGTACGCCGGCTTTTCTACGGCAGAAGAGTCCAATGCCTTTTACAAGAGAAACCTGAAGGCCGGCCAAAAAGGGCTATCGGTCGCCTTTGACCTTGCCACCCATCGTGGCTATGACTCTGACCACCAGCGGGTATTTGGTGACGTCGGGAAAGCGGGAGTTGCTATTGATTCCGTCGAGGACATGAAACTCCTATTTGATGGCATTCCCCTGGACAAAATGTCTGTTTCCATGACCATGAATGGAGCCGTCATACCCGTCATGGCGTTTTACATCGTAGCCGCTGAAGAGCAAGGCGTTGCGCCGGAGCAACTTAAAGGGACCATTCAGAATGACATTCTGAAAGAATTTATGGTCCGCAATACCTACATATACCCCCCCTCGCCTTCCATGCGCATAATCGGGGACATCTTTTCATACACCTCCCGCACTATGCCCAAATTCAATTCAATATCCGTAAGTGGCTACCACATGCATGAGGCTGGTGCTACGGCAGATATTGAACTGGCTTACACCCTGGCAAATGGACTGGAGTACATCCGTACTGGAATCAAGGCCGGCCTGGATATTGATCAATTTGCACCACGCATCTCGTTCTTCTGGGGCATTGGCATGAACTTCTTCATGGAGATTGCGAAGATGAGAGCCGGGCGCCTTTTATGGGCAAAAATCGTCAAGGCTTTTGACCCAACGAATCCCAAGTCCATGACGCTACGAACTCATTGCCAGACGTCAGGATACAGCCTTGCAGCTCAAGATCCTTATAACAACGTGGCCCGAACGTGTATCGAGGCCCTGGCAGCTGTATCTGGGCACACCCAATCCCTACACACCAATGCCCTCGATGAGGCGCTTGCGCTCCCGTCCGACTTCTCAGCAGCCATTGCTCGAAATACACAAATTCATCTGCAAAAGAATACGGGCATCACTCATGCTGTAGATCCCTGGGGCGGCTCTTATTACGTCGAGTACCTCACCCATGAGTTAACCCAACGAGCCTGGAGCTTAATTGAAGAGGTAGAAAAAGAAGGCGGGATGACGCGTGCTATTGAAGCAGGCATCCCCAAAATGCGTATTGAAGAAGCCGCCGCAAAAAAACAAGCACGGATTGATGCAAAGGAAGAATTGGTCATTGGCGTGAATGCCTTCTTGACAGAGGAAGAAACCGAGCTACATTTGCTAGAAGTAGATAATACAGCTGTTCGAGAGGCACAGGTTGCCCGATTAAAGAAGCTAAGAGAAACCCGCGACCAGGCTGTAGTTGACGAGCGGCTCGCAGCACTTGAACAAGCTGCCCGAAATGGCGGCAATTTGTTGGAAAAAAGCATTGATGCAGCACGCGCTCGAGCAACACTAGGCGAAATATCCGATGCTCTAGAACGGGTTTTTGGGCGCTACGAGTCGCAGTCGCGTGTCATAGAAGGTGTATACGGTCAATCCATGGAACAGAACGACTCTTATCAGCAGGCTCGAAGGCTCTCCGACCAGTTTGCAGAGCACGTAGGACGCCGCCCTCGTATCATGATAGCCAAAATCGGGCAAGACGGGCACGATCGAGGTGCGAAGGTTATTGCAACGTCCTTTTCAGACCTTGGATTTGATGTCGACCTGGGTCCACTCTTCCAACTGCCTGAAGAGGCCACTCGTCAAGCATTGGAAAATGATGTGCACGTGATAGGTATTTCCACCCTTGCTGCTGGGCACAAAACGTTGGTCCCCGAAGTCATTGCCAGCCTAAAAGCAGCAGGCAGAGAAGATATCGCTGTTGTTGTTGGCGGTGTTATTCCACCAAATGACTACCCGGCCTTGCTTGACATGGGCGTAACGGCCATTTTTGGCCCAGGCACAGTCATTAGTGAAGCGGCAATTGAGATACTCACTCACCTCCAAGCAATCCATGCCTAGCTCGTTTCAATCCGTTGATGACTATGTAGCTGGTATTCTTGAGGGAGACCGACTCGCGTTGAGCCGAGCCATCACACTGATTGAAAGCACGCGAGAGGACCATCAATCCATGGCTCAAGAGGTAGTATCCAGGTGCATACCTCATACAGGAAAAGGACTAGAGACCGGCAAGGGGCTACGGATTGGAATCACCGGCCCCCCTGGTGCCGGGAAAAGCACCTTTATCGATGCTCTTGGGTTGTACCTGGCAGACCATGGAAAGCGGATTGCTGTGCTTGCCATCGATCCAAGCAGCAAAAAGTCCAAAGGCAGTATTCTAGGAGACAAAACCAGAATGACGCGTCTTTCTTCACATCCGAATGCGTTCATTCGTCCCTCGCCAAATGCAGGCACCTCCGGGGGGCTCGCATCCAGAACCCGGGAGGCACTTGTTCTTTGCGAAGCTGCAGGATACGATATCCTCTTCGTCGAAACCGTAGGTGTCGGGCAAGCTGAATTTGAAGTTCATTCCATGGTGGACATGCTCCTCCTTCTGCTCATCACCGGTGCTGGTGACGAAATACAGGGCATAAAGAGGGGTATTATGGAAATGGCCGACCTCATTGTGGTGAACAAGGCTGATGGCGAAAATGAAAGAGAAGCCGATCTGCTCCGGCGCTCTCTCAAGCACGTGCTTCACATGATGCCCAAACCAAGGCCTGAATGGGATAGCACCGTTCAAACGGTTTCATCCCTAGAAGGCAACGGAATCGAAGAGGTATGGAATACCATAGAGTCCTACGTCGATACCTTAAACCGTAACGGACAGATAGAGGCCATTCGCAAACAACAAGCGATTGAGTGGATGCATCAACATATAGAGCACGAACTCAGAGCCTCATTTCACAAGCATGCATTGGTCA
>JAHQVL010000022.1 GCA_019634345.1 Rhodothermaceae bacterium
AAAACACGCATCCCATTCTGGAATGCCCCGGTCCCTCCTTCTACATCAACGGTGATTTGGGTTGGCGAGTAATTGATGATTACATCGTACTCAACGTTGTCCTCCCAGCCGTAAGTGTCACCATATGCCGTTGCCAGGGTGTCAAATCCTACTTCTGGTTCGTGCGCCCAAAAAGGCCAATTCCCTGCATTACCTGCACTGGTCGTGGAAAATCGCCCCTTGAATGCCGAGATGGCCAGGCCTTCTTCAGCAATAAAGCCACTTGAATTCTGAAACGTCTGTTTCCAATCAATGAGGATGAAATCAGTGTCAATAGAATCCGCTTCAGCGTCCGACATCGGCTCATTAAATCCCACAACAAACCCAATGTGATCATCATCCCGCGTCGTCTGTACGTTCACTTTGTACCGCAACTCAACGTCGCTGTACGTCTTATCGCTAACGAAGAAGGTGATGGCGTTGTCCACCCGTTCGGATTGAGTTACAGATTGCCCGTCACTGGCCACATCCCAACTCCCGCTGCTGGCCGGCCCCTTCTGCGCCCAGTTATTGAGATCCTGGGCAGCGGCGATAAATGGCATGAACAGTACGAAAAACAGAAATGCAGCCGCTGTGAGTAATGAAGTTCTCATGACTAACCGATAATTTCAGATTTGCAGAAAATAGAAATGAAGTGTATTCACTATTTTCTCGTCACGAAACGCACTGCAGACGTGAAGATCGATGACTACAAATCTGGAATCGTAATCCTCTTCGCTTCAACCAATTCAACACTGGTCAGAAATTCGAGTGGGTCGCTGACCTTAGTGTAAAACGTCAACCCTTTGTAGCTGGTCAAATACTTATGCGAGATTCGGATCATGCCACTCGGCGCATGAACGACAAGTGCGTTCTCGCTTTGATGGAGGATTGAAAGAAACGCTTCAGGAGCAACCTCTATTACTACCCCCATTGCCTTGACTGCGTTGGCAAGATTACTAACTACGACCGGTACTGCACTCATGATAACTCAACCATTTATTCAGACTATCTTATTCTAATACGTATTCCTACCATTTTGTTGTAAAACAAATGGTCATCGTGGAGTCCTGCACAACGTACTATACACAAAAGGCCTTGAAACAGGACGGTTTACAGCCAGTAATCGCTGATCAAACAACATATAAGCAAAAATTTCGCTCGGGTATGTTTTTTGAAGCATAAGCACTCAAAGCTGCCACCCAAGGAGTAAACCTACCTTAAGATGAATCTCCGGAATAAGACCGCCCTCGATTTCAGGATGCCTATCCTCCTACTGCTTAGCGTTTTTGCATTTGCCCTAACAGGTTGTTATACCATCGTCGAGCAAGACACCTTGAGTAGAGGAGATAAAAGACCCAGCTACACACCTCGCCCGTACACGGATAATTACCAACCAAGAACGTTTACAGGGCGGGTACTGGAAAATGTAAAAGCGTGTTATGCAGATGCCTCTTGTTATTTACTCGTAGAAGCGCATAGGAACGAGGTATATCGTGTGTTTTACGGAGGCGGACGCGGGAGCCGCTGCACGTATAGGGGATCAGCAGGAGCTATTCGCCCGGGAGAGCGCGTGAAGGTTTTTGCGAAGTGCAAAGGAAGTAGCTGCTCCGTGTGTGGGAATGATGGGAATTACTATGTATCCAAAAGCAGAGGTTTCTACCACAGGTAAGATCATTCTTTCTGCTGCAGATTCACTCTACTCCCATACAAACGAAAACCCAGCCCGGCGTTTTGCCAGACTGGGAATGGGAAGTAAAATGAGGGTTTCTACCGCCCTTTATATGTACCTCGTGGTTCTCACCAAAACGCACAATAGCCATGAAGTAGCATCTACTCTATCTTGATCGTTTTATCCGGTCCTTTTGCCTTCTCATCCCTAGCGATAGTAACCACGAGCACACCGTCATTCATCCGGGCCTGAATGTTGTCAAGGTCGAGATGGCTTCCTAATTCGAACGATCGCTCGAAAGATTTAATCGGGTATTCCTGAACGACAAAGTTTGGTTGGTCCACCTCTGGCTCTCTTGTACCAGAAATGTAAAGCACACCGTCTGTTACGGTTACAACGATATCGTCCGGATCGTAGGTTAGCGCATGAACGCGCACCTCAATGCTATCCTCATGTTCAATGATGTTGACCGGGATATTGTGCTTGGGCCGGCGGTACCCCCAGCTTCCGCGGTTCATCTTCATTCTTTTTTCCCAGCCTTTGAGGCCGTGCCGGTGCCAATGTTTTCCGTGTCGCATTATTCTTATTTATTTAAGTTCGATGTTGTATTTGCTTAGGTAGACGAACAAAAATCAGAATTACTCTATTCACCCAAGAACTCATCGTAATAATCACCCAGGGCCGCTCGAATTCGGGTTACTGCATACCGTTTTCGAGATATGATCGTCTTGAGCTTCTCGTTCTCCTCTTCAGCAATTTCTCGAAGCGTTACCCCTTCAATTTCGTTTCTCATAAAGACGAGGCGTTGATTATCAGGCAGTTCATCGAGGGCAGCTTCCAATAGATCAAAGAACTCCTTCTGATGCAGGTCATCTTCGGGAGACTCGGCGTCCTCGAATGCTTCAAATTCCATCTCTGTCACGTCTACAGGCTTAATCTTTCGATAGGCGTCGATCACCCGATTTCGGGCAGATCGATACAGCCACGCCTCGGGATCTTCGATGATCGAGCCGCGATCGAGGGAACGAAAGAATCCAAACCAGACATCCTGCACGATGTCCTGCGCTGCCTGGTCGGTCGAGACCTGCGAACGGACAAATCGTTGAAGCGTCTCGTCAAACGCCTCCATGAATTCAGAAAAGTCGTCATCTAAAAAGCTCTCCATAAACAGGTAAACGTTTGAACTGACGAATTACTCTAAACCAATTTTTTTCTACCCCACATTATCGCTTTGACCGTGATTTCCTGTTTCTACAAAAAAGGGCACCTGGGGGTGCTCACTCAATTACTTCAGTACATCACGATCGAATATCATGGCACACATAACTTCTATAACACGCGTCACTCTCACTATACTCCTGCTACTCTGTACAACAGGCTGCACAGGAGACCTCCTCAGCGCTGAACTTGATACCGAAGATCCGCCTCCCCCGATCCCCATGGAGACCGTCTATGGTTTACGTATACAGACCCATTTCATCTACATCACCGGCTCTTGTGATAAAACGTTTGGCCAGCCCACATCGGGTGAGTTCCAGTATCGGTATGAATTCACCGGCGAGGGGGAGACCTTTGAACTCGAAAGTCTAGATTATAATTCGAGGTTCGGTGTCGTTCATAACCGAGTGGCCGACCAGCAGATCAACTTCGAAGATCAGACCTACTCCTGGGGCAGCTTGCGGCAGACAGATGGCATCGAAGTACGACTGTTCGGCACTGAATGGGACGGGGCCATTCGCGACGGTGACATGAGTAATCGCAATGGAGCACGCACCGTACCCTTTAAGCTAGGCTCTTCACCCCGAACGATAACCATCGGCGCCACCTCCGAATGCCAGATCTACCTTTCCTACACAGCCACCTGGACGTCACTGCAAATTCCTCTCTAGTAGGGTCAGCCTCCTGGTTGCCTTGTAAACAGGGAGGCAACCAGAGGGCGGACAGTCTTTTAGCTGACGTGCTTAATTCTCTTGTGCTATTAGTTTCTTAGCATATTCTAGCACGGTATCCCTATTTTCCAAAAAATCATCCAGTGATTGCACAACGCGATGATCAGGCATTACACCATATCCTAAGGGTTGATTCGGCCTGGTTTCCACATCCTGATTGAGATTGACGATGGAAAACGTAGTCCTAATCTTACTATGTTCTAATTCGTAAGTATAGGAAGTATGCCCATTGTGTCCATAATATCCTCCCATGGATTCTTCTCCTATAGTGATAGTCGACTCATCACTTGCAAGCATCGATGCAAACAAACTACCTGCTGATGCTATACGGGGGCTAACCAGCAAGTAAATTTGTCCTCCAAAGGCATTTTCGTTAGGCTCCCAGATTTGTTGGTCGTCCGAATTCTCGTTTTGGTAGTATTTGCCATTTTGTTCTATTGGAAAGTCTTTTTTTAATGCTCTCTGAAAAAAGCCTTTGGCAAATGGCCTAAAAAGAAAAAATAAATCGTCTTTAACGATTTCTTTCCAATAGGGTATTTTTCTGAACGAAATCCAGGCCTCTACATTTTCCTGGAAGGCTCTGTTTGAGAGGTACGCATAGGTAACTAAGTCATTGGGATTTGAGCCTCCCCCGTTATGTCTCACATCAACTATAAGGTGCTGTATATTTTCTTCTTTGAACTTTCTGAATGTTGCATCAAGAAAATCGACATATGCCTTGTGTTTTTTGTCCTTTGCGTTATCACCAATCGCAAAATCATTGACTACCAAAATTGCAGTTGAGTCATTTATAGCTTCGGTGTAGTACAGTTCACCAGATTTTGCCATCTCCTCAGCATCTAGAAAAAGGTATTTATCAAACCGCATACTGTGGATCTTCCCGAGATTTCTAAGAAACTCTCTATGAGAAATACTTTGCAGTGTCTTTATTTCGCTCGACCCACTTCCAGGGTTTGCCACGTATTCGATGCTGAATGAATCTTGTGGGGCATATTCATATCGGAAAAACAATGGAAAAAAGACTTTAGTCCCCACCTGTTTACCCGTAATATTGAACCCATCCGTGGTGTAGTATTTGTGTAAATCGCGAATGATGGTTGAGATAGGCACATCATTTATTCGCAAAATCTCAGCGCCTAGAGGGACTTCTTTATCCGCATTATTACACACCCATTTGTCTTCAATTTGCTTGATAGCAAAAGGGAAATATCCGGAATCCTCGTTGCTTATGTTCTTTCTGGCCTTATCGGGCAGTTCAGTGTTATTATGCAGGCTCCCTTCAAAATCTGTAATCTGAAGGATGATTTTATACAAGTCCCCCAACGTCGAACTTCGTTCAATTTCATCAAAAGCCCATTGATACACACTGTCAATTTCTGCCTGGCTCCGATACTTATACACCCCTGAGTTAGCCGCTTCCCGAATGGCATAAAACAATTGCAAGTCTTCTTTCATTTGCCCTCTTTCCAATGAGGAATAAAATGTCGTTTGCGCAGAGGCTTCAATGGCCTGTGAAGTACACAATAGCATAACTACCAGGGTAGCCCAGTACTTCATACAGATGATATCAAGCCAAGACCTGAATGGAGTAGATTGCATCAGTATAGCCTAACAGTGAATTCCAGCATCACTTAATACGTTCTCATTTCCCTTATTCGAAAAATACACTCGTCTATTTCGGCAGGCAGCCGCATACCTGTAACTTTTCTGAAGCCAGACCCGTTTTCACATCATCGTATATCAGAATCTGAATATAAACAATCTTATGAGAAGCGTAATACTGATACTCTCCTTGCTCCTTTCAGCATGTCAAACTAATGTTGACAAAGAAGAACTTCCTACTGGAGCGCGAGATCAACAACGCGAAGACCATGCTGTCAACCTTACTCATGAGCTAGAAGAAATACACAAAATGGGGTACATCAACGGCTTTGCCGTTGCTATTTGCAACCAGGACGGAACCCTGTACCAAAACGGATTCGGATTCGCCTCGGTATCCGAGGGAGAGGCATACACGTCAACGACCATCCAAAATATTGGATCTGTATCTAAAACCTTCCTTGGTATCGCTCTGCTAAAAGCACAAGAGCAAGGCATGTTAGACCTCGATGATCCTGTCAATGACTATCTCACCTTTAAGGTTGTCAACCCGTTTCATCCTGATATACCCATCACAATTCGGCAACTCGCTACCCACACCTCAAGTATTATCGACACCGATCATTATAACCAGTTTTCCTATTACTTGTATAAAGACGCTGAGCCTGACGACTTTGATTTGACCGAAGTGGGAGAAACGTTTAACGTGTATTCAGACAGAATTCCAATGCCTGACTTTTTGGAAAACCTTTTATCGGAAGAGGGGCAGTGGTACGATACAGAAAACTATATGCAGCAAGAACCAGGGGCATTGTATGAATACACCAATGTCGGTGCAACCCTGGCTGCACACGCTTTAGAAAGAGCGACAGGCATTTCCTATGATGAATACACAGCCCGGCACATCTTGTCACCACTGGCTATGTCGTCCTCAGGATGGTCTCTGGACAGCATCAATTTAAACGACCATACAACCCTCTATACGAACCCAGAAACACCATTGCCCAAATACAGCCTTGTCACCTATCCCGATGGAGGATTGATCACAAGTGTCAATGACTTATCGAAATACCTGACGGAGCTGATAAAAGGTAAACAAGGAGCGGGGACGCTGCTCAATCAGGAAAGCTTCAATGAGATATTCACTGAACAGCTATCTGAGTCGCATTTGCCTGATCGCGATGACGACAATGCGTATGACGACGAATATAACAGTGGTATATTCATGGGCTTCACCCCCAAAGGATACATCGGGCATACCGGCGGCGATCCTGGCGTGGCTACGTTTATGTTCTTCAATCCGGAAACCAACCTCGGGCGCATATTAGTAATCAACACCAGGATATCATCTCAAGAAGGAGCCGAACAGTTCTATGCGATATGGAACACGTTGGAAAAGTATGAATCCCTGTTTCAATAAAGAACCCAAAGCTGATTCATGAATCAAAGCCATGTCTCCAGTCTTCGCAGTAGGTCTCATCGCCGGTCATTCGCTTTTTTCCCTATCCAGATGGGTTCACAAAATGTAAACTCCCCTCAGAAAACATTAGGCTAATCCTATTTTGTTGTGAACACATAAGAAAAAATTAGTTCACGCAGCATATTTCTATTTAGATTATAATGGAGTGCTATTCAGTCAGATTACCAATTTCTACAGAAAAGCGCTTTCGTGTTCACGTGAACTCAGAATTTCGAGGTATTGATTAGCTTTGGGCCATGTTTCATCTTCCATCGCAAAACGAAATCTTGTTCACTAAATCTGTTTCGCTCATGATGGAAATCACCACCTTTTTTCGTCGCAATTTAGCAGAACTCATCGGAAAGTCGGGGTACACAATCACGGCTTTCGCTGATAAATGTGATATTAGCCGCGAGTGGTTATCTGCTATTCTTAACGGCCGGAGGAATCCTTCGGCTGAACGTATTGAAAGATTTGCAAAAGAACTGAAGGTGTCTATTGAAGACCTCTTCAGCCAAAACGGCACCTATAAAAATGATGCAAAAGACTTCTCAAAAACACCGCCTTTAATTGAATTAGAATACCTCCGTGGCGTCATTGAAGCCTTGTACAAGGCCTATCGTGCATTGCAAAAGTCCTATCTTAGCGCATTACCCAACCAGGCACCAGGCAAACCCGACACAACCTTGTTTGATGCACGGCCTGAAGGGATCATCAGGAAACATCTACACAAGTTAGATCCGCAATCCCTGTTTCTTTCAGAAGAAAAGGCTCCGGATCCACAAAAACTTGTTTACTGGTCAAAGCGCTTATATATATCTGATCCTTTTGACAGAAGCACTGTATTCAAAAAACAGATTCAAAAATTCTTAGATTCAAATCCCGATAAAGCATATAGCAGGCTCGCTGATGTTGTCCATGATGATGATTTCACAAAACCACTACGCGGTTTAGATGCACCAGTCGGATCCATCACCTGTCTTCATGACAATGGTATATTTCTATTCACTGTTGCCCTAGATTACGTTTCAGGAATGTTATATGTCGCCTTTAGAAACACATTAAAATATGGGCATATTGAAGACTGTTTCTCACCTGAGCTGCTTAGCCGCAATGGACGAAATATCACTTTCGAGCCTCGTGAGGGAGATAATGGCATTTGTTATTTAGGTGATGATATTTCGGACAACTCAAAAAAATACCACGGATTATTCTCAGCACTTGGTTTCAAACCTGGGCATAAACCTCAAAATAAGTACTCAAACCCCGGCGGCCCCCTACGCCCTTATCATTTATCAAAACAATTCTCGCGCGCTTTCAAAGCGTCGAACTGCCTGTACGTAGGAGAGAAAATCAGCGAATGGATTGGCATATTCCCAATAGCATTTGCTAGTAAATCATTGATGATCTATGAGCTAAGTGATCTCTCGTTTCACAGAGACGGTTTTCTCATGGCCCCAACAGAACATTATAGTATATTATCGAAAGACGCAGGAGCGAGTTCGGGTAACCCTCTTGGTATCCGCCTTAATCTGGAGCGCGTTCTTTCGCAAAAGAATCCGTGCCACTACAGAGGATGTTTCCTGCTATGTCATCCAGGCTCAGATGACATTTCTGGTATGTTATCTGGATGGGGAAACCATCGCATTTTATATAACCCAGAGCATTAGTGCTAGTCTCACTGTTCTAAATCATCTATGAGCCAGATTTCTTTGGGTTTAGCCGGTTGAAAACGAAATGGGCGCCTCTCCCTCACTCTGCTTGAGCAACCGGGAAAAACGCCCATTTGTGTGATCTAAATTACCTTACGTGTTTTTCTTCTCCTGCACGTCGACGCGGATTTCCTGGGCCATGCCCTTGAGTTCTTGCATCGCTTTTCTAACTCGGGTACCTGCTGCTTTATTCCCTTTCTCGTAAAAGGCCGAGAAATCTTCTTCCAGGCCTTCGACGAGGCTCACCAACTTTGAATAATGATTAGACATGTTTTCTTTGGTTCGTTGTTATAATTGACCGGGCTCAAGATAGACAACTCCCCTGTCCTATTCAACGGCAAGCCTTTTAACACGCACGGTACCACTTGCCAGGCAGTATACAATCTATTTCAGTTTTCTCATGTCGAACCACGATTTTAAGCCATATAGGAAAAGGATGATGATGATGAGTGCT
>JAHQVL010000252.1 GCA_019634345.1 Rhodothermaceae bacterium
TAAGAGGATGGCTAAAGAGGCAGAGTCATCCATGTTACCCAGCGAGTGCAGGGCAGCCTTTCTTACGTCGGTATGCGCCCCACTCTGAAGGATGGTATGTAATGCGTCTACCGCGGTACGGTTATCAGAATTACTGATCGCATACGTCGCTGCTTTTCCTAATTCTTTCTTTTCTGACGTAAGTGCGACCTCACGCAGGAACACAAGGATATCTGCAGTTTCAGAGTTACCAAGGGAATACAGTGCAGCTTTTTGCACTTCCACGTCTCCATTGCTGGTAACGACTTTTTTAAGAACGTCTCGAGCTACCTGTTCGTCTCTATTCCCGAGCGCGTTCACCGCATTTTTTCTAATCCTCGTTGGCGCGTCTGACATTGCGATGTCAGAAAGCAGTGGAACAACCTCAGGAGAATCAAAATTACCCAGTATGTAGACAATTTTTCCCCGGAGCCGCTCACTACTGGATCGCTCGTAGAGTCCTACAATAGTGCGTAGTGCTTTCTCATCGCCGATATTTTGCAATGCATAGAGGGCTGACAAGGCCACTTCTTCATCATCGCTTTGTTGCATTGACTCAACAGCGATGGCATATTCCGGAGTGCCATCTTTTGCCAGAATTTGTGCGACGCGAATCATTCCTGATTTAGTGTCATCAACCCACGCGCTTCTTGAAAACATCTTTGGAAAACCAGAATAGCATTCATAGGCTTCCTCCAGATAATCCCCGCCCCTCTTTTCGTTTGCAAAACATTGCCAATACCGTACGTCGTCACTCCAGGGACTTCGGTTGAATTCTTCGGTTTCAATAAAATCATCGATGGCATCACTGGCTTCTGCCCATTGTTCATCCAGGATGAACTCATAGATTTGGGAATAGGCATCTTTATCAGTTTCTTGGGCATACACCGGTACTACCACGGCCGTCATACAGAGTACCAACAGCATAGCCGGGAAAAGTTGTCGAGTAAAAGTAGATCGTTTGTTCTGCATGATCCTGTTCAGGTTATAGACTACGGTAGGCTTCGAGTAGGTATAATGTGATGCATTCATAATGATAATTCGTTGCTAGGCTCAGAAGCTGGGATCTCCATCCGCTTCATCGTTTCCAAGTTGATTTTGAGGAGAAGAGCACGCCCTTCAATGCCTTCTTGAATCATTTCAATACCAGGCACATCTTGTTGCATTTCCAGGTTTGCTATCTGCAGAAGAACCTTCTCAAGCTCTTCGATGAGCATATACAATTGTGCTTCTTCCGAGCGTTTCAGTGATGCTTTAAGCACAGCGGCATCATGCACGAGTGTGCTAGCTGCTTCACGCTTTCGGGCAAAATTCGGGATTGCAAGTCCCTCACTTTCCGTGTCATGATTAACCAGGCCAAGCAACAATATGCTGGACCGGTTCAGGTAACTTTCTGTTTGTTCGGCTACCTGCATTGCTTTTATGGCCGTTGAATCCACATTGCTTGTGAGTGATGGCGCGGTTGAGGAGCCGTTGAACCCAAATCGGCCGATGAGAACACCTATCACAACAAGGACTACTGCAAGGCCCATTTGATAGGGTAAAGCAAACCGAGCGGAGTTCTCAGGTATAAACAGACGGCGAAGCGCCATACCCCATTCCTTCAGCATGTCTGTTTGCTTTTGTTGTTGTTCGACGGCAATACGATCGTTGAGGCGTTGTTGAAAGCCGGCCCAATACGATTCAGGAGGAAGCACATCAGGGACCTTCTTCGTGACATCCAATGTGCCTTTCATTTCGGTAAAGAGCTGAGAACACGCAGCGCACTCATTTAGATGAGAGGTCAATTGGTCTTCTTTTTCGGCCGCAAGGTCTCCGAATAAGGCGTCGACCATGAGGTGCTCTATCGAGCTGCAATGGGTATTGTTCATTTTTTTCATAGTTCAATCCTCCTCACTATTCCTCTACGAGAAAGACCAGTTGTTTTCGCAATTTCTTGACGGCTCGAAACAGCAGGCTTTTTACGGTTCCTTCGGCAACCTCCAGAGCTTGAGCGACTTCTTTGACCGAGTATTCGTTATAGTGCCGCAAAGCAAAGGCAGATCGTTCTTTGGGAGACAATAATTCCAGTGCTTTGTGGACATGTTCTCTGATCGAGTTTGACTCTGCATCCCGCTCTGTATTGGACCGAGCGTCAGTCAACGTGTTATCAAAATCATCGCGTAACTTCATAAACAAGAGGGCCTTCTTCCGGCGTTTATTGAGATACGTATTTACAGTAATCCGGTAGATCCACGATTTTATCGAAGCCTCTCCACGGAAAGAATCCAGCTTAGCGTGAACCTTGATAAAAACATCTTGCATGAGGTCTTCAGCATCTTGATGATGCCCGGTAAGCTGAAGCGCCAATCGGTACACGCCTCGTTGATGTTCATCAACTACGTCTCTAAATCGCATTGTAGATATACCGTTAGCCACTTCCGCCACGCTTTGATCACACTAAGCATTAATAATTCGTATCTGACTGCTAAGACAGGTGGTATGTCAGATAGGTTTACAAGGGTGGATTATTTTTTGGTTTCGGGTTTCGGGTTGGTTCTATGAAACTAGAATCAAACGCGAAACAGCTCACATAAAACGGGATGTGAGCGCCAAATATAAATAAAAAAGGGATCTAGAGAGCCTCCTCAAGCTCTTAAGATCCCAGGCTGGGTGAGAAAAGATCTATATGTAAATCAAAAGAATTAACGCGTCAGCTAGACGCCGCGAATCTTCTGAATGCGAGTCCGGCAATAAGTAAAGCCATCAACCACACTACAGCTGCAAATAACATCTGCTCATCCGCATTACTGATTGCGCGAAGTAAAAATGTGAAGGGCATAGCATTCACCTCCGGCGTTGGGTTGGGGGATAATCGAGAAAGCGCGCTATCTCGACATCTTATGCTCCTAAATTACATAGTATTCATAAAGAAAAAATCACCTCTTTGTCACAGGAATCAACGATTCTGTGTCAAATTGTTGTCTTTACCTCAATACACACGTATGTATTAATTACCCCTAATAGATCGATAACTGATAATTAGACGACGCATATACTCCATATCCCCTCTATTTTTCGCATAACATGACGCACCCTAATCCATTTATCTACACCGAAGGAGTATGCATTCTATCCTAAAAGAGTACCTCTTTAGAACCCAAGTTGAGAATTTCAACGATTCCGACAAGGAGGAAACAATCCGTTAACCTGTTACGTAGCTAGATCCACTTTTATGATAGGCTGTACATACTATATAGATTACATTATTGCGTCAAAATGCTCCATTTAGGCGACTTTTTACAATTAAGAATACAGTCTTCCTAGTATTTCACATTTCTTTATCTGATGAATTCTTACCATTAGATCTTGGATTTTTGCTTCGTTTGCTTGAGAATTGTCCTTTTAGACCGATTATTGAATTAGTTATGCCCTCGGAAACACACTTATTTTCCTCATTTAATTTCTTGCGAATCACGTAACGGTACAGTTCCTGCACCGTATTAGAAAATTTACCAGTTGATTCTAGCTGTCAGTACTTCTCGCGAATAGTATCTAATGCTCTCCGACGGGCAAAGAAAAATCCTGAATGCAATGGATCTCCAGGAATGTAGTATGCCTGAGATGACACAAAAAAGTACATCTTCTATCAAGTATTATATTTCATGCGGCTGTCTTCTGTTACTCCTGAATGGCTGTAGCAAAGAACAGATTCTTCAAGGTGAAGATAGCGTTGGTGGCTTAACTCCAAGGCAGGCGTATGCTGTTTCGCTCGAAGAAGCAAACCTTGATGAGACTGCCCTTGGGCAGGCCTGGTTCGAGGCCGGCGAACAAGCAATGAGCCGTGCTGTCTTTGTTCAACCTCCCTTCAGAGAGGTTGGGTACATGGACCCCAAAGAGGTCACTGCTCGCGGCTATCGTATTCAGTTGCAGCAGGGCCAACGGCTTTCTGTAAAGGTTACTGTCCCCAGTTCGGATTCGTTGAACATTTTCATTGATTTATACGAACTTCCCGAAGTCGTTGGAGAACCTCCCCGGCACGTTGCTACTGCAGATAGCTCGAATGCTATTCTTGTAGAACCCCGAAAGGACCTCACCTACTTGATTTGTTTACAACCTGAATTATTAAGGGGCGGCAAATACCGTATTGATATTGAATCGGGAGCTTCTCTCGGCTTCCCCGTGGCAGGGAGAAACACAAAAGACATCTTTAGTTTTTGGGGCGCCTCACGAGACGGCGGCAGACGCACCCACGAAGGGGTCGACATTTTCGCGCAAAAAGGAACGCCAGTCGTTGCAATATCTGACGGGTACGTGTCACGAGTTGAAGAGACCCGAATCGGTGGCAAGGTAATCTGGGTACGTGATGCTATACGAAACCAGGCCTATTATTATGCACACCTGGACGAATTCCTGACAGTACAAGGTGCACGCGTTAATAAAGGCGATACCCTGGGCACGGTTGGCAATACGGGAAACGCTATTAATACGCCATCTCACTTACATTTTGGCATCTATCATATACGACGCCCCAGAGACCCGCTACCTTTTATTCACAATGTAGCTGAACGAATCCCCAGCGTCGCTGCTGACACCAGTCAGCTTGGGCATTGGGTGCGCGTTACCTCTCGCATGGCCTCCCTCAAGAATGGGCCGTACAATGAGTCCGAAGTAATTGAAAACCTTCCGAGACATACTGCATTGCTGGTTGTTGGAGGAAGTAGTGACTGGTATTACGTTCAATTGCCCAATGAAAAGCATGGCTTTGTTCGGACGCGCTACATTGAAGAGGCAGATGCTCCAATTCGGAAAATGCAGCTAGCCTCTGGTCAATCCTTGAAATATCGCCCCAGCTACTCAGCTGTGTCTATTGACAGTGTGGGGCCCAATAGCCAGGTCACTGTATTTGGAGAGTTTCAAGATTTTGTAGGTGTACGCTCACCTAATGGGAGAACAGGCTGGATCGTAGCCATGGACTGACGTTCCTCAGTCATTGTCGATCCCCCAATCTTCCCAGATTTTATCTAGCCGCTCCGTATAGTTGTCTTTCATTTTTTGCTCGTAGAACGCGTGCACTTCTGGCGACTCAGGGAAGCGTCCGAGATCATCGATCTCAACAATCCAATCATCGAGATTTACCCTGAGATGTTTGAGGATTTCTTGATGGTCGAGTGAATGAGCAAGGTTGTTTATTTCATACGGGTCGTTCATCACGTCGTACAATTCTTCCGCAGGCCGTGTAGGCTCCATGAGGCGCGCTGCCTCGGAGTTCAGCGTTCCTTCCTGATGCATCTTGCGCAACACCCACATCGTTGGATAGCTGGCTTCTTTATACCGATTCGTCTGAAGTAAGGGTTTTTCAGGATAGTAGTTTCGAATATAGCGGTACCGTTTGCTACGGATTGTTCGGATCCGATCGACGGTTTCATCCCCTCGGTCTCGTCCGCTGTATACATAAGACCTTGGCGCTTCCGTTTGCCGCCCAAGAAATACCTGCCCTTGCATCTTTTCAGGCTTTTGCATTCCAGCCAGCGCGATAGTCGTTGCAGTGAGGTCGATCGAGCTAATCAATTGATCACTGGTAGAACCGGGCGTATATCCTATCGGAGCTGCTACCGAGGAGGGGACATAAACAACAAGAGGTACTCGCAACCCACTATCATACGGCCACTGCTTCCCCCTGACCATTGCACGCCCATGATCAGCCATAAACACGACGATCGTATTGTCAGCCAACCCATCCCGCTCCAGTAGGGCGAGCATGTCTCCCACCTTTCTATCAAGGGCCATCACCGTATTTAGATATTGAGCCCAATCCTTTTTTACTTCAGGGTGATCAGGATAATAAGGGGGTATACGTACTTTTTCGGGATCCGCCGGCGTATCGATTCGCGTATGCGCCTCATTCCATGCACGCCCTCGATGTGTTTCTGAGAAATTGATCTGGGCATAAAAAGGCTGGTTTTCTTTCAGATCATCCCATTTATCCGAGTCAAATGGCTTTCCATCGTATGTAAAATTCCAGTCCGTTTTCCCTGTGCCTCTAAACCAGGAGTCTTCACTAACGTCCCTAATGTTTGCGGTAAAGTACCCGGCATCCCGCAACCAGTCAGGCAATACACGAACCCCTTTTGGAAGCGGAAAAGGATACTCGGACGGATCCTCAGCTCGATGGGACCTATGATTGTGGGCTCCAATCGTCATTTGATACATCCCTGTATGAAATGCAGACCGGCTCGGTGAACATACAGGACTTGTTGTAAACACATTCTCGAAATACATCCCCTTTTGGGCCAAAGCATCTATATGTGGTGTATGGACTTCCGGCACGCCGAGAAAGCCTAGATCCGGACTCATGTCTTCTGCCAATATCCAAAGGATATTTGGGTGGCTGGGCGGATCAGAGGGACTGGATGAGAGAAATAAAGGAAATAGAATGAGGAAGAGAACGCGCATGTACCTGGGAGGCTAATTTAGGGTAGGGAGGTATATGAAAAAGCCCAAGGGACCGGAGGCCCTCGGGCAAACCCGTATTCGCTACAGGATAATACCAGATTTTTCACGCATTAGAAAGGTCTCTTCGTGAGATTTCTAAGCCGGCTCATTCTTCAACGATCTTCTCACCCGTCCATACAGATAAAAAATCTCGGCCGAGAGAATGGGTAGTACCGGTCATCGTATAACCGTCTACCTCTATGGTTGTATTGTACGTAGTGCCTCCAGAATCTTGCGTTATAAAGGCAATGACTACTTTACCCCAGTCATCATTGATATTCCCATATTGAATGGGGCTATTATAAAAGGTCCCCTCTACTCTGCCATTCTTTACGTTAGTAATTTTCAAGTATTGATAATAAGGAGCCGCATCCGGTGTTGGCCTTAGATCAACTTTCCAGGTACCTACTAAATCATATAACGCATTGTTAGATTGTTCGGCACGGTGAGGTTCAGTTAGACTCCCCGGGTAGGCTCCAGATAAAGCAAAAGAACCAACTACAAGTAAAAGGTTGAGGGCGATAACGTTCATATTCATGACTATTCTCATAGAGTGTGGTTGATAACAACGTGTGGTCAACCTAATTGAATAGGAACGGCTTATCGCTTCAATTGGAGAGTTGATACGTCTCATTGGAATTATGAGACGTTTTTATTTTGTTGAATCGGGTACCAGGCTACTTTTAACAGCGCTTGGTGATTTTCCTGTTACCTTCTTGAACGTTCTGTTGAACGTCGCTTTAGAATTAAACCCCGCTTCAAATGCAATTGCAGTCAGTGTATATTGCTGATACTCAGGATCTCGCATCAAGCGCAGCACCTCATTGACCCGGCATTCATTGATGTACTCTTTGAAGGGGACCCCTTTCCCCCCGTTGAGGGCTTCAGTAAGTTGATAAGGCTTTACCCGAAGCGTTTCAGCTACCTCAGAAAGAGATAAACGGGGATTCTTGTAGAGTTGATGATTCACAATAACCTTCTCAAATGCATCAAGAATAGAGTCCCATTCCCCGGTAGTGCTTTTGCGAGAACCCATTCGTGAGGTAAATGAATCGTTTCGATGCATGAACCCTAATAAGCCTAGGATGTAGGTCAAGATAGAAATGCTTATGTATGCAGGGTATATATAGGTCGGGTTGAAGGCATAATCAAAAAAGAAATAGTCTACGATGCCCCATCCAGTAACCAGCACGGCAACAACAACATATATATATAACAGCGTACGAATCCACCTTAGCTTTTCGGAAAAGGCAGGGTATTCGATTGCGACGGTCCTCACTTTCTTGAACGCAAACCACGAGTACCCAATAATCAAACCAGCCCCTACAACTTCCTGGATGGGTGTCTGAATCCACAATACATACCCTTTCAACCCAAGCCAAGACAAACTTTCCGCTGTCCCATCCCAAAAAAGATTCTGCGTTTTAACAAAATTGCCGACACAAAACTCAATGATAAACGGAATCAAGTGGGGCCAGTCTTTCTTCCCCAATCTCCATTCGGGATTTAAAAAACTGACTACATAAAAGAAGATCAGGGGTCCATAAACCCAATTGTATTCCAGGAAAAGATGGTAGAGAACAGTGCCTGTATGCAGCGTTCCTACTGCAGCTAAAATCTCTACAACGAGTTGGTACGAAAGGAAAAAAAGAAGCACAGCCAGGACTTTGTTTGCATAGCGATTATGCTGGGTGGCTCTCAGAAGTAACACTCCGAGAACGATACCCTGGATAGCCCCAACCGAAAGAAGTACAATAAACAACAATTCCCAGTCCATCCCATTCCCCTAGAGATACCCTTTACGAATGGCCTTTGCCAGCGCTTCATGCGCAGAATGCACGTGCAATTTTTGGTAGATATTTCGAAGATGCGAATCTACCGTATGCCGGCTGAGGCTTAGCATCTCTGCAATTTGTTTTTGTTTTAGTCCCTTTTCCATCATGGTTAGGACTTCCTTCTCCCGATCAGAAAGAATGTTTTCACCCGGACTAATATGCTGTTGAAAATAATCCGATACACGTTGTGCTACCATTGGCGGCATCCAGAGCCCTCCTGAATGGGCTTGCCGAATCGCAGACAAGAGTGTATCGATCTTAGGGGGTTTAATGATATATCCACACGCCCCTGACCCAATGGCCTTAAATATGGTATTAACGCTATCATTAATGGTTAGCATTACAATAGCAATTTGAGGTATTTCCCGTTTCAGGCGTTTCGCGCCATCAATGCCGTTCATACGGGCATCGATGGACGAGCCATCTAATTGGTAGTCCATAATAACCACGTTAGGAAGGGACACCTCTTCCTCCGTCTCAATGTATTCAAATAACCGTTCGCAATTCGCAAAAACGCGCTCACACTTCATATCGGAAGCACTATTTACAAGAATAGATACTTCCTTACGCTGTTCTTTGCTGTCATCAACTACCCAAACATCAATCATATTAACACTGCCCAAATTCTAACACTTGAAGTGTATACGTACTGATGGATTAATTCCACCCGGTCAACTCATTCAATCAAAAATTGAAAAACAACCCGTGTACCATGCCCTTGTGTGGTCTCCCAAAATAAGTTGGCATTCAAGTTACTGGCTCGCTTACGCATATTACTCAACCCATTTCCTTCCAACACCTGATCCACATCAAAACCTACGCCATCATCTTCAATGGCAATTTCCAACATCTTCTTTTTATAATTAACCTGGATTCTAATCTTTTCGGCCTCTGCATGGCTAATTATATTCGTCATTGCCTCTCGGACAATCAGAAAGATATCCTTTCTTATGCTCGGTACCAGGTGAATATGCGGAATCTTAGAGGTCAAGAACTGAATTTTATCCACATCAAAAGAGTCGTGAGCTTCCCTGTAGATACGGTCTACCAAATCTGGTAACCAGTTGCGGTCGGGATCAACACTCCATGACAAGAAGCGCACCTCTCTCGTAACACGCTGTGCATACTCCCATAACTCCTTCGTCCATGAAAGACTAAAATCGCTTAGATCATCTCGTTGTAATCTATTTTCAATAGAAAGGACCAATCTTGATAAATCAGCGCCGAGATCATCATGCAAATCTCTCGCAATTTCCGCTTTTGTACGTTCTACACTCTGCTGGCTTTCGTCCTGCAATGCAAGCTTTTCTCCTTCAAGCTCTTTTATTCGAGTTCGGTATTTTTTTCGATAACTGAGCAAGACACCTATGCCTCCCATGAAGATCAAACCCGTCAATCCAATCCCTCCATAAAAGAACCACCGGATCGAGGAAACCTGAATAGAATAGATCGAAGGTTCGCTCCACACACCTCGATGATTAGCTCCCTTAACAAACAACTGGTGTGTTCCAGGAGGTAAATCAGTAAATGTCACCACGTTTTTTTCTTCTGCGGCCACCCACTCGTCATTCACTCCCGTTAATTTGTACATCAACTGATTCTCCCCCAGGTCAAGATAATCCGGCAAGAAAAACTGAAAGCGAATGTGGTTATGATCTCTCTCGAGTTGTATAGGCTGGCGCTGATCATTCAGGTGGAGAGGCGTATTCAATACACGTATGGAAGACAGTTGAACGCTGGGCCTGGATTCCAGATCGTCAAGCGCTGCAATATTCAGTACTTCGACGCCCAGATTATTTCCCAAGAACAGACTCCCTTCGGATAGTATGCACGAGTTGTAATAGAATTGCGTCGAAATCAATCCATCATGCTCATCATATTTCAAGAGGGCATCTGAATCAGGATTATAGCGTGCCAACCCATCCCTGGTAGCAATCCAAACATACCCTTTTTGATCTTCAAGAATACACCGTACTTCATTACCTGGAAGCCCCTGTTTACGAGAGTATTGCACAATACCACCCGTCTTGGGATTCACTCTGAACGCACCTGATTGCAGTGTACCCACCCACAGATCGCCATTTAAGGACTGTGTTAGTGAAACCACCTCTTTCCCCGCTAAAACCGCCTCATCCACTTCGTTCGTATATACGATCTCTTCAATAAATTGACTCTCAGAATCATATTTCAGCAGTCCACCTTTGCCGGCGGCAAACCAAAGCCCGCCCTCATTGTCCTCAATCACTTGACGTATTTCCAACAGGGACTCTTCATTGCTGACTTTGAGAGGTAATTCCCTTGATTCAAACCGGTCATTATCTACGTCATATTTCAGAATGCCATCAAATGAAGTAGCCACCCATACATCGTTTGCATCGCTAACGAATATATCTTGAAAGATCACCTTTTCGTCAACAATCGAAACGTCATCAGATTCCAGATAGGATGAAAACGAATCGCTCTTAAGATCAAATCTGCTTATACCTCCACTAGTTAAGATCCAGACATTGAGATCCTTGTCAACATCCAGAGCAAGAACGCGATCATCCACCAATGAATTCGCCTTATCGGGTACATTTTTATAGTGCGTAATTTCACCCTTTTGCTCGTCGACCCGTACAACACCTTCACCAAAAGCACCAATCCAATAATGCCCATTCGCATCTTTTACTAGTGACTTTACGTGCTTTATGTTTAGGGCCTGCAAATGTTGACTTAGTGAGTTCGTACTTGAGAACACAGGCCTTCGCGTGCTCTTGTAGACTCCATTGGCAGTACCCACCCATAACAAACCTGTACGATCAAGAAACAAGGATTGGACCCTGGCACCGGAGAAGAACGTCTTTGCAATCGCGTTTGGTTGGTTAGATAGCGAATCAGGGTGTTGTTGTAGGAGAGGATCCCAAACAAAATATCCTTTGCTTGCTGTTCCGATATATAATTGACCGTTGTCCTTTTTTTCGACTGAGAGGAGGTGCGGAGAGGGTACGTTCGTGAAATAGTCAATGGTAGGAGTCGATACGCCCTCTTCCTCCGATAGGAGTTCAACGTAGATCAATCCATTCTCTCGGGTGCCGATCCACATACCTCCACTCGCATCTTTTTCAATAAAAGAAACGAAGGGCGTTGCCAAAGGGGCATCTGGCGCAAACACTTCTTGGATCTGCCTGGTTTGTGTGTCCAAGATGCATAGGCCTTCTGATGTACCCACCCACAACCGATCATTGGTGTCTAGATAGAGCGACGTAATAAAATTACGATTTCTGCCATCTTGATTTTCATTAACAAAAACGAGGCGTTCTAAGGACCGGTCTATTGCAACGGAAGCATCATAGAAATACAGCCCATCTTTAGTACCTATCCAATACTGATCCTTGCCTTGCTCCAGAATAACGGTGCTTTCTTTATTGGCAATATGAGAAACCTGGTGAAACGATTGAGCCTCACTATCCCAATATCCAATCCCATTAAAAAAAAGGATCCAGATGCGTCCCTTAGAATCCAGGCTAAGATCATGGATGTTAACACGATCAAGCCAAACGGCATCAGGGTCGATATCGAGAGCCTGAACCAGGTCATTGCCGTCGTATCTCAGTAACCCTCTATCCGTTGCCATCCAAATGAATCCAACCTCATCCTGCAACAGGTCATTTACTCCACCCACCTGATAATTTACACCGGAGACTTCAACAAAAGGATCTGTATCAAATACCCAGGCAAAAGCATTCTGTGAAAAAAAGCCAAGCAAGAGCAGAACAAGAAGGGTTGATATACACCTGCTTTTAGTAGATGTGGATGTACACATTGTACAGGACATGCTAGTAAAGTAATTATGTGGGAGTGGTGCGCGCATCAGCATATTGAGGTCAGAAGATACACAACAACATACGGTTCTCTCGTAATCGGCGCGATTTATTGAGCCTGACCGATCAAAATTAGGCACTCAAAAAATTTTTTTTCAATTATTTCCTCCTCTCCAATAGCGTCTTCTGCACTAATTTATCTAACAAAAATAAGCGCTCTGTTTAAAAAACATTACCCTGGAAAGCGCTTCCTGAATAAATAATAAAAAGAATCGCATTCGGCATAATAATCCAGGCAACTAGAGCATAACACATATATAGGTAAGACAGATTTGCAATCTTACCTTAAAATATATATAATATAGACGTCTAAAGCTAAGCAGGTTCTTCTGAACCAGAGTTGCCCGGTTCTGTCCCCAGCAGACCGGGCGTTCAAATTTATGCCATTTTTTATCGCTGGTATTTTACCTCACACCCATAGGGTTCTGTGATTCTAATACTCACTTCTTCTCCCCCTTTCGCTTGCTCTACAGTAGCTTCGACATAGTTAAACAGCTCTTCGTTTTGCTCCGCCCGAGGATCAGGTATGTTATCAAATGCGCCTTCATATAACATCTTCCCGTCAGGTCCGATCACTACAAAATAGGGTTCAATGCTGACTCCGTAAAGCTTGCCAACCTGCCCCATCTCGTCAAGCAGAACAGCCTCTTGTTGGCCGCCTCTTTTCTCAAGGCGGCGCTTCAGTTGCTCTTTCGACACCGTGCCTTCTCCTTTACCTACTTCTGACGATGTAATTGAAAGCCAGACCACCTCTTCATCAGCTAATTGCTGTTGGAGAGCAGGAATAGCCCCTGTCTTATAGAGACGGTCTACTGTACGGCACCGGAGGTTAAGCCATTCCAGTACAACGTATTGATCTTTGTATTGAGAAAGTTGATGGGTATTGCCTTCCAAGTCGATCAATGAAAAATCCGGGGCAGTATCCAAAGGTGGGCTTTGTTCAATGAAATGTACATTAAGAAAAAGACAAGGTACCAGTATGGTTGCCAGAAGGTTGAACCATTTATTCAATCCCGATGAAGACGGTATATACATGCTTTTATTACTCATTTCGGAGGATTATAGTGCTGCATGGCTATATTTTGCCATTGTACATCCAATTAATCAATCAAAACCCAAATCGGCTATCCGCTTTTAGTGATTAATCTTTAGCGCTTTTGGATCCTTTCCGCTTCATTCTCACCAGTTCCTCACGCACCATGATAGACTGTAACGAGTAATAGCAAAAAGGGTCTAAACAGCTTACTTCAAGCCATTTCTTTTGAGAAGAGTTGTTAGACCGATACCATCTACTGACCCGTGCACGGAACCTCTTTATTACCGTAATGAATCAGCCAAGTGCCTCGATGGACGCTACATCAGCAATTGCTTCAAATCAATCTAATCCTCCCGGTTCACTCGCTCAGATCGAAAGAGACAAAGATACATCCCTAAAGCGGATGATCGAATGGCTCACTCAAGATCCTGTTAGAAATACCAATTCTGCTCATCCGGGATTCGGCTCATTCAACCATGGTGTCCATGGGAAGACGGGGCATAATCCGGGGCAATATACCGAGATCACCGGTTACGGTGTGAGTCTGTTGTCCCATCTCTCAAGATATCACAAGGATGATAAATACCTGGAAGCTGCACGGCATGCTGCTGACTTTCTGCTATCCATTCAGTTGGATAACGGAGCATATCCGCATTGTCCAAAACCGGACGCCTCTTGTGCAAATGGAGAGCAGTTCACATTTGACACATCGATGTGTACAATGGGCATCATGGATCTGTATGCGATCGATCCTCAAGAGAAGTACGCTGAGAGTGCGATTAGAGCCGGAGATTGGTTACTTTCAATGCAGCGGGAAGACGGTTCTTTCAGAGCAAAATTTTCTGCACAAACGGGCCACATGAATACAGGCAACTTCTTTGGAGACGGTAGCTGTATTCATGTAAAAAATGCGATGGCCCTTCTAAAAATTGCTGCGGGCACAGGGGAAGAACGATTTGATATTGGAGGCCGTAAAGTATGTGACTACACCCTCAAGTTGCAGTCAGATGAAGGGTTATTCTGGTCCATGCCTACCAAAAATTTTGTCTTTACGCACGCCCATTGTTACGCCTGTGAAGGCTTCTTATCAGCCGGCGCTTATACCGGGGAGCAGAAATATACAGATGCAGCGTTGAAAGGCATTCATTGGCTCAAAAAATCTCAAAATTCTGACGGATCCGTATACCAGGTTTATGCAGACCAACGTGGATTTAAACAGCGGGTCAGGCAATCGGTTGATGCCTTTAAGGCTGCCGACGCCTCTTCTCAAGCAGCACGTCTTTTTGCCTTAGCAGGCGCTGGCTTTGAATCGAATTACAGAGAAGCTATCTCCTTCGTTAAGAATCAGATGCAAAGCCCAGATGGTGGCCTCTATTATACAAATGGCCGCTTTCGAACAAATTATATGATGTACGCCTGGCCAACCATGTTTGCTATCCAGGCTATTGAATTTGCTCATCAATCTGTTACACCCAAGGACCTGTTTTAAGGTGTCCCTTAAAAAAAATGAATCAAAAATATAAAGTGATGGTGATATTCGGGACGCGTCCCGAAGCTATCAAAATGGCTCCTCTGATACCTGAACTCCAAAAATACCCTGACACCTTCGAAGCCCTATCTTGTTCAACGGGACAACATCGAGAGATGTTGAAACAAGTCCTGGAGATTTTTGAAATTACGCCTACCTACGAGCTAGATGTTATGGTTCCAAACCAAACACTAGCCGGCCTCACATCCAGGCTTATCCAACGCCTTGATTCACTTTTCGGAGAAGTTAGGCCAGATTGCGTTCTCGTTCATGGGGACACAACCACATCTCTTGCCGCTGCATTGGCAGCCTATTATCATAAAATACCGGTAGGCCATGTTGAAGCGGGACTGCGCACATACGATCGTTACCAACCTTTTCCTGAGGAAATGAATCGGCACCTGGTAGATGCGTTATCTACCTTTCATTTTGCTCCAACTCAAACTGCAGCCAATCATCTCGTTAAGGAAAACATCAATAATGATTATATCTGCATCACGGGGAATACCGTCATTGATGCGCTTCAACTGGTTGTAAAAAAACCGTGCGAGCTCCCATTGGATATTGATTGGGAGAACAAAAAAGTTATTCTCGTCACAGCACATCGACGAGAAAATCATGGCAAGCCGCTGGAAGACATTTGTAATGCATTGCATAAAATTGTCGATACCTACCCAGATGTAGAAATCATTTACCCGGTGCACTACAATCCGAACGTGAAAGAACCTGTGTTCAAGCGGCTCGGTGACATTGATCGGATCCATTTAACGGAGCCGTTACACTATCTCCAGTTCTCTCATCTAATGTCAAAGAGCTACCTAATCCTTACCGATTCCGGTGGCATACAGGAAGAAGCTCCTTCTTTGGGCGTCCCGGTTCTCGTTCTTAGAGATGTTACCGAACGTCCAGAAGCCGTAGAAGCGGGTACTGTACGTGTAGTTGGTACCGATACCGAACGAATCCTGGCGGAAGTAGATCGCCTGATGGACATGGGTAATCACCAGGCAATGGCTCAAGCAGCAAATCCTTACGGAGATGGTACTGCTTCAACGCGCATAGTTAACATTCTAAAAGAAGCCTTAGCGTCATGAATATCCTCTGGATACCTCATAGCCCCTCAGAACCTGGTGCTCATCGACGAGATCAGTATTTCATCCAGTTTTTGAAAGATCGACATCACATTTATACGCTCACCTGGGAGACGTGGTCACACGGTGATCGATTAAAAGCGTTTATGGCTGGCTTGAGATTCTATCCATTGAAGATCGATGATCTGGATGCGTTTCATATACGGCGCATCCCGGATTTCATGAAGCCTTTTCGCAAAAAGGATTATGAAAACGTTAGTATAAATGAACGCTTTTTCCATGAGGACATCAGGCGGATTATCAAGGAATGTGATATAGAACTTGTTATCGCCGGCCCTACAAGTTTCATGACCGGCTATCCTCCTTTTGATCTGGACGTTCCTCTCATCTTTGATTACCTGGACTGTGCGGATTGGGTAGCAAAACCCGATCATCCAGAGAAGAGATACATTAAGGAATCAGACGCCGTTCTCTGCGTATCGAGCATTGCCAAGGAGCGTGCTGAAGGGTACCATAAGCCGAGTTTGTATTTACCGAACGGAGCAGACATCAAAAAAATGCGAAACGGCTCAGGAGATGCCGTTCGGAAGAAACTAGGGCTTGAAGATGCAAAGGTGGTCAGCTTAATTGGCCTCACATGCAGCCCGCGATTGTATTTCCTTGAATCAGTACTTCATGCAAAAAAGCAATTGCCAGACCTTAAGTGCCTGCTCGTCGGTCACTCCCCGGCAATTGAAGCTGCGCTCAGCAAAATTCCGAATGCGGAAGATACGTTCATTTTTACAGGGCCTGTTCCTTACGCAGAAATCGCATCGTACTTCGCTGCGACCGACGTAGGTATGTATCCTGTGGACGAAGCCGTATATTATGACGCCGCATCACCGATCAAAATATTCGAGTACACGGCTGCCGGCAAGCCCGTGGTAGTTCCTCGGATTACAGAAGCAGAACGCCTCGGATTTGAGAATCTCGTATTTGCATCTCCTCAAGTAGAAGCCTATGGTGATGGCATCGTAAAAGCGTTTCAACAACCCCCGGTTCATGTTTCTAAAGTAGAGCAATTTGACTGGGAGTACCTCTCAGAACAGCTTGACCAATTTATGATAGAATTCGTGCAGTCCTATTCAAAAACTGCCGAGCGTTCTGAGGTACCCCTTAGCTAATTGAAAACAAGTATGAAAGTGACCGAAGATATCTCTCCGCCAGCCCTGAGCAACTCTATTCAGAAGATCACAACGGGTTCTTCATCCGCTTTCCCTCTTCGTATGTACTTTGGGCATCACAAATGTGCTACCGGGTGGATTGACAATATCCTGAGAGAAATCTGCCTGCACATGGGGTTAACCTTTAAGATTGTTCATCAGCCCTACTCCTTTGAGAAATACGGTACAGTTGGGCCGCTACCAGAAAAAGAAGGCATCCAATTTCTTTCGTACATCAATACGAACATCAAATACACCCAGGACCTCAAGATACACAAAGCGTTCCATGTTGTACGAGATCCGAGAGACATTGTAGTGTCTGCCTACTTCTCGCATTTGCACAGCCTCAAGGCGCCTACCTGGAATGAGCTTAATGATCTGAGAGATAATCTCCAGAAGTTGTCGAAGGAGGAAGGGCTATTTTATGAGCTGGACTATCTTCGAGAACAATTTGAGGAGATGGCAGCATGGGACTATGAGCAAGATCATATCCTAGAGCTGAAGATGGAAGACCTTAGTACGGACCCGCTCGGGATGTTTGAACGCATTCTTAAATTCCTGGATATGTTCGACGAAAAAGAGTGGCGTGGTATAGGAAAAAAAGCGCGATCTTTGCGCCTCAAAATGAACCGCCTCAACTACAAAGGCAGGAAGTACATGCCTGGAGGCCTTCCCATGATACCAGTGCCCAAACGGCCGGTACATCAAATGCCGCGCTTTGCTTTAGAAGAGATCACCGAAAAACTGAGCTTTAAGAAGCTTGCCGGTGGCCGGAAAAAAGGAGAAGAGAATATAAAAAGCCACTACCGCAAGGGAGTCCACGGGGATTGGAAAAACCATTTCAATGACGAGCACATCAATTACTTCAAAGTCCACTACAATGATCTGCTCATTCAACTCGGTTACGAGTTCAACGACAAATGGTAAACGAGCACTGAAACCGATTTGATCGTTTTTTGTAAAAATACACTCATGCTAAGGAAACCATAACGCGGATCACAGATCCTTAGCACCTTTTAAAATCAGGAAGTCTTGTAACATTTTCCGACTGATTAGATGAGTGACAAAGCAGTAACGGTTACAACTCGGCAGGCTGCAGAGCTTCTGGACGTCCATGAATCCTCCATTAAACGCTGGTGCTCGCAGAATCAGCTTACGTGTTTTCAAACACCCGGGGGCCATCGCAGAATCCCCTTCGACGCCCTCATGGACTTTTCCCAGACGAAAGGAATTGCATGTGAGTTACAGGTATTTGATGCGTATGCAGAAGCCGTATGGGAAGGGTTGCTTGATGCTGAAAAGAAAAAAGACTTTCAACAGCTAGCCGATCTGGGTGCACATTGGATTCAGGGTCCTGAATTCTATTATATGCTCAAGTTACTTACACTTCTAAAGCGCCAGGGGTACCCCCTCTCTGCGCAAATGGACAAAATTATCGCTCCAATCATGCGTACCGTAGGAGATGCGTACTTAAATGGAGACTTGAGTATAGGCAATGAACACCGCATTACGTATTTGATGCGTGACCTTCTGGTCCGTATGAGCACTGGATCAGAATGGGCAGATCGTACTCCTAATGCCCCGGAAAAATCAAGGCCAAGGGCCGTACTAGGTTGTATCCGGAGTCAGGCCCATGAATTAGGATGCCTGATGGCAAAGCTGGTATTGGAAAGCCATGGATGGGATGTAGTTTATCTGGGCCTAAACGTACCTTCTGAAGACTTTTCGAGGGCACAGATTGAGTATGATGCATCGTTGGTATGCATAGCACTTATGCCGCCGTCTACGTACCCAGAAGTATATCACGTTATAGATCTGCTTGAACAAGTGTACGACCGCAATAGACCCTATCATCTGGTATTTGGTGGTCCTGTCGAGCTACAACTTGACCCAAACAGAACCACCAAATCCTCTATTAGCTCAATCCAATATTTTGAAACGATGTCGAAGTTTTCGGATTGGCTAGAAAATACGTCCGATGATTCAACGAGTACTCGGTCTTATGCAACTTCCAGTGGACGGGATAACAACTCTTTAAAACGTTCATTCCGGTAGTTGAAAATACGCTCTAGCGTTTTACCAATAAACGCGGCGTGAGCGATCTTCCCGAATATGCTATAAGGCACCTCATAGGTAACCTCGTCGGTGAATAACACCCCATTATCAACCTGCTCTATTTCATGGTAGTGATACCACAATTTGTAGGGCCCAATGCGTTGTTCGTCTACAAAAGAGCGCCCGTCTCGAACATGTTTGATTTCGGAAACCCATTCCTGAGAACCCATAACCGGAAGTTTAACAATATACTTGACAATTAACCCATTGTACATCTCATCAGGGACTTCAGACATAATCTTGAATTCCATGTCATCCGGTGTAATCAGGTTCAGGTTTTGAGGCTTGCGGATGAAATCCCAAGCTTCGTCCATCGTAGTTGGAACGACAATTGATCGTTTTAATGTATACATAATCGTGCAAGATGGTTGTTTTTTCAGTAGATGCACGTGCACACGTAGTTTTTAAAGGAGGGCACGTGTAATGTATTAAACGCATACCTCCTGTATAAACTACTTGAGGTTGCTGAAACGAACTCCAATCTTCCTGTCATCCGCTATGCAAGAAGCAAGAACCGTTGTTGACTTTGGATTGCTGGTATTAATCTGGATAGTCCAATTGATTGTCTATCCTGGATTTAAGTACTCAGATATACACCTATTCGGTGATTGGCATAGTCAGTACTCCATGCTCATTTCGTTCTTAGTGATTCCACTTATGCTGAGCCAGGTAGGGATAGTAGGTATGCAATTGATTAACACGCCGA
>JAHQVL010000253.1 GCA_019634345.1 Rhodothermaceae bacterium
ATGAGAAGAAGGAGAAGAGGGGAGCGCTTAAAAGAAAACATAGTGGATGGAAGCCGTAAAGGTTATCGGTACATGTATTGTTGTAATATGTGAGATGAACTCACCAAAAACAATACGTCTTCCATCCACTATGTTACTGGAGGCGAATAATAATGTCGCTTAGAGTGACTGATAGGTCGTTAGATAATATAGCAGGACCGCCCGAGTCGAGGATATAGGCTATCTTGCCTGTTGATTTCGATTCATCCACTAAACGGACGGTCCTATGAATAACATCGATATTTCTAACGAATCTACCAAATTCGTCACCGTTGGCTTCGACGTACACAAGAACACAATCAGTGCTTGCGTACTTGATCAAGGTGATGTTCTTCTCGAGCGGGTTTTCACGAACAGTTTCGAATCCATCAAGAAGTTCATCAAACTGATTCGCCGCCGCGTAGGTGAACCTCGCTGCTGCTACGAAGCCTCTTGCTGCGGTTTTGTGCTCTACCATGAACTCACCCGCTTGTCGGTACACTGTGAAGTGATCGCTCCTTCCTCCATCCCTCGCCGAAGCGGAGACCGGGTCAAGAATGATCGGATTGATGCACGTAAACTGGCCTCGTTCTACGCAGCCGGTCTGCTTAAAGGCGTTGACGTCCCAGATCGCGAGCAAGAAGCTACCCGAGCACTGATCCGATGCCGTCAGGCACTGGTCGACGATCTATACCGCACCAAAAAGCGTGTTACTTCGCTTCTTTTAGCCCGAGGACTCTCCTTCACAGGCGGCACAAACTGGTCGCAGAGATTCTGGCTTTGGATCAATCGTATTGCTCGCGAAAAGCGTCTGGACCAACGCGACCAGATGGTGCTTGAGACCTATACGCAGCAGATCGAGTATATCAAAGCACAAATCAGTGCTTTGGAATCACGGATCGAACGCGAAGCCGAGCAGCCTCGCTACCGGGAAGCAGTTCGTAAGCTCGGTGCCTTCCGGGGCATCGCTACACTGAGCGCAATAACGCTTGCTGCTGAGATCGGCGACATTCGCCGCTTTGCTAATCCGCGTCAATTGATGGCCTACTTGGGCCTGGTGCCCAGCGAACATTCATCCGGTGACTATACCAAACGCGGTTCGATCACCAAGGCTGGCAATAGCCATGCACGAAAAGCTATTGTATCGGCCGCCTGGAAATATGCGGCCAGACCCACAAGAGGACATCCACTCAAGAGGCGACAAGCACTCCTTGAGCCAGAAGATGCCCCAAGAATACTGGCCATTACCTGGAAAGCCCAGCAAAGACTTTTCAAACGCTTCCATGCACTCCTGCATCGAAAACCACGCTCGGTTGCCGCTGTTGCGGTCGCTCGTGAACTGACTGGCTTCCTCTGGGCTGCGCTACAACCCGCTTAAACGAATCTGGAGATAGGGCCGGGCACGACTGGAGAATCCACGGCTCAAATATGCGTTACTGGCGCTGTATAACAGCGCATAAACACGCGATTCTAGATCGTGGCAGCTCCCGACGAATCCCATATCAGGCGTTAATGGCATCTGCCTAAACACGCGAACATCAGTGTGATTCATCGTCGAAGACGCCCGGCCCTCGCTCCGTTAAATACATCGTTACAAAGAACAAACAACTACCTATTGACAAGGTCCTGCTACATCATTTTAGCAAGGTCATCACCTGTGTCTCGACGCCTACCGGCGTTTCGAGCCGATAGAGGTAGGTGCCGCTGGGTAGTTGGCCTGCATTAAACTGTACTTCGTGGTTGCCTTCTGAAAGGGTGCCGTTCACCAATTCCTGGATGAGACGGCCGCTCATGTCGTAGACGCGGAGCGTAACGTTAGCCGCTTCAGGGAGCCCGAATTGGATGGTCGTTTGCGGATTAAACGGATTAGGATAATTACGGCCTAACGTATAGGAATCAGGTACTCGATCTTTGATCAATTCGCTGGCAACATCTCCTCCCTTCTCAGTTGTGATTCCCAACTGCGGCTTTTCAATGAGATACTTGCCGAGGAAGATGTCCCTGGCTCCTGCGCTCGTAAGTGTAGTCTCATTGGTATCGCCAGGACCGAAATCGGTCGAATTTAAGAAACCGCCTGTGGTCAAGATCTCTCCCTTTGAGGTGATAGCAGGTGCAGAGAACGTAGTGCCCGCGTTTAAGGTAGCCGGATCATCGGCGGCCCATTTAAAAGTGCCATTTCCTGAGAAGCAGGCAAAGAACATGTTGGGATCGCCTGTAGTCAGATTCACCTCATCCGCAGTGCCAAATCCGAACGTTGCGTTCCCATTGTAATTACTTAGAACGCAGCTCTCCTGGTATTTCCCGTATCCGATATCCTGAAAGAAATTCGGGTTATCATCCATAAACATATCGTTGGCCCAGAGGAGGCGCCCTGCGCGGTTGTATCGGGCAACGAATATGTTATCCACACCCATCGCGGTACGCTGCAGGGTAGGACCACTCGTAGTACCAAATGTCGCAACGCCCGTGAAGATACCAACTACAGCGCTTTTACCATTTCGAATGTCGATATCGCTTCCTTCGTCAAAACCGGTTCCCCCAATGCCTACTACCCACTTGAGGGCTCCGCTAGATGAGTAGCGCGCTACAAACGCATCAGCATCTCCATTAGAGACGATAACTGTTTCGAATTTTGTATTCTTTCCGAAAACACTCCGACCAAAGAAACGACCGGTTACGAAAACGTTGTTCTTTTTGTCTAACTCAATACCGGCACCGAAATCGAATGCTTCCGATCCGCCGGCACTTTTCGCCCATACAAGATCGCCGTTTGTATCGTATTTGACGATAAAGATATCTGCGTCAAAAACACCCCCCTGGGTGTCAAGCTCAATCACCTCTCCGGCTCCGTCTGCTCCAAAAACGATCGAGGATCGATGGAATCCCGTAATATAGCTGCCGCCGTGTTTGTCTACAGCAATATCCAAACTGCTGCTGATTTCACTGATGCCGGCTGTACGCACCCATTGAAATAGGCCGTTTGCATCAAACTTGGCAACAAATATATCTGTATTATTGCCTCCTGTATTGATCGTGGTTTCATTGGCCTCGCCGACGCCAAAGATCACATTACCCAGGACAAGATCCCCAGTGATGTAGACATTGTGGTAAGAGTCAACCCCAATACCTCTGATTTTCAGCGTACCACCGTCCATCGCACTCGCATTAATAGTAGTTACCCAAATCAGGTCTCCATCCCGCTCGTTCTTGGCGACATAATGGTTGCCAGTTACAGCTGTTTCGTTGCGTTCTCCCGGGCCAAATGTAGCGCGGCCTCCAATATCACCAGCATGATATATCTTGCCGTGTGCATCAGTTGTTACGGCCGTCCCCTGGTCCGTGCCGACTCCATTGCCAGCAACAGCCCAGTCGATGTCTTGCGCATACGTAGCACCGGACGCGATAAGCAAAAAGCCGGCTGCCAGAATTCCAATTTGTACTGTACGTTTCATTTTTATATAAAGGTAGTCATGTGCATAGAAGGTCAGTGCAATTCACCGACAGGCAACAGATGCGCAAAACCCTTCTTGTACCCGACACCCTGTTACTCATTTTTTCTTCTTCTCTTTCCAGAGTCGTTAAGGCCTTTTCCTTGTCATCCCGAGTTTACCGAGGGATCTATGCACCAGGAGAGCATCTACGCTAGAGAAAGGCATAGACCCTTCGGCGGGCTCAGGGTGACAAGACTAGAGGTCTTCGCTTCACACACAACTACTCACTTATTCAGCATACTCGGTACCACGAGCGACAGGATTAGCAGGATACCCACCATACTCAGCACCGTATACGTTTCCCCAAACCACACAAAACCGATGATCAATGAGAAGATGAGTTGCATGTACTTGATAGGAGCTACTTTACTCGCTTCCTCAATCTGCAGCGCTTTGGTCATGAATACTTGCGCGAAGTAACCGATTGATCCCATTGCTAATAAAGGCAGCCACTGATACAGCACAGGCGTTTGCCAGAAGGGAATCATCGCGAGCCCAGAGAAGATCATCGCTAGCATCATGAAATAATTGATGATGACCAGCGGATGCTCTGTTTGCCCAATACGACGAATGATTACATAGACAAACCCCGCTGTTACAGCACCTGTCAGTCCCAGGACAAGGCTGAATGTATCGATACGCGCATCATACCCTTTCAGCAGTGTCACGCCTATCACAGCCATCCCAAAGAAGAACCATTTATACCGAGGAACCCGCTCTTTTAGAAACAGGACCGCAAAGACCGCAGCAAACACAGGCGACAGGTATTTTAACGACACCGAGGCACCCATCGGAATGCGATGCAGTGTTGTAAAAAAACTGGTCATCGAAACCACACCCACCCCAGCCCGAAGCAGTAGGAACCGCGGGTTATTCCCAACCAACGCAACCCCTTGCCGACTCAAGAAAATCGTACACAGAAGGGCCGTGATACTCGACCGAAAGAAAATGACCTGCAACACATGGAAGGAAGAGAGCGACTTGATAATGGCATGCATGACTGCGAACCCCATCGCCGCTACCAGCATATACCGAACGCCGGGGGAGAGTTGTTTAATCATGGAGCCCCTCCATGATTGGTTTCTTGTTTCTCGTTTCTCGTTTCTGGTTGTTGGGATTTTCTAATCCACACCCGGCAAACAAGAAACAAGAAACGAGAAACAAGAAACTGATCATCTGATTCTCAGATGATCTAGATTAGGCTCGCGTCCATCGTAATGTCTGCATTCAATAGCCGAGAGATGGGGCAGCCTTCTTTTGCTTTGTTGGCCGCTTCCATGAAGGCTTCAGCAGAGGCACCTGGGACAGAGGCTTTCACAACCAGGTGTACATTGGTGACAGTAGGACCGCCTTCCAACATTTCCAGGGTAACCGTTGCTTCCGTAGAAACACTCTCCGGCGTCATATCAGAACCTGCAAGGATGTTAGAGAGCGCCATCGAGTAACACCCCGCGTGGGCTGCTGCAACCAATTCTTCCGGGTTGGTCCCGTCTGCTCCTTCAAATCGCGTTTTAAAGGTATACGATACATCGTTCAACGCAGAACTTTTCGTACTAATGTGGCCCTCGCCTCCTTTAAGGTCGCCTTTCCAGACAGCAGAAGCTTTGCTTTTCATGGTGTTTTATCAGAATAGGGGTTAATGGGATATAGGAGCCCAATACACGCCGTTGTGAGGGGAAGGTTGCACCACGTACGTTGTGTTAAAGGCAGACTTTCATCACTATGAGAAATAAACAGACATCACCCCGTCTTCCCAACAGCCAACTTATCAGCATCCGCCTTTGCGCTCCTGCAATAATACTTCATGGTCCTCTTGCCAAACGTATTCAGGATATCCGTAGCTAACAGGCGAATGTAGAAGCTGTCGTTTGGATCGGAGTCGTAGGATTCTTTGTGCCGTTTCATTTTCACTTTGAATGCCGCGGCCTTCGCCTGGGCGACAACGGCATTGTTTGCTCCGAGACGCTGTTCGATGCTCTCCATGAATTGCGGGAAAGAGATGTCCGGGATGTGCTTGTCGATGAACTTATTTTTGTTGTGTGCATCTCGAGTTGCCGCCCTATCACAGGTATAGTTCTCCAGCGCCTGTATAAGACGCTGCAACCCAAACATGAACGGTCGTTCCCCTTTCTGATCCTTTACTGTGAAGATCTGAAACGCGCCGCGGAGCATCAATTCACTCGTTATCCCTGCCCCAAAGGCATAATAAAAGTGAGAGACTGGTAGATCGACCAGCAGGGATAGGCTTTTGAATAATTCAATGGGATTCTTTATTACAGATAGACTAAATGCCGCTTCAGCGTGATCTCCATCTACGCCAATCACATAATGATGCGCAAAAAAGTAGGCCACAAAGGCGAGCGCCATGCGGATGAAGACGTAAAATGAACCGGAGATGGAGAATAGCGCGGTTGTGACATTGCCCGACCTGCTCTGCAGCAGTTGCAATGCAGAGGCCAACCCCAGGATGAGCGCGATCGTCCCAGGAACCACAAAACATTCCAGGATGAACATATCGATTGAGCCCTTCGCTCAATGGAAGAGAGATGTTAAATTAGAAGAGAACGGTAAAACTTATCCTATGATAGATTTGATAGCTAATGTGCCCGCTTTTCTACCTCGTTTTGTGAGTGACACGACCGTGTTATCGTAGCTCGTCTTGACAAAGCCATGTAAAGAAAGTTTATCGATGACTGCGATCGTCTCCTTTCGTGACATTGACGACTGTAACATCATATCATAAATGGGGAGCGCGCGTTTCCGATATAAAGCATCAATAGCTTTCGAGGTATTATCACTCATATCATATTCAGATAGATAGTATATCTTTGCAGAATGTAAGCCCGGGGATGCATTAGACCTGGATGTAAAAGGTATCCGCTTCAATCTTTCATATATATATATAAATTCGTTCCAGAACCTACTATATACGAAGGCGAACAGCGGCAATAAGATGCTCTTCCGAAAGAGTTTCATTATTTCCTGAAAATACGGCATCCCCTTTTGAATTGTTTCTGCGAGACAGTGCCCCTATAGAAACTATCGGAGTGAATGCTGCAATATAAATTCCAAATATAGACGGAATCCCTGGCTTTGGTGAGCAGGGCCAAAAAACGGGGTACGTTTGCAATAACGGGGAAGGCATTAAACGTGGTATAATACAATACTAATGCATCACAGATTAATTAACAACTTATGCATCGCTGCTCCACGTCATTCAGCGTTCTTGTCGAAACGAATACCTCGCGATCGTACGTTTGAAACCAATAACCCATCCACGGAGCCCGCGTCATCCCTGGTAAACGTCACCTCTACGATGGGATAGCTGCCTCTAAACAGATCTTCTTTGGTTGGCGTGAGATTGATATTATCGAGCCTGCGTTGTGTGATAACAAGAGCACTATCCTCAACCATGACGTCATAAAACGTCTCCAGTTCTTCGCTGAAATAGCGGCCACTATACGAGGCCAAATCGGCTTCGGAGGGTTTCCAGGGTTCATCTGCCAATCGATTCGCTATGTGATGGCCGTTCTGATGTAGCGTGAGGCTTTTCACTGAACCATCCACTTCGCGATGAAACGTCAAACTGGCTTCGACGGCCTTAAGCTTGAAGGTCGAATCAGAGGTAGGGGAAATTTCGAGTTCTTCTTGACCGGTTGCCTGCGTATATAGGTTTTCTCCGTCTCTTCTAAAGGTCAAAATAAACCCTGGAGCAACTTCCAACTCATAACGGCCAGCGAATTCATCAAAGGCCTCGGGTTCATAGTCATCCGGATTAAAGGCAGCGACAGACTCCTCATTCTGCGTCATAACAACCGGTTCATCCTGCATCATTCGATCAGCAAAGAAGAGCTCGGCGATTTCGCCAGCGGGGTTCAGGAATGACCCATAGTTGCTTAATGCCACAACGCCACTGTTAATCTCAGGGAAATACATAAACATGGACCGATGAGCAATATCGGCTCCGCCATGCTGGATGCGTTTTAATCCGCTCTGCTCATCGATAAAAAGCCCCAGACCATACTCTGTGGTATCTCCATCGGTCAATACGTACCGTGTGGTCATCGCTTTCATCGTTTCCGCATTGCCTACCACAGCGTTGTGATAGTTCGCCATCCACTTGGCAAGGTCGCCGACGGTCGTATATAGCCCCCCGGCCCCCATCGCTCCCCCAAGATCAGAAGCCTCTACATAGCCTCCACCTTCACCATTTATATACCCCATCGAGCTATTCGGTACAATCGTGTCTTGCGTTTTGCGAAACATGGTATGATGCATATCCAGAGGCTCAAACACATTCTCCTTCATCCAATCCTGAAACTCCTCGCCGGTGACCCGCTCTACGACAATCGTCAACAACCCAAATGCTGTATTATTGTAATTCCATTCGGCACCGGGTTCATTTTGCAATTCAGGCTGGCGCTGTACAACTTCAATGAGTTCATCTCGATCAATGAACTCCCCCTTTCCGAGTTGCCGCCCTGTCATAGCAATCAGATTCAAGAACTCACGGTATCCCGTTGTATGGGTCATCATATGACGGAGCGTTACCACACTGCCAAAATCAGGCAATTCCGGGATATAATCGCGCACGTCATCATCCAGCGACAGGTGTCCCCTTTCCGCTAGCAACGCTATTGAGAAGGCTGTAAATTGCTTAGACGTGGACCCAATGTTTGTCACCGTTTCGGTCGTAAACGGGAGATCATAGGAGAGATGGGCCCGTCCGTAGCCTTTTGCAAACGTCAGTTCCCCATCCGACACAACACCAACGACCGCACCGGGTGAATCGTTGCTGTCGTAGAGGGCCAGCAGTTGATCCACGCGTTCAGCCGGTACCGTTTTAACCGGTTCGACCCGATCCAGCTGAAGTGCATATCGCCCCTCTTCCTCCTCAAACGGTTTAATTTCGATCACGTGCGAACCAGCAGCTTCTGATTCAAATCGAAACACCTCCGGCCCTCGCGCCGGTCCATCAAATGTG
>JAHQVL010000254.1 GCA_019634345.1 Rhodothermaceae bacterium
AAACGCCCTCCAACACGCCCATCATCCCATAACATTCCCGTACTAATCTCATTTCCAATCTGTACATAGGCCGGTATAGTCCCCTGCTCCTTAAAAGCACTCATAACATTACGTGTATACACATGGACACTGTCCACCAGTATCTGGAACCCTAGATTATCCCAGGCTTGAGGTTTTGTTTGTTTTCCGGGATCAGCCCATGTATCAGAAAAGTGAAGATCCAACAACAGATTCAAATTGGCGCTTTGTATTCTTCTTGCGATTGCAAGTGTTCTCTCAAGGGTATTCCAACCGCTTCTTGGAGTATGCCATAAACGTAATCGTATGGTATTAATCCCGTTATCTTTTAGGATTTCAAGCAATTCTTTAGAAACCCCAGATTCTTTGTAGTCCACCCCGGCTTGCTCTAGCTGGTCAAGAAAGGATATATCGGCCCCATAAATAAAGGGCTCGACCTCCATATCCTGCGCTAAAACCACGAAGGTAGGATGAACTAAAATTAATACCAGGAGGATGAGCAGTAACCTGATGTTAAGCTGTAGGACCTTCATCACAATCATTTCAAGAAAAGTATCGGATACACTATCCTACTCTTCGGAATGCAACATTGTCCCGGAAGAATTCAAGGTTGCATGAGCTTCTCCGATACTCTTTGAGTTCTTCATAACTTATTATTTATCCAGGTTGCCTATGTCTGCCAGGTGCATAGCTATTTTATTCATACTTTTGATCTCACCTGGTGTGGATCAAGAATCTACGCTACTTTTTGCGCAGAGTACTGTCGAAACAGTCAAGGATGCGACGCCGGAAACGGCAGATACATGGTGGACACCTGCGAGGTTCAGATACATTTCTCTTGGATTACTCTTAGGGATTGGTGGATCTCTTATATGGGTTTCGATCTTAAGAAGTAGAATGCGGGCCCAACTGGAAACCATCCAGTTTTATGAAGGCGAGGTAACGCTTCTCAAGGAAGAGAGTAACGATTTAAAAACTACTAAAACTGATTTTTATTTATCAATTGGTGAGGAGATTACCTCCCCCTTGGATGATATCAAGAATTCTACCGCACTATTACAAGAAACGCTATTTGACGAGAACCAACTCTCGCTTGCATCTTCTATCCATGCAAAAAGCGACTCACTCCAGCTGTTGGTCGACAGTTTACACATCCTTTCTCAATTAGAAGCAAGAACGCTAAAGCCCGAATTTATTCCGGTTACCCTGCAACAATGTATTAAGGATTCCATCAAGCGTGTTCTTCCTAGAGCTACTGAAAAAGAATTGGAATTATCTTACACCATTGAGGCAGGAGTTCCTCTTGCGGTTGAGACAGATCCTAACTATTTGAGCCTCATCCTGACCAGCTTATTAAGCAACGGTATAAAAACTACTGAGCAAGGAAGCGTATCAGTTCATGTACAAGCAACTCAACACATCTCTCACTATGAATTAGCTTTTGCAATATCAGATACAGGGATAGGGATTCCAGAGGAGCTGCTCCTCCAATTAAACGAATCTCTTACCCATCCCGAGGACTACCGAATGGGAGGAATTAACCTGGCCGTATGTCAACGGCTTAGCCAATTAATGGAAGGACAGATTGGAGTTGAAAGTACTGTTGGAAACGGCTCCACGTTTTTCTTCACTTTCCCAGTTCAGGAAGCTGTAGTTGTTCAATCAGAGACACATTCTAACACAGAACCGATAAACGCCCCTATTGCGTTGGTAGACCCTAATCGAATTACGAGAAAGATTGCGACTAAGTTTTTTAACCGATTGGGGCATGAGGTCGCAGAGTTTACAAGTATCGAATCGCTGCTCCCTCACCTGGACAGTGCTCCTTGTCAATATATCTTTGTTGATATAAACGAGGTAGATACTACAAACTTAATGGTATCTCTCATGGACCTCACTAACGTGGCCGAGGATACACCCATAACAGTAATCGCAGAGATACAGACAGGAGAACATGTTGCCGCACTAAAAGCATTAGGTGTCAAGCACGTCATTAGCAAACCTGTTCAGCTCAAAGAACTTGAGGATATCGTCCAAGTTGCTCATTCGACTGCCCTAGGCTAGAAGCTCGCTTATATTCACCTCACAGTTAAACGTTTTTAATTACTTAAGCTACTTCTTATATTCAAACTAAATTCCCATTTATAGCCTCCGTCTGTAACGATATCATATACAATCAGTTATTTGCTCCTCTCTCAGGTAACATGCATGAGTAGTAATTTTAGAGGCGTTAAAGCAATTCTTACTCACTGGTTGGTGTTCGTTTCAATAATTCAGTTAACTACACTTCTTAGTACTGCCCAGCACTCACTAGATACCCTTCGGACAGCTGCCGAAGTTAGGAATCTTCCTCAAGAAGAGGCGAATAAAGGATACCCCGTACTCATCCAAGGAGTGATCACCTATTGCTCAAACCGATTGATAACAAGTTGCTTTGTCCAAGATGACACAGAAGGGGTATATATTCACTCGACGAAGGAGTTACCTGAAGACGGATCATTGGTGATCGTGAGAGGGAAGACAGTTCAGCAAGGATTTGCGCCTAATATCGACTTTGGCGCCTCAGTTGAAGTACTTGGAACGAGCCCATATCCTGATCCATCACCCAGGCCGCCTTTTTTTCTCATGAAGGGCAAGGAAGATTCTAAATGGGTAGAAGTATCAGGAATGGTACATGCTGCATACATTGACTCCAGTAGAGCATTCGAAGGGCTGTACCTACACCTTAAAACGACCAATAACGACCGTATTACACTACTGATTAAAACCCAACATATACCACCTCGTATTATTGGGTCATTCGTCAGTGTTCAAGGAGTTGCAGGCGGGACCTTCAACTTAGAAAATCAACTCACTGGAATTATCCTATTCGTTCCAGATATGGAACTATTAACGATCCATACGCCTGGGATAGATGCCCCGTTTGAAGAGCTTCCAACCCTTCCAATTAGCGAGGTCTTGTCATTTAAATTTAATCCTCAGGAAGGCCACTATGTAAAGGTAAAGGGTGTTGTTACATTTATACATCCAGATGGAAGATTTGCGATTAGGGATTCCTCCGGTTCACTCATGGTTCAGGCAAGCAGTGAGGCTCCCTCTGCTCTTTCCGTTAAGGATAGCGTTGAAGCTGCTGGTTTTCCATACATTGGGATGGTTTCTCCTCTTTTAGAGGATGCAACTTTTATCAATCACGGTCCTGCTCAAAGATCTTTCCAGCCCTCTCTCACCACACTAGATTCGCTTCAAACTGCCAGAAATCTGGATCTCCTTGCCATCACAGCAGAACTTGGGGAAACGATTCATGTGAACAATACATCTGTACTTATCCTGGAATCGGATAATTACAGATTCGAAGCAACTTTTAATACACCTCACTCATTACCGTCCTATCCGCCTGGGAGTATACTACATCTGAAAGGTATAATGGAATTGCAGTTTAATCCCAGAAACAATTCCCCACCGGCAAATAGGCCGTTTATCCTGCACCTCCAAAGCCTTAACGACATTGAAGTCATTCAAAGAGGGCCCTGGTGGACAATGGCTCACACCAGCTATTTAATCATCGGTTTTGCTATGGTTGTGGGGATTGCCTTTGCGTGGTCTATTATCTTAAGAAGAAGGATTCTAAATCAAACTCGCACCATCCGCGATCAACTTAACCAGGTCCAAAAACTTAAAGTAGAAGCAGAAGTCGCCAATAAAGCAAAGAGTGCGTTCCTTGCTTCTATGAGCCATGAAATTCGAACTCCACTGAATGGTGTCATAGGGTTTTCCAGCCTGTTGCAAGACACTACTCTGGATAATGAACAAAAAGAATATGTTAGCACCATCCACTCTAGTGGAGACATGCTTCTATCTGTTCTTGATGATATTCTTGACTTCTCGAAAATTGAGGCTGGAAAACTGACCCTTGAAAAACAACCTGTAGAGTTGCATCGCTGCGTAGAGGAGGCATTAGATGTTGTGCTTCATAAATCAATAGAAAAAAATCTGGAGCTTACCCATTTTATTGACTCATCCACACCCGAGTGGATTCTGGGTGATAGTACGCGCCTCCGCCAAATTATCATCAATCTACTCAGTAACGCGATTAAGTTTACCGATGAAGGGGAAGTATCTTTACAGGTATACGGTGGAGAAATTTCGGGGTCAAATGAGCAGATCGTGATCTTTTCGGTTAAGGATACAGGTATTGGGATTCCACCATCAAAAGTCAGCTCCATATTTGACATTTTTACCCAAGCCGATTCGTCTACTACAAGAAAATTTGGTGGCACTGGATTAGGCCTGGCTATCTGCAAACGGTTATCACAGTTGATGGGTGGTGATATCTGGGTTGAAAGCATTGAAGAGCATGGATCGAAGTTTTCGTTCTCGATCAAATCGGAGAGGATTGAAGCGCAGAATCCAGATAAGAGCCATGAGAAATCGACCCAATTTTCTGGACGTACAGCGTTTATCGTTGAAACGAACCAGACAACACGGAAGTTATTAATTACGTATTGCCAACAATGGGGAATGAATTATATCATTGCCTCTGATGGGCCTGAATCCCTTGATAAATCAACTTATATCCCGCCATTCGATATTGCGTTCATCAACTTCAGCCTCGCAAGTAACAATGGATTGAACGTGGCGAAAACCATCCAGGAACGATATGTAAATACCCCAATAGTTATTGTTCGTTCTTTAAACCACCGCATGCCTACGACTAATCCTGGTATGCACGTATTGCATCTACCAGTTAAACAGGATACTCTATACAACCTGCTGCTTTCCATTTTCTATTCAAGCAATGGAAAGCGCCATACATCCAAGCTTTTAGTCGAGAAAGAGGAAAATAATAGCTATTGTGTTGGACTAGTAGAGAATAACCGAATCTATCGTAAAATACTTCATCGCCTTTTAATCCAACAAGGATATTCGGTTTTTGCATTTGCAGAACTGAGTGAACTTCTAGATGAACTGGAGTCAAACTCGTTTAATGCAATCATGCTTGATATTGACACAGAAGGTTCACTGGATTCACTTTCGAAGACCATTTCTCATATCAAAACAACTTCTCCAACCAGTTCTATCATCACAATGTCTTCCCAGGAGTACTCTAATGATATGACAGAGTCCGTCAAAAACCAGGTAGCAGCCAATCTCAAAAAGCCCATTCCACTTCAAGATTTAACCCAGGTGTTTTCCAGCTTAACCCATCAGTTCACCAATTAACCAAGCGAACAGCGCCAAAGATACCTCGCATTGTGGCATGATATTAGCAAACTCTACTTTAACAGAACGTTTTTCCTCATCAAAACAATATCACGGGTAATTATGGCACCTCCTCCCTATCTACTCCTGGGAGTATTGACTGCATTCGTTATAGGATTTGTTTACTATTTTGCTTATCAGACAGAACCTTAATCAACTCAGTGTTGCTCTATTTCTTGAGCAAGATCAATGGCAAAAGAGTCGTCATCTAATTCGACCTCAGAAATAGACTCCAGCCCTTGTAGGCTACGCAGCCTAAACATGCTTCTCTTCATTGATTCGTCCAATTGTGCTATTTCGTTTGAGCTGACTGATTTCCCTGCATCAACCTCATAAAGAAATAAACGAACACTCGCAAGCAGGGTATTAGTGATATCCATGACCGTTACCATCGTCGCCTTCAAGATACGAATACGCTGATCTCGAACGTCCTTTTCTCTATGTTGCTTGTTTCGAAGAGCCAATAAATCCCATAGCACCCCCACAAGAATAATAAATAAAGCTAAAAAAGCCTCATCAAGTTGGTACTGCTCCAGGCTCCTTAAATATCTTATAAAACTATCAAAAGGATCTATATTCCCAAGAAGAGAACCAACAAATAAAGCAACCGCAATAATTGACGCCATAATGGTTGCTCGAGATTGCAGGAAAGAATTCATTACAAAAAAGATTGGTGGTAAAATCTAAAAATAGGTACTAAGGCTCATTCTTATAATAAACTTTTACATGCCTAAATTAAAAGGAGCCTGTTATTGATTGGTTCCTACAATAACAGACTCCTACAAATGTATTCGTTACAAGCCAATATACCTATACTCCAAATACCGAATTAAGAGTAGTTTTTGGCTTGGAACCACATAATTTTTTTTTACGCAGGTGATTTAGCCGTGTACTTTTCCATTAATCGTTGCAAATCAGCTGTAGCCCGTGCCGCAGTGAGTTGAATATCAGAAACTGCTCTGTTTAAAATCGAGATTGCCTCTTTTATTGCATCATCCAGATCTTCATCACCGGCCAATGAGTGTGAACTGTCCGGGTTATCGGCATTGTTCTCTGGCGGCTCGGAAAACGAATCAAAGGATTCAAACCCTCCTTTTTCTGTAGTCACCATCGTCAAAGCAGGAGAGGTATGTGTTGTATTAGATGTCGTATCAGAATCGACTTGAGGCGTAGCCAATTGTAGTTCCTCTTCCTTCTTACGCTCAGCAAAAGCATGCTTCACAGCCTCTTTAGCCCGATTCATCTGCTCATTCACTTGAGTCGTAAGCCACTCATAGGCTTCCTGCTCTGTCACTTCATAGTTGTCTACATCTATATCCTGGACAGATCGCTCTTTTCCATCTACTGTTTTTAACTGGAAAGGGCCTTCCGGAAGAGCGTGATCATCTGAAATGATAAAATAACGGTCGCTTTCAACATGTATCCAAACCGTCTTTTCTGACTTGATACCCATGATATGCACAATGAGAGTTGATGATATAAATACCAAGTACAGTTGAAATCAAGGGTGTCAATCTTACTATCTAATTATCCCCTGACGCCGATTAGTCGAAGAGAGTCAACCCTCAGGCGGGCACCCGTAATTGCTTCAGAGAGTAATTGACGGTGCTCTATCGCTCGTTCGAGTTCTTCTTCTCGAATTGCACTGTTCATTTTCCTGAGCTCATGCAATCGATGCATCTCGTAGTCTAACAGGCGAACCATACGCCGGTAGCTCGTATCAATAATCGTGCTGGATTGTTTTTCAGCAAGCCGTTTTGCTTGCTTTATCATGCCTCGAAGGGTTCTCTGAGTCACACCTGACGCGCTTAACCACTGTGCAGGATCACCAATCACGAGTTGCTGATCTAAAGACTCAGAGGGATAGGAACTGGAAATATCTTCTCGTTTTTTGTCTACCAAAACGCGAACGGGCGTTGGTGGTAAAAATCGATCAGCGTGCAATTCTGAGGAGGCTACAGCTTCTAACACAAAAGTGACTTCTAACCAAAGAGCATGAGGCCCTAATCCGCCAGGAAATACACCAAACGTGCTATTTCCCTTTTCCGACCCCAGAATCATGTCCATCACACCGGATACCATGGGGTGATCCCATGTTAAAAAGCCTATGTCCTCACGCATCAGTGCTTTTTGCCGATCAGACGTCAAGGAAATTCCCTCCTCTGAAACCTGGGGGAACCCTCCCATAGCAGAAGGACCAGGCTTTAAGAAATACGTTCTCGGTGCCAGTTCTTCGGACTGAATACCGTAATGATCGAATACCGTATCGAGATAGGCTTCCAATACGGACTGCTGATCTTCAGCCTCAATATCCTGGATCAATGCTTCAGCTTTCTCGGGACGAAACGAATTCATTTCTAACAATCGATTTCGCCCGGCATCTAGCCTTTGCTTGAGATCATCTCGAAAAACTTTTGTCTCAGTTAGAAGGTCTTCTAATAATGAATGATCCCCTGTAGCTGTTGCGAGAACACGATCCTCAAACGCATCCATAATAGAAGCACCTCCGATCAAACTCTCCTCGAACGCATTTAGCCCTTCATGATACCAGCGCGCTACCACTTCTTGAGGGCTCCCAGCCACATATGGAATGTGAATCTGGATATCGTGCTTTTGCCCGATACGATCCAGCCTACCAATCCGCTGTTCCAGTAACTCGGGATGCAGAGGTAAGTCAAACAAAACCAGGTTATGGGTGAACTGAAAATTCCGTCCCTCGCTTCCAATCTCAGAACACAATAGCAACTGAGCACCATCCTCTTCTGCAAACCACGCTGCATTCCGATCTCGCTGGACAAGCGTAAGGTCCTCATGAAACACACCAACCTTTACCGTCATGCGCTTCCGCAGAGCCTCATCCAACGCCAATGCTTTTTCTTTCGTCCGGCAGATCAATAAGGCTTTTTCCCCTTTTAACGCTTTTATCCAGTCTACCAGCCAATCCATTCGAGGATCGTCCTCGAACGTATAGTTATGACCATCCTCAGCATTAAACTCTTTTGCTACGGCATCTACACTTTTTTTCTCTGCTTCAAGAGGGTATAGAGTGGCAATTCTTTGGGGAAATCCCTGAATGGCAGCTCGGGTGTTTCGAAACAGTACCCGCCCAGGACCATGAAGATCGAGCAAGTCTTCGAGCAATTGTTGTCGCTTATCTGGATTTCCCTCCGCAATAGCTACCAATCGCTTGTTGAGCCTTTCAGCTTCGTCTTCTCCAAATCGTGCGATCAAGACCTGCGCATCGGTTTCATCAAGCTGTTCCTCTTGAATAAGCTTTTCTGCTACATCTGCAATCGCCTGAAAATCCTCTTCTTCGCTATACGCTTCGAAATCGTTATAACGATCAGGGTCAAGAAGGCGTAAACGAGCAAAGTGACCCACTTTACCCAGTTGTTCTGGCGTCGCCGTTAACAATAAAAGCCCGTCGGAGCGCTTACTAAGCAATTCAACCAGCCGATATGCTGGACTTGCTTCCTCTGGATTCCATTCGAGGTGATGCGCCTCGTCAACAACCAGTAAATCCCAGCCGGCATCGATTACCTGGCGAGCTCGCTTAGGCGAGCTTGTAAGGAACTGCTGGCTACACAGGACCAATTGGTCATCCAAGAAGGGGTTTACATTTTCGTCCTCTCCTTCAATAGCAGCACTTCGTTCTTCGTCATAAATATTAAACCAGAGGGTGAATCGCCGGTACAGTTCCACAAACCATTGATGAACGAGTGATTCAGGTACAACGATTAGAACCCGAGAAGCTCGACCACTTATTAATAGTCGGTGTAAGATTAAGCACGCCTCTATTGTTTTTCCTAACCCAACCTCATCGGATAATAGAACTCTCGGAGCCTGGCGGGAGCTGACTTCATTTGCTATGTAGAGCTGATGAGGTATTAAATCAATCCGGCCTCCCAAGAACCCTCGCACTGAGGACTTACGCCGGTAGTGCTCCATTTCAAGAGTATTTTGCCGTAGTCGATAGTCCCCATAACTGTCAAACTGGTTGTTCAACAACCGATCTTTTGCAGTATGAAAGCTAATGTGATCACTCAGAAGGACTTCGGGAAGTGTTCCGCCTTCGTGCTCATAGATGAAGAGATCATTTTCTTCGGCAATGCCCGTTACGATAAACGATTCATTCTCGTGGCTGGTTATCGTATCCCCAACTCGAAATTCAACACGCCGTAACGGTGCCCGTTGCGAAGCATACATGCGCATCTCACCGGATGCTGTAAAGTATACCTGTACACGCCCGTTACTGATTTCCAGTACGGTGCCTAATCCTAACTCAGGCTCCATCTCACTAATCCATCGCTGGCCTTGAGCAAAGTTTTTCATGAGCTACTTTCTTCGATAAGAATTGCCGAAAAAGCAAAGTGAACGAACCTCTTGTTGCTGAGGTCCATAACTCTGGAAATTTAATACGTTATTAATGATAATCGCTTTGAAACGAATGCGGCTTCAAAAAATTAGCGCCCATCGATTTAGCTTCCCGGTATCCTGATTCGCATTATCCGAAATGCGGAGAATCCAGTTACCGGTTGCTTGTTTGTTTTTAAAAACAGCAAGGCCAGGCGTATTATCCAGGGTGTATGTCGTCTGGATGTCGTCTGCACTACGGCCCTCACGACTATGTAATACCACCTCTTCCCCCCCAGGGCCACTCAAAATCAAGTTCAAATCACCAATCCATGTGTGCGTCACATCCACTTCTATTGACATATTTTGGACAACGTGGCTGCCCGAAACCTCTATGGTATCCTCAATACCACCTGGTTCATTATCGGGAATCTGAATCCCTGGAGCTGATTCATATCGAGACGTAGTGTCAGTAATTACTTCAGCTTCCACACTCCATTTATTGAGTTGTCCAAAATCCCGCTGTGCATGATCAGACACATTTAGGCTCCAAACCCCGTTGGTATCTCCCCCAATAAAAGCACCCAATTCAGGGGTATTCGATATCTCATAGAGCGTATTTATATTGTCTTGGGAATTTCCAGAGCGACGATGAAGATCCACAACAACATTTCCTGGGCCTGTCAGGCGAACGATCAAGTCTCCTATGTACGAATGCTGGATGTCCACAAACACCTTGAGGCTCTTTATACGCCCCCGTTCATTAACAATTAGACTACTCGAAATACCGGCAGGATCAGCATCCGGAATCTGACGCTCATCTATTTTTTCGACCTTTACTATGTTCGATGGCCCGGTTCCTGCTTCTAACGCAGCACGAACTGCGGCTGGAGCATCTATTCGCCCATGACCAAACCAGGGACTCCATGTGCCTTCTTCGTCACCTCTATCAATAAATCCCCCCGATTCAGAAGGGGCTACGGGAGATACATCCCACGATGTATCCCCGTCGAAGCTGGCTGAAGGGGTCCTCGGATACCCTTCGAAATTCAGATCCTTGGACGCTGTTTTCTTAAGAATAGAAATCACTTCTGAAGCGGACAGCTCTGGATTGGCTGAAATTACCAATGCAGCGATACCTGCAACCAGGGGCGTTGCGCTTGATGTCCCACCAAAATCATCCGTAACCAGGTTTCCATTCCCAACAGTCGTTGTAACTCCAAGGCCAGCCACGGGCATGCGAAAATAAGCATGACTGTTACTTGAAGGAGCACAAATATCAATACCAGCACCGTAATTCGAATAATGGCTTCGCTGTGCAGTACTCGCAAGCGCGGCAACATGCATCAAACCCTTTAAGCCAACCAGGTTATTTGAGAACCGCCGCGTGGTCTCCACGCCAACCCAGTTCCATGAAGACCCGTTAAATCGCCACCCGTCCGTATAAGGCACATCCTGAGAGGTGTCTTCGTTAATCGGACAGTTTTCATTTCCAGCGGCCCATAAAAACAAAATCCCTTTACCTCGGCGCCCTCCCGAAATGGCCAGTTCTTCAATCCGATCTGTTACGTCACGAGACCAAAACGTTCTCGGCGTGCTTCCCCATGAATTCGACATGATATCTGCTTTGTCCGAGATATAGTCAAGAGCAAGGAGGAGCTTATGGTCACTTATCAACAAGGACGGTCCTCTTGATTCCCACTTGACAGGCAATAATCGACATCCGGCAGCAGCCCCTACAGTACGCTCACCGTCATTCTCGGCGGCAATAACCCCGCAGCAGGACGTGCCATGATTGGCTCCATCCTGATACATCTTAGCGGGATCAGACCCAAAGTGACCGAACGTTCTTAGATTTATGCCTTCAAAATATCCCCACCCTGAAAATTTACCCGCAGAATCTAAATCAGGATGGCTCAGCTGGCATCCATCGTCCGTTACAGCGACTACTACATGAGGATCACCAAACCCATCCAATAACTGCCAGGCGTGTTCACATCTTGCAGATGACCGCTCATCAAATTCACTATGTTGATGCTTCTGGTGCAAGTGCCATTGCCGGCTGTATGCAAAGTCGCTGGGTAAACTTACCCTGGTACGTATGCGCATGTTTAGATCATGCTCAACATGCACGATGTGCTGTTCCTCTTCATGCAACTTGATGACAAGTTTAATCGGATTCATTCCGGTCTCATTCGTCAAGCGAAGAAGATACTTGTGAGTGGCATATTTATGAACGATCTCAAGCGCATATTTACCAGCCAAAAGCCCTACTTCCTCCATCGAGATCGCTCCATCAAAAGTAACAATCACACGATCGGTAAGTAAAAAATCTGCACCGCTTTCAGCGTCTTCATAGGCGTGATGAGTGGGTGCAATCTGCCGGCTCTTTTTCATCAGTGACTCAAGTTCTCCAGGTTTACAACGCACTCTTGTAGACTTGGATGACATCTGCTCTACCTCATTGGGAAAGTTTTCCGGTAGTTCACTCGGTAATTGCCGAATAACAAACTGGTCAGATCGTTTTTTTAGTAGTTTTTTCTCGCCACATCGATACGTGTAAACAGATGATTTTCTAGCCATGGATCGTTTTTTTGAATCTTAAATTGTCTTTTCGAGATGCCTTAAAAAAAGAATATAATACACAATGGCGGCACCAGTGCACTCCAATTTTATTATTGCGTAAATTCATGTAAATACCCGCCTCATTCGGAATCCCCCAGTTCTTATGTTAATCAAGAATCACCTTTTATCTTTTATTGCATTCCCCTTTCTCTTTGTACTACTCTCGTCTTCTGTACAAGGCCAACCCTTGATCCCCGACTCACTGCAGCTTTATGAATCCCACCAGGGATACAATACCGATTGGCTCCTTGATGGCTCAGAATATAGAGCAGGTCTATTTCGTACAAATAAGCAGAATGAGCTTGTTCTGTCAAATGGGCTCATATCACGAACATTCTTGCTTTCTCCCAATGGCGCCACAATTGGACTGGACAACCTTATAACTGATGCGTCTGTACTGAGAGGTGTGAAGCCAGAATCGGTTGTAATGATTGACAGTGTGCGCTACGCTATTGGTGGTCTACTAGGGCAGCCCAACTACGCTTATCTAAACCCCTCCTGGATTGATTCACTACAGATAGACTCAACGTCGTTCCGCCTGCAAAACATCCATTGGTCAACACCTCAGCCCCGAATGGGCTGGAAGAGAAGCAGACATCATGACACCTCATCGGCCTGGCCCCCAAAGGGAACGTACCTGCGAATGGATTACACACATCCAGCGATAAACGATGTGCAGGTGTCGATCCACTACGAACTATACGATGGAATTCCAGCGTACAGCAAATGGCTTACAGTCCATAATAATGGTTCTCTTCCTATTAACGTGGATACCTTTACAAGCGAGATCATAGCTGCAGTAGAAGCCGCATCGTGGGTTGAAACCCGCGGCGTTCCTATGCCAACACCTAATCTGCATGTTGAGACCGATTACTCCTTCGGCGGAATGCGCCCTGAAAATGCTAGCCGGCTATCTGTTCACTGGGTTGAGGATCCAGATTTCAGCACTCAGGTCAACTATCTTCGTACAACTCCTGCCCTGCTGGAAGTTCGTCCAACCGTAGGCCCTGATCAAACTGTACAGCCAGGTAGTACATTCGAAACTTTCCGTGCTTTTGTCTTACTTTATGATTCTCACGATAAAGAGCGCAAAGGCCTTTCACAACGCCGCCTATACCGAACAATTTCTCCCTGGGTGACAGAAAACCCCATCATGATGCATGTACGTTTTGCTGATTGGGAAAACGTAAAACGTGCCATAGACCAGGCTGCAGACGTAGGCTTTGAGATGGTTATTCTCACGTTCGGCAGTGGATTTGATATCGAAGACGACAGCCCAGAGTACCGCGAGGAGATGCAACGCTTTGCAGACTATGCCAAGAGCAAAGGCGTAGAACTTGGGGGATACTCTCTCCTATCAAGCAGGCGTATCGAACCCGATGAAGACAACACCCGTAATCCAGAAACCGGAGAACCTGGAGGGCAGATTCATAATTTCAGCCCCGCGTTAGCCAGTCCCTGGGGACAGGCCTATTTTGACAATCTCTACAACTTCTATTCGACGTCTGGCTTTACACTTCTTGAGCACGATGGTTCGTATCCTGGGGATCTCGATGCAGCATTTCGCCCCCCACTCCAGAAAGGCGTCCATGATTCTCGATGGGTACAATGGCGAGTTATCTCTGATTTTTATAAGTGGTGTCTGGAGCAGGGCATCTATTTGAACGTTCCTGATTGGTATTTCCTGGTTGGCTCAACTAAAGTCGGTATGGGATACAGGGAGGTCAATTGGTCCCTCCCTCGCGCGCAGCAAGTCATCCATACCCGCCAAAACATCCACGATGGTACCTGGAGCAAAACACCTTCTATGGGCTGGATGTTTGTCCCTCTAACAGAATACCACGGTGGTGGCGCAGCCGCTACTATTGAGCCTCTGGATGAACACCTGGATCACTACGAAAAAATGATATCCAGTAACATGGCAATGGGTGTGCAATCCGCCTACCGTGGACCTCGCCTGTACGATACGGAGCGAACCCGCAGAATGGTCAAAAAGTGGGTTGATTGGTACAAATCCTATAGGGATATCCTCGAAAGTGACATGATCCATGGCAGGCGAGCTGATGGCAAAGACATCGACTGGATGCTGCATGTTAATCCATCTCTTGAAGATAAAGGAATGCTGGTTGTTTTTAATCCATTACCTGAACCTGTAGAGAGAATTCTATCCGTTCCACTGTATTATACAGGCCTAGAACATAGGGCAGCCATGCATCACGAAGGTGCCAATCCAGTCATTTATTCTCTCAACAGAGACCATACAATCGACCTCCCTATTTACGTCCCCGCAAACAGCATGACGTGGCATTTGATCACGCAGCCTTCATCCAGCGATATACACAACTCTGACGGTTGGCAACATCTAAGACAGACAGACTTTGCACAGGTTAATGGCTATGAAGACACCTGGCAGTGGAGAGACTCTGTTCTCTACTCTACAGGAGAACCAATTGGGGTCATGCGTACGACCAAAACGTACAGGAATTTTGAGATGGAAATACAATGGCGGCACTTGAAGTCGGGTGGTAACTCCGGCGTGTTTGCCTGGGTCCCAATGAAGGCACTTGAGTCCCTAGAGCCCGGTGAATTACCGGACTATGGCATCGAAATTCAGATGCTGGATCATGGATACAAAGATCTGTACAGGGAACGCACGGGGCAGGAAGGCGACTGGTTCTCGACCAACGGTGACATCTTCCCCGTTGGTAACTCAAAGCTCACTCCTTTTCCTCCTACTTCGCCAAACGGTGTCCGCAGTTTTCCAAGCAAGGAACTCAGTAAAGGTTTTGGAGAATGGAATCACTATTATGTGCGTGCCATCAACGGTGAGGTACGGTTGTGGGTAAACGGCGAAGAGGTATCCGGTGGAACGGGCGCAGTGCCTGCCGAGGGCTATTTATGCCTCGAAGCAGAAGGGTCCCCCATTGAATTTAAAGGGATCCGAGTAAGGGAGCTTCCATAGAAAAGCGAAATCAGAGCCCCGTCGAAATAATCGGCATTTCTTCGGCTGTCTTCCACGACAGTTCAGGCCACCATCGCTGAATACCAGGGTTGGCGCTTACCAGGATACTCTCACCAGGCCGGGGAGTGGCAACAGCTACACCCTCTCTTGATGCAGCCACAAGTACACGCTCAACGGGTTCGGTCCACCCATGAAAAGCCAAAGCGAACGTCCCCCAGTGCACAGGCACCATTAACTTGCCTTGTACCATCTGGTGAGCTTCTACTGCCTGCTCAGGCCCCATGTGCACATCTCGCCAAGTAGGATCGTACGCGCCAGTTTCTAAAAGGGTGATATCAAACGGCCCAAGGCGATTTCCGATCTCTTGAAAGCCCGGAAACATACCTGTATCCCCGCTAAAGTAGGCCCGTTGGGTTTCACCTATGAACGCCCAGCCGGCCCACAATGTGGCATCGCGATCGCGTAGACTTCGTCCAGAGAAATGCCTTGCTGGCGTGCAAACAAGGGATACACTACCCACCTTCATTTCATCCCACCATTCGAGTTCTTGAATCCGGTCAGGAGAAACACCCCAGTGTTCTAAATGAGCGCCGATTCCTAAAGGCACAACAAAAAGAGGCACTTGATCCCGCAAAGCTTTGATCGTTGGCTCGTTAAGATGATCGTAATGATCATGTGAAAGCACAACGGCATCTATGGCTGGTAAGTTATCCAATGGTAAAGGTGGTGCAAAAAAACGTTTCACTCCCGTAATAGCCCCCATCGAAGCATAGTCCCCCCAAACAGGATCAACCAGAATGCGTTGCCCGTCAAGCTCTACAAGAAACGAGGAATGACCAAACCAAGTGATTCGTAATTCGTTGGGTTGGTCCGCAAAATCAGCGGCCGATCGTTGTACGATAGGAATAGGATTATCTGGTTCACGGTTGGGTGTCTTTTCGAAAATCCATCGCTTCAAAACGTGGAGCAACTGGGTTTCTTGAACAGGTAGACTATTTACAAATTTGCCCTTGTTATAATGTACAGACTGCTCCATTCGGGCCAGTCGCTCTCCTTTCGCCCGCGCTCCAAACGCTGACCAGATATCGATCATAATAATCCCAACTCCTAAAAGTACAACAGCCAAAAAGAGTCCTACTATTTTTGGCCATCTGCGTTTTTTCTTCTTAGCGGATTTCTCTGCCATTCCCAATGGTTGATTGCCGTAACGAAACCAAGTATACTCTTTCAACCAGAAGCACTCTTTTTTGTTGTGCAATAGCACTGAACGTAATTTTTCTTGACATGGGGTCGAAAAAAAACACTGGCGGAAGGATTTTTATTAGCTATCGACGCGCTGATGCAAGGGGTGTAGCTGGCCGGCTGGCAGATACCCTCGAGGATTATTTTGGAGACAACCGGGTTTTTCGCGATATAGATGATATTGCCGGGGGATCTGACTTTGTCCAGGTCATTGAAAACAGCCTGGAGTCCGCAGATGCTGTTATCGTGTTAATTGGTCCTGATTGGACGACGATTACGGATGGAGAAGGCAATACCCGCCTCGGAGGAGATGGTGATTATGTAACAAGCGAAATCACCTCTGCAATAAAACAGGGAGTCCCTATCTACCCCGTTTTAATCGAAGACACGCCTATGCCTCGCGAATCAGAGCTTCCTGAAGAACTTACTCCACTGGTTCGTTTTAATGCGATCTCTATCTCTGACAGGCGCTGGAAGCACGACGTACTCCGTCTTGGAAAAGTAATCGCATTCGACATTCCATCTGCAAATGAACGACTCCTGGACCGGGTTAGAGGCGTCATATCTCTCGCATTTTGCCTCTCCCTCTCTATCTCGACGGGTATTGTTGTGTGGAACGTAATCTTCAATAATGAAGTACTGCTACATCCCTGGCAGGCTGGCATTTCATTCACAGCCGCCGCATTAAGCACCCTTGGCCTGATGAGTATCAAAGACTTAATCGCCGAAGACAAACGGCCTTACATCATGGCCAGTATCTGGACTGGAACGATTGGGTGTCTTTCCTTTTTTGTACTACTTGTTCTCCTCGCCAGCGAAACAGAACCCATAGTCATGTACTTTGGCTCAACGATGGTGATTTCCATCATGTTCGCATTTATGGTTATGTCAGGATTCAAAGCAAAATAAGTACTGACAATACCTCATGATCATAAGCCACAACCGGAAAAACCCGAAGGATTCTTCCGGTTGAATAGCGGCTTATCCAAGATCAAATTCAATACCCTGTGCCAGGGGCAATTCCGTTCCGTAATTTACGGTACAAGTTTGCCGGCGCATGTATGCTTTCCAGGCATCGGAACCACTTTCTCGGCCACCGCCTGTCTCTTTTTCGCCTCCAAAGGCACCGCCAATCTCTGCACCTGAAGTCCCAATGTTTACATTGGCAATTCCACAGTCCGAACCAGCAACCGACAAGAACTCTTCCGCTTCACGCATATTCAACGTAAAGATTGCAGACGAAAGCCCTTGCGGCACATTGTTTTGAATGGAGATCGCTTCTTCAATAGTGTTGTATTTCATCAAGTACAGAATAGGCGCGAATGTCTCGTGCTTCACGATATCCATATGAGAATGAGCTTCAACCAAAGTGGGTTTCACATAACATCCTGACGCATAACCGTCTCCATCCAATACTTCGGCTCCTTTCAATACATTGCCCCCCTGCTCCTTAACAGCTTTAATAGCATTCTTATAGCTATTGACGGCATCCGTATCAATCAACGGCCCCATATGGTTATTCTGGTCCAAAGGATCTCCAATCCGGATCGAGTCATACGCTTTCAGCAGTCCGTTTTTTAGCGAATCATACACGCTTTCATGCACAATGAGTCTCCTCGTAGATGTGCATCGCTGTCCTGCAGTACCCACAGCGCCAAAAACAATTGCAGGAATAGCTTGCTGTAAATCTGCATTTTTTGTTACGATAATCGCGTTGTTACCGCCCAGTTCGAGGATTGATTTACCAAGCCGTTTCGCAACCGCCTCTGATACGGATTTACCCATTCGTGTAGACCCTGTAGCGGATATGAGTGGAACACCCCGGTCATTAGCCATCAGGCTGCCAATCTCTCGATCTCCAACCACCAAACACGAAACCCCTTCAGGAAGGTCATTTTCTTTCAATACCTCAGCAAATATGTTTTGGCAAGCTATAGCTGAGAATGGCGTTTTCTCAGAAGGCTTCCACAAACACACATTCCCACATACCCAGGCCAGCGCTGTATTCCAGGACCACACAGCGACTGGAAAATTAAAGGCTGAGATGATACCAACAACACCCAACGGATGCCATTGCTCGAACATTCTGTGATTAGGCCTCTCTGAATGCATCTGCAAGCCGTATAACTGGCGAGAAAGCCCCACTGCAAAATCACAGATATCTATCATCTCTTGCACTTCACCCAATCCTTCCTGAAGGCTTTTCCCCATCTCATAACTTACCAGGGCCCCCAACGCATCTTTGTGTACCCTCAGCTTCTCACCATACTGTCGAACAACTTCACCACGCTGCGGTGCAGGTAGTTTACGCCAAATTTCAAAAGCTTCTTGAGCAGCCTTTTTCACCTTCTCATAATCTGCTTCGTTTGCAAGGTTCACTGTACCAATTACCTTACCATCCACAGGAGAATGTACTTCAACGGCCCGTCCGCTTCCGGCCCAGCTTTGTTGCCCTGTGCTAACTCCTTTAGAATCTTGATCTATCCCCAGTTGATTAAGAATCTTTTTCATCTATTTACATCATTTAGTTTCGTATGAAAACCGTCCAACTCAGCGGATGATTTCAGGTTGCATTTACCGTCGAACCAACTCTGCTTCAGCAGCGATATATCCAAATGCCGCCCAATATTCACCCGCTACTACTTGCTCAAATATTTTCTTCGCTTCGTCCTCCTCCCCATTATACAAATACCAGTTCCCAACCCCATAGCCTTGAGTGGCTAAATCAAGGGCATAACTCTCCGACTGTGTTGGCATTAACAGAGAATCTGGAGGTATCTCGCCTTTGTACAATTTGATGCGCTTTAAGTAGGAGTGATTTTCCAGCAACTCCATTCCTGTATCTACGTCCTCAAGTAATGCTTTTGCTTCTTCTGTACGGCCAAGTCGTTGGAGGGTCATGTAGTACCAATCGAGCGTAGCAACGTCCATGTCATTATTCTTAGACGCTTCCAGACATTTTTCATACGCTTGTAAAGCGTCTTCAAATTCCCCTTGAACGTAGTGTGCGAGTCCAAGGTGATACCACACGTTTGTGTGTAAAGAACTGGTAGGTATACCTGCAGGGTTAGGCGCCCCATCGGGCTCAATTTCATCAGGCTCACCAGCCATCAGTTCAGCTGCTTTCTTTAGATCGGCCTCAGCCTCTTCGAACATTCTAATGGAAATGTATCGATGCCCTCTATGCCTGTACATACGCGGATCAGAGGGAAATTTGTCGATTCCTTCGCTGAAATAGGCAATCGCTCCTTGATAGTCCCAGAGATAGCCTGCTCTTCGTCCCAGCCAGATAACATTGTCTGCATCCATCGGATCCGCTGTGTATTCGGCTTTTGCTCTTTCAAAATCGGCGGTTAGCTTCGCGGTTCGCTCTGGAGGCATGTCGGGCACCAACAATTCCTTACCAGTGAGAGAGAGTACAGGTGCATGAACAACTGCTTCTGCATCGGAGATTGAGTCCGGTTGATCTATACAAGCAGATAAACAGAGTACAAGGAAGAGGATCTTTATATGCTTCATTTTCTAGCTTAGGATTGTTCAGTCTGAGCGCCCATCAGATTAACAAATGATCCCTTTTTATGCTATTTTTTGTTGTCTATATCGTGAATTATAGCATTTCTTTTAGTAATACAATAAAGTACACTCCATGCATAACCTTGTAATTAACGACTAAAGCCCTCCTAGCAATGCCTTCCTTATTACAAAATATCTCAGCTCAATGGGATTTATGGACCGGCCGATATTACGCTTTTTTTGCTAAAACAGAAGAAGATATCCAGGGATGTGTAGACGTATTAGAAGCTGTACGCCGGCAAGAGTTGAATCGTGTTTCTGGTAAATCAGTGCTTGACTCTCATTCTTTTGGCGCTCACAATCTGGATTATAGATTAGTCGCATGTAAAGACAAGAAGACTGGCCAAATTATTGGATGCATGCGGCTAACCAACGCACTACACACTAAGCCTATTCAGGCTAGCCGCGAAGAATATCAGCTCGATTTATTTCAAGATGATATGCTCAATAAACTGTCTATTTTCACCAGGCTTGTTGTACTCAAACACTATCGAAAGTCACCTGCAGCTGTGGTAATTGTGGGGTACTCGTTTGCCTCCATACTGGAAGAGGGAGGCCTGGGGATGTTGATGTCCTGTGAGCCGAACTTGTTCTCGTTGTATCAACGATTGGGGTGCCGGCCTATCGGTCCGCTACATAACTCACCTTCCGGTGGTTACAGGGTACCCATGATAGGTATAGCAGACAGGGATTATTTTGTCGAATGCGGCTCCCCTGCCCTGCCTCTCTTCAAACATGTTGATTGGGATAAGTTTGCGTTTATGCGTAAATGGTATCACGATCTGGTTGAGGAGAAAGGGGGTATTAACGTCGGAGTGGAATTCTACAAAGCAAGCAAGGAAGCGGATGACGAAGCCGTCCATGCAATCCTTACTGATGGACTGAGTGAAAAGGGGAAAAAAGCATTTCTAAAAAATGCGATGACCATCCAATGTAAAGAAGGAGACATTATCGCAGCCGAGCATGATGGCGGTAAGGCTTTTGGTGTGGTAACCCAGGGCATGGTTAACGCTAGAAAAGGAGACACAACCGTAAATGTCCTGGGTGAAGGCGATGTATTTGGAGAAATTGCAGGGGTGCTTAACACCAATCGATCTGCGGATTTGATCGCAGCTACGTCGGGCACAGAGGTTGTTCTATTCAGTGTGTCTGCCATAAAGCGCATAAAAGACGACGCAGATCGCGCTATACTATGGCAGAATATGGCACAAATGCTAGCACGTAAAGTGCTCGCTACAACTGAGTTGCTGAGTCCGAAATCAATATCGAAGGATTAGGGGGGTGGACATTCTGTCTCCCTTACATGAACATCCCACCGTCGATGACAATATTTTGTCCTGTGATGAAATCTGCGTGATGCGTATAGGCATAGATTAACTCAGCTACGTCTTCTGCTGTGGCTGCCCTTCCGAGAGGAGTCTGAGCACTTAGCGTTTCTACATGATCTTCGTGCCCCTTTACCCAGCGAGTCATAACAATACCTGGAGCTATACTATTTACTCTGACATCAGGAGCAAGGACACGGGCCAGTGACTTCGTCACACTAATAGCCGCTGCTTTTGAAGCCGCATATGCAATTGAACTACCTACTCCTGTTACACCTGCTACTGAAGTCACGTTAAGGATAACTCCTTTTTGCTTTTTTAAATGAGGAGTTGCGGCACGGCAACAATAGAAGAGCCCCTTCACATTCACCGCCATGATTCGATCCCAGTGAACATCCTCCAATCCATCTAAATTTCCCATAGGCACAAAGTGTGTTGTACCAGCATTGTTCACCAAAATATCTAGCTGACCGAAGGCATCTACAGCGGCATCCACCATTTCAACAACAGCCTTTTCATCAGCCACATCAGCTTTACAAACGATGCTCTTCACACCTTCTGCTTCAACCATTTTTTGAGTTTCTATGGCCTCTTGTTCAGATCGTGAGTAGTTAATGGCAATGTTGATCCCGGCCTTGGCAAGGCGTACAGCAGCCGCCCGTCCTATTCCAGTTGCAGAGCCCGTAATCAGGGCGCTACGTTTAAGTTCAAAGTTCAAAGTTCAAAGTTCAAAGTTCAAAGTTCAAAGTTCAAAGTTCAACGTTTAACGTTCCAAGTTAGTGGGGCATAAGAATTCATAAATGTAGGGATTTTTAGCCCCTACACCCAATTTTAAATCTTGAACGTTGAACCTTGTACGCTATGCCG
>JAHQVL010000255.1 GCA_019634345.1 Rhodothermaceae bacterium
CTCCAATAACAAGCGCCCCCTTTAATGCCTCAATCCCTTCGTCTGTCAAGATTCCCCGATTGTATTCTCTCTTGAACCAGGCCTGGTCGCCAAACGCTTCTTTTTTCTCTGCAAGCATTCCAGTTTCCTTCCAGCCCGGCCAGTTGATTGAGATGGTATTTATGCCTGTGGATTGCCTATGCGCATGAGCGAAGGCATCTTGGAATCCATTCGCCGCTGTGTAGTCTATTTGCCCAGCAGGAGAGAGGTAGGCGTTTATCGAAGAGCATAACACAAAGAAGTCCAGCGGCGCATCTTTGAGTAGATGGCCAAGGACGAGAGTGCCTTGTACTTTCGGTGCCAATACACGCTGTGCGGAGTTAGCATCTTTCAGCGGGATCAATGTGTCCTCGATTACACCGGCTGTATGAATCACTCCGTTAAGCGCACCGTGGTTTTTTGTAATGCGGTTAAGCACCTGCCGCATCTCTTCTAGATTCGTTGCATTGGCTTGTACGGGGATAACTGTGCCTCCCTCAGACTCCAGGTGTTGGAGCGCCTTAATTTTCGCTTTTACCTTGCTGCTCGCAGTTGCATCATTGAGGAAAACCGGCCATTCTTTTTTATCTGGAATCGGAGACCGACCCAATAAGAACAGGGTTGCCTTGTACTCTTTAGCCAACCAATTCGCGAAGGCGAGTCCCAAGCCTCCCAGCCCGCCTGTGATCAGATACTGCCCCTTTTGTTTTACGGGTAGTTCTGACCGGTTTGTGTCCGGGGTAATTGGAGAGAATTCTGGTACCCAAAAGTGTTTGCCTCTAAGCGCCAATGTTCTGTGAGCAGAAGGGCGTGCAATGCAAGACAGAATATCTCGTATATAAGAGGTGGGGGAGTTTGATGAGCCGGTCTCCAGGTCGATCTGAACGCACTGGATGTTTGGGGATTCTTTTTCGATCACCCGGCAGGGGCCATGGAGCGTGGCATGAATGGGGTTAATCGCTTCTGAACCGGTGATGTCATGGACATCAGCGGAAAGTACACCCATCGTAATAGGATGCACCATGTCCTGTTGTTGAATGGCCTGTGATAGATAAAGCAGACTGAAGAACGAATTGCTCATCAGGTGCTTTGAGGATTGCGTGAGTTGACGCTCAAGTGCAGCGGGCTTGTTGTTTACATTCCAGGCATGCACCATAAAATAGGGGAGTTGGCCTGCTTGTTTTATAGAGCGCAGTAGCTCGTCATAATGCAGTCGCTCTTCTGGATTGATCGTCCATGATAACTCAGCTGTCTGTTCAAAGACGGATCCTACCATTACTGTGATGACGGTATGTCCCTGGTCCTTTAGTGTGTTTTCTAGCTGCTCTGCAAAAGGAGAACCATCCGTAAATAATAGCCAGGTGCTGGACGTTGTCAATGCGGCTTTCGGGAAAGGCACTGCTCGTTTCCAACCTGGAGCAAAGAGGATAGAATCAGGCCTACTGGCCTTATGCGTTGGGGCCTGGATATAAGGGGAGTCAGATTGGCTTGTAGTGGACTTAAACCAGTGAGGTTGCCGCTTGAAGGGATAGGTGGGGAGTGGAATGCGTCGGCTATTGAGTTCTTCATCCAGGGCATCCCAGTCTGGATTCACGCCATTGAGCCACAGATTGCCGAGTGCATGCAGAACAACGCTTTGGTCCGACTCCGTATCCTTCGGATGGCGCATGGACGTAATGGCTGCGTGCGATTTAGTTCGGCTGGGGTGCATGCGCAAGAAGGAAGTAAGTGTCCGTCCCGGTCCAACTTCTACAAATACACGTGAGGTCTCTTGTAAAAGCGTATGGAGGCCCTTCTCGAACAGCACAGCGTTCCTGAGATGGTTGGCCCAGTATTGAGCGTCCGTAGCCTGTTCTGCAGAAATCCACGTCCCTGATAGGTTGGAAATGAATGGTGTTGAAGGGGGGCGCAGCGTGATCTGGTCAAGGTATTCAAAAAACGCATCCGCTGCAGGTTGCATCATGTTTGAATGGAATCCATGCGAGGTATGAAGCCTTTTTGCCTGTATGTCTTGTGCAGTGAGTGTGTTCTCAAGGGTCTCAATGGCTTCATGAGTTCCTGATACAACACACAACTCAGTGGCGTTTACTGCCGCGAGCGATACATTGTCATCCAGATAAGCTTCAATCTCCTGTTTTGCCAGAGATACTGCAAGCATCGAACCTGCCGGCATGTCCTGCATGAGCTTGCCTCGCTGGGTTACGATACCAAGCGCATCTTCAAGTGAGAAGACCCCGGCCAGGCATGCCGCTACATACTCGCCAATGCTGTGGCCGATATATCCTTGAGCCTGGATGCCCCAATGTTCAAGCTGCTTGGCCAGAGCGTAACAGACTGCAAACAAGGCCGGTTGGGTATATTTGGTTTGCTTGAGGCGTTCCGTTGCGGTGTGTTCATCACCTTCTTTCGGGTAAAGAAGGCCTTTAAGATCCATCGACTCTCTATCGCGAAGCATATCAGCGCATCGGTCAATGGTTTCTCGAAACACTGTTTCATGCTCGTATAAATCCCGACCCATTTGTACGTACTGGGCTCCTTGACCCGGAAACATAAAGATGAGTTCTCTTGAGGCTGCTTTTTGGGCCGAGCTATATGTTCTCCCAGGCTTTGCGCCTTCAAAAACGTCGATGGCTTCTTGGACGTTTTTTGCGACCATAAAACGCTTATGCTCAAACCGGTTACGACCAGTCTGTAGAGTATACGCAACGTCGTTCAGAGAAACGCCAGGATTATTGATGAGATAGTGCTGGAGGTTGTTGGATGCCTCATCAAGCGCTTCTTCTGTCTTTGCCGACCAGAGAAGCAGATGGTGTTTGTCCAGCGAGTGGGAGGGAGGGTGATCAGGGGCTTCTTCTAAGATGATATGGGCGTTGGTGCCACCGATTCCTAGCGCACTGACGCCGGCTCTTCGAACGGCTTCCTGTGTATCCCACGCAGACAGCTTGTCGTTTACATAAAACGGAGTCTTGTCAAAATGTATCTCTGGATTCGGTTCGGTATAGTGAAGCGTGGGAGGGAGTTGTTTGTGCTTAAGGGCAAGAATCGTTTTGATCATGCCGGCCATACCCGCAGCAACATCCAGATGGCCTATATTGGATTTAACCGACCCAATCGCGCAAAAGCCGTTCTTGTCTGTGTAATTCCGATAGGCTTTTGTGAGAGCTGCAACCTCAATGGGGTCCCCGATAGCGGTGCCTGTGCCGTGTGCTTCTACGTAGGAGATGGTGCTCGCATCAACTCCAGATACTCCTAGTGCCTCTGCGATGGCTTCAGACTGGCTCTCAACACTGGGTGCGGTATAATCAACCTTAGAGGCACCGTCGTTGTTTATTGCAGTACCCTTGATGACCGCATGAATGTAGTCGCCATCCTCGAGTGCCGCATCCAATCGCTTTAGTACGACCACGCCTACGCCACTGCCGAAAATTGTCCCGTTAGCTTTGGCGTCAAAAGGCCGGCAATGGCCGTCGGGTGTGAACACACTGCCTGGTATATATTGGTGCCCTGCATTGTGAGGGACGCGTACAGAAACGGCACCTGCTAGTGCAATATCACTTTCTCCATTCAGCAGGCTCTGGCAGGCCATATGTGTTGCCACCAGGGCCGTGGAGCATGCAGTTTGAACGGTTACGCTTGGACCTTTGAGATTCAGTTTATAGGATATTCGTGTGGCTAAAAAGTCCTTGTCGTTGCCTATCAGCGTGGGAAGGTATTCATCGATGTAATGAGGAGCCAGGCCACTGAACAGCAGATAGGTGTTCATGGCTGAACCTGCAAAAACACTGATGAGGCCATCATAGGTGTCGCTGGCATACCCGGAATGCTCAAGGGCGGACGTAGCGCACTCTAGTAAAAGCCTGTGCTGCGGGTCCATCATTTGGGCTTCCCGTGGGGCATAGCCAAAAAAAGCAGCATCAAACTTGTCGATATCGTCCAATGCTGGGGCCGCTTTTACATACTCAGGGTCATCGGTGGCATGATAAGAAGCCAATTCGTCATCCGTGAAGAATCGGATTGATTCTTTACCATCTCGCAGGTTTTCCCAAAACGTATCAAGGTTTGGGGCCCCAGGAAATCGGGCGGACATACCGATGATGGCGATGTCCAGGGTATCTTCCTGATCCATATGTTTCTAGTATCGGTTAACTTCTTCGCTGGCGTCCGCGTCGTGCGCGTTGCGCCCGTCGCTTTTCACCGCGTTGCCGGCTGGCCGATTGGGTTGACGCTTCTTTGGATTCGCTCCCATCTAGTAGAGATGCAAGGGCTTGGATATTCGGTTTTTCGAACATAGTAACGAGAGATATATCTGCACCAATTTGACTACGTATCTGAGAGATGACCTGTACGGCTTTGAGTGAAGTACCGCCAATCTCAAAGAAGTTGTCATTGATACCAATCTGTTCGATACCCAATACGTCTTGCCATATGCTTGCAATGGACTGTTCCATCTTCTTGCCAGGTGCGATAAACGAAGCGGGTTGGTTGGGGCGTGCTCGAAGTGAATGGGTCCGCACTGCCTGAAGGATGTCTTTTGCCGTCTTGAATTCATGCGCAATGCGTTCAAGCGGAGCCAAAGACGAGTTTACAAAGTGATCTGTTGGTTTGGCGCGTGGCGTTTCCTCTTTTGCAGGGGGATTAAAAGATTCCGGGTTGAACGAGGTCGCCAGGGCCTGTTCGGTTGGGAATACAAAGATATGTTCAAGAATAGCCGTGTCTTCTTGTGAAGCCTGGTTTGCTTGAATAAGAAACCGCAGTGCAGGCAGGTTCTTAGGTGTTTGAATGTACGGAATCTGTACTTCCTTACAGTCATGATCTTTGGCAATCTCACCGAGTTTTTGGAGCATTGCGTGTTCAACTCCTTTGCCCAGTACACGGCAACTGAGGATAAAAGAATCCACGTGGAGGATGCCATCCAGCATTGAGTATAATAAGGCACCCACCAGCCCGTAATCACCAAATCGATCCTTTACAGACACACAAAATGCGAAGGTGTCCTCTTCCTTCAGCCAGGTGCTAACCTCAGCCTCCGAACGCCGGATGGTACTCATGTTGAATTGATTCGTGCGTTGCGTCAACTGCGCCACGCGGGGTAGTTGGCTTTCTTTTGGTTCTGCTATCTCGATCTGTAGCTGAAGCCCTTCAATAAATGATGCGAAGGATAAAGCATCGTTCTTATACTCGGTTCTCCGAATATTCTGCTGGTACAGCAGGGTCCGTTTTCTATCTTCTGCTGTGATTTTTAAGTGATCAAATGCCCAGACATGATGTAGGAACGATTCGATTTCAGCAGGATTTGAAGGCAATTGAAGGGTAAGTACTTCAGGACAATGAGCCTGGACCTCCGCGCACTCTACGGGATTGTCATCGATAAAGATAAAGCTGTCCAATCCTAGATCCAGCTCTTCTGCTATGGATCGGATGTTTTTGGATTTCTCAATCCAGTTGATCCGTGTGGTTACAATATGATCTCTCTTTAGGATCATATTGTCGTTTTGATCGAAGACTGCCAGCACATCGGCTTCGGCATTTTTACTGGCTAAACAGAGCAACAGCCCGGCATTGTGTTGTTCTACCATAAACGACTGCAATGCCTTGTGCTCTTCCGTAATCTGTACGCCTAACGGCCCTGCATCACCAACCACACCGTGCCATAACGTATTGTCGCAATCCAGCACAATGACCTTGTACGGCTTACGGGATATCGATTGAATTTTTCTTGCTACGGACGTTCCTATCGATGAGAAGTATCTTGGTGTATAGGGGACATCGCCTATGGCCTGGCCCTTTACATCATAGTAGGTTTCGACAGGGTAATATCTTGAAATTTCCCTGTGGGAAATAAGGAATGTATTGGGTATTGATTGAAGCTGGTCTGATAGAGCCTCTTCAGCAAACTCATAGACCGCCTTCTGATCTTCATCGCTGTAGACGTCCGGGTTTTCTGGGCAAGTTACAACAATGCAAGGCACGTTGTTGATTTGTTGCCTGACGAGTAAGCCCTCCGTAAAGTCCTTGATGTTGCGCTCTAAGGACGAGCGGGTGTGATTCAGTGCTTTTGAAGAGGACGACTCAAAATGCTCGGGACGCCGGCCATACAGATTGTAAAGACCTGACTCCTTTAACAACTCTTCTTCTTCAATAGCCACCTCAAATCCATGAACAGCAAGGATGCGGTTGACTTCTCTAATCGTGTCCCCAATCGTGTCATGAACTTCAATGACGATCTGCTTTATACGAGGCCAATGTTCGTCCCGAATACCTCTTAGCACATGCAATTCACTCTTCTCGACATCCACTTTGAGCAAATCGATCGTTTCGATATTCTCTTCATCGATGATGGTAGATAATGCCTTCAGTTCACAGGGAAAGGTTTGTTTTTGAAGCCGATCCTCCATCAACTCCTGCGTAAACACATCAACAGACTGTTGGTCCAATTCAGTCTGAACCAGAGCATTTTCTACAACAGTTTGTATCGCTGCTTTGTCGAGGTCCTGGTCTGCATGGAAACTGGAGAAGACGGATGAGTTGCTATAGAACGTAAACTGTGCTTCCCCATCTTCGTCAGAGAGCCCGATGTTAAAAGGGACTACGTTTTTTCCATACAAGGACGCGTTGAGCGCGAGGGCTTCATATGCAGGCGGTGACGGTTCAAAGGAGTAGATAGTCGCATTGGGCGCGTTGTGAAGGACAAACATCGTAAACATACCGATGTTTGCTCCAACGTCGATTACACACGCGTCTTCTTTGATTTCGATACCGTGCTTCAGGTACGTCTGGTCCAAAAAGATTTCTTTGTAGAGGTATTCCGTCTCGTACTCGTTTAGATGGGCAATTTTAAGTTGATTGGGTAACGTGTAGTGATCTCTCTGAGAGAGTAAGCGTGCCTTTTTGTGCTCCTCCATGTGTTTTGGTAGAGAGGGCGTGTTGTAGGCCCAATCGCTGAAGCGAATTAGAAGCACGTTAACGCCATCTACGTTTGAAGCTAGCAGGCTTTGAGAATTGAGTAGTTCCTGAAAGATTTGGTTGTAAGGTGCGAAGGAGATATCGGTAGGCGTCTTAAACGCATCCATCCAATATGACAACGTTGCTTCAACCGGTTCGGCTGTAAACGTGGAAGCAACGACAATCTGATTTTTCTCCTCTGTTTCCTTGGCCGGTTTATCTTCTTCGATGAGATATTTTAATCGAACGCCACTCATCTCAAGAATGAGATCCTGGCTGGTGTCGAAGAGTTGTATCGTTCCAATAACTGAATCTTGAGAGTCTGTTTCCGTTATAGAGGCGTGAACCCAACCTACTTTGGAAGGAAATTGATACAGGCGCAATTCGTCGATGTGAGAGAGAACGTATGTATTGGCATTTTGAAAGTCTGTACTGGCTAATGTCTGAATACAGGCATCGAAGATAGCAGGATGAACATGGTAGTGATACATGTCTGCTTCCACTCGTGAATGAAGGCGTAACGAAGCCAGGCACTCATTCGCACCAAGGTATAGGTTAGCGATGTTTTGAAATGCGGGCCCGTATTCATTGCTGTTCGACTCAAACCGCTCGTAAATAGCAGGTCCAGCGTATTCCTCGGGGCATCGAGCTAGAATCTCATCGATACTGTGTTCGTTTTTGGGAGGTTGTTGCTCATAGTCGACCTCAAATGTTAAGTGCGCATGTGTCTGAGCGTTCTCTTCTGATTGGTTCTTTGCAGAACCGCTAATGACACGTGAATTCCAGGTTGTATCGGTGTCGCGAGTGATTTCGAGCCTGATAAAGTGAGGCACATTGTCTGAGAGAAGCAGTACCTGGTCGAAGGAAATGTTGGAAAGTTTGTATGGGACATTTCCGAGAATCGTAATGATGCCAGCGAGGCCTACTTCTACATATGCGGCACCAGGTACGATCGAAATTCCTTTAAGTGCATGGTCCTTTAGATAGTGCAGGGTACGGGTACTAACATCTAATTGCCACGCATGGCTATCTGAGCCTTTAGAAGGATTTTTAACCCCTAAAAGAGGATGGTTCATGTATCGTTTTTATTCTGAGATGAATAAGTAAGGGGCGGCAGCAACACCGTATTACAAGGAGGAAGTGATTTGCAATTCCTGCTGAACAGAGGCATGTTCTCGCTGCCAATAAGAAGCGAGATCTTTGGGTAGCACATGCCAGTATTCATCCTTATAGGTGTCGCGGATGTATAGCAGTAGTTCCTTATAGAAGTGGGCCGGAAATTCTCCTAGTTTTGGTTTACCTTTGCCAAAATGCATGTAGTCTGGATGTACGTTAACGAGAACCATGCCTCCTTGCTGTGCAATCCAGTCCACTTTTCGTTTCCAAATGTCTATGCCTTGTTCTTCGAGTAACACAAACAAGGTGAAATCTTGGGGGAGGGTATAGGGGAGTTCCACATACCCTGATCTGTTGCCATCTGCCTCTACAAAGAAAGGAAAAATGGTATGAGCCGCATCGGGTTGAGGCTCAAATGGGTCTGTATCGAAGGTTGAGCTATCGTATGTTATATTAAGATCTCTCAACCAGTCTAAGTTGTGATGCATAGCAGGAGATCTGAATCCTACTACGTCCCATTCTTTAATGTATCCGTTTATCCGTTTTGCACGCCGCGAAAATTCCTCGCGAGAGATGTATAGTTTCCCGTCGTGATTTAATCCATGAACGCCTACTTCAAAGCCCGCGTCTGTAAGCATCTTACGTGTTTTCGGGCAGTCTGGATATCGCTCCGGTACAAAGTTGTAAGAGGCTACAAAGCCACACTCTTGTTCGAGGTTCATGAGGACTTCGCAGCGTGATTGGCCTCGTGCAAGCTCTACATCATGCGTAAGCAGAACGGCAAATTTCTTATTTTCTGGCCAACCAGACCAGTTGGGAGGCGGTGTGTCGGAGTTTGGATAGATAGGCCAAATGGAACTGTATGCCTTGCGTTGCCGCTGTATAACAGTGCGGCGCAACGCGATTTGCAGGCTCCGCGGTATCAGGGGTTTTAATGCATAATATAAACGCTTGGCATCCACGATTATTTTGCGGGCTGATTGATACAACTCTGGGTGTTTGGGCAGGGGAGTACCAGCAAGCTTTAAGGGCTATATAAAGCGATTAGGACCAAATTAGACAACCATTAAATGCATTGTCTATAAGCTCGTTCGTATCAAAAAAAGCGGTATACGGATTATCGTACTTTCTTGTCGGTTTTTTAAATGATTTGGTGTTTAAATTCGTCTTTCTGCTCTTGAAAAACGGCCAACTAGATCTCTTTGCAAGACACTAATTGATCTTCCTTTTCTTTGAGCTCTTTATGCTCAGCAGGCTGTTGCGTTGATTTTAAAGAGAGTTGAAGGAGGCTATTTACAAATCGTAAAATATCCTTCTGTTCGAATCCATATTGAACGGCTTCTCTGTACAACCCCTTTGCGAGGGTATCAATCGTGTGTTGCGGTATCACTGGGACGTTTATATTCATGATCTTTTTTATCAAGTTTGGTTATTGAGTAACACACGAACTGGACAAAAAAGAGATCATGGAAGCAGATGCTGAGTGACTGCACTCAGCATCTGCCTGGAGTTTCAAGATACGATCGAGGTAATCTTGTAATTATTTGCTTGTTCGCCGTTGGCATTCGCTGAGCTTCCTTCGGGCCGAGGGAACTCTTTGGTTACTTCTTTGAGCGAAGTAGCTACATGCAGGATCTGGGATGGCGTCAGTTCTGGAAACATGGGAAGGGATAGATATTCTGAAGAGCATCGTTCAGAAATAGGGAAATCACCTTCTTTATGTCCAAGGTCCGCATAGGCTTCTTGTAAGTGCAGAGGAACGGGATAATGGATTCCACAGCGAGCGCCTAATTTGCCCATAGCGCTCAACACTTCGTCTCTGTGAGCGACACGGACAGGATAAATGTGATATACGGGTGTTCCGTATGAAGCTACAAAAGGCGTTATGACATCAGGCAGCGTCATCAACAGGTTGTCGTACTGATGCGCATGTTGCCGGCGAAGTTCATTCCACTGATCAATATACTTGAGCTTTACTGAAAGAACAGCTCCTTGTATACCGTCCATACGTCCATTCCAGCCCACAATCCGATGATGATATTTCTTGGATTGACCGTGGTCACGAATCATTCGCATCTTGGCAGCGAGTTCGCTGTTGTTGGTCACAATCCCCCCGGCTTCTCCAAACGCGCCCAGATTCTTGCCTGGGTAAAAGCTGAAACAGCCGACATCTGCTATCGAGCCTGCCCTGCGTCCATTGTAATAGGCACCATGAGCCTGTGAAGCGTCTTCTATGACAAACAGTTTGTGCCTTTTGGCGATAGCCATAATAGGCGCCATATCAGCCATCTGGCCAAAAAGATGCACAGGGATTAGTGCTTTGGTTTTAGGTGTGATAGCGGCTTCGATAGCAGCAGGGTCGATGTTGTATGTTTGTTCGTCGATATCAACAAAGACAGGAGTTGCTCCTGCAAAAGAAATTGCTTCAGCAGTAGCAATGAATGTATTTGGTGTCGTGATAACCTCATCGCCTGGGCCTACGCCGAGGGCCAATAGGGCAATCCATAATGCAGACGTACCACTGCTGACGCCAATTGCGTGTTTGGTTTGGCAATATTCGGCAAAATCCTCTTCAAATTTTTGAACGAAGGGGCCTCCTGCAAATGCCGTTTTATCAATTACTTTTTGAATGGCTGTGTCGAATTCCTCGCGATGTGCAAGATATTGAGCCTTAAGATCTAAGTAGGGTACTTCCATGATTATCTATTTCTGTAGTCGTGCGAATAACGCGAGCCGGGTTGCCGGCAACAATCGTTTCGGGAGGAACATCTTTGGTCACCACAGCGCCAGCGCCTACAATGGCATTCTTGCCAATGCGCACACCGCACAAAATAGTAGCGTTAGATCCGATAGAGGCTCCTTCTTCAACATGAGTAGTAACACAATGCCAATCTTCCTCTGTTTGGATAGAGCCGTCGGCATTGGTAGAACGTGGATACAGGTCATTAATAAACATCACACCATGACCTATAAATACGCGGTCCTCTAGGATAACACCTTCACATATGAACGTGTGGCTAGAAACCTTGCAATGTGAGCCGATGGTCGCTCCTTTTTGTATCTCAACGAAAGTGCCAACTTTAGAGTGATCCCCGATTTTGCATCCATACAAGTTTACAAAACCGTAGATCTTAACGTCTTCGCCGAGTTCTACGTCATCTGAAATACGAGAAAAGTCCATGATTTAAGGGGCTAATGAGCCGAGCCGACTCCGTTAGTGATCGTTTCCATATTAGAAATGGGCTCTACCGGAATGGCTCTTCCTTCTTCCCGAAGAGATTGGTTAGCAGCCTCGATGATGCGAATTACGCGAAGCCCGCTCATACCGTCACTTCGTGGTGTTGTCCCTTCCTGGATACTTTCTACAAAATGCCCACATTCACTACTAAGCGCTTCGTGTTCTTCAATGCGAGGTATGTAGATGTCGCCATAACGGTATGAAAACTGGAATTCACCAAAGTTATCGTAATACGACGGCTGTTCTACGCCTTTATCGTAGATTTTAATCTTCTCGTTCGGACTGGTGTCGTCGTAGACGAGCATCTTTTTCGATCCGACAAAGATCATCGACCGCACCTTGTTGGGGTCTATCCAACTATTGCGGATGTAGGCAATGGTTTTGTTTTCGAATCGAAGCGTAGTCATTGCAACATCTTCTATCCCCTCTTTGAAGTGGCTTACGCCCTGTGCATTGACGGAGATGGGCTCTTTGCCAAGCACATAGGCAATGATAGAGATATCATGGGGAGCGAGGTCCCAAATAACATTGATATCTTGTTGGAAAAGGCCAAGGTTTACACGCGTGCTGTTTACGTAGAGGATATCCCCTAGTTCACCACTGTCGACAATTTGTTTAATCTTATTAACAGCAGCTGTATACTCAAACGTATGGCCAACCATAAGGACCAACCCTTTTTCCTTGGCGATTTGAATGAGTTCTTCGCACTCTTGAGACGAACGGGTCAGCGGCTTCTCTACAAACACGTGTTTGCCCGCTTCGAGAAACGTTTTTGCGAGAGGATAGTGGGTCCACACTGGAGTTGCAATAGCAACTGCATCTAAGTCTGAGCGAAGGAGGTCTTCGTGCCGCTGGGTGGTTTCTAGACCTGGGAATAATTTACGAACGCGATTGAGACGATCTTCCTGCATATCGCACGCAATAACCATCTCACAATTTGAGGTATTCCTGAAATTACGAATCAAGTTGGGACCCCAATACCCACAACCAATAACGCCAATCTTTGTCATGAATTTATTTTAGTGACTCCAGCGAGCCAATTAAGGAATGAACAATTATAGACAGACACTAACTATAGGGTGATAATCCAGAAAATGAGCGTTTTTTGGAGGAAAAACACTCACTGTAGGACTGTGGGTCGAGCAAATATAGCTAGTCTTAAGCGATAGTATGTAAGCTTCAATTAAGTTAAAACTTATAGAGCCAATATCCTATGCAGCGGTCTTTAGATCAAGGGCTGCTGGGATGGTATCGAACAGAATTTTTAGATCAAGCGGAAGCGATCGCTTTTCAATGTATTCCAGGTCGAGGTTGACCATTTGATCGAACGTAGTGGTACTGCGTCCGCTAACTTGCCAGAGGCCTGTTATTCCTGGTTTGACACTTAGTCGTTGCATGTGCCAGCTCTTGTACGCGTTGACCTCATATGGAATTGGAGGCCGAGGGCCTACCAGGCTCATCGAGCCAGAAAGAACATTTAATAATTGTGGTATTTCATCGAGGCTC
>JAHQVL010000256.1 GCA_019634345.1 Rhodothermaceae bacterium
TACCAAGCGCCTCAACATACCCTGGCTGTACGGGGCTATTATACACGGACACTTGCTGGCCTTCTTGAGCGCCATCCCAAGAACTCGTCCCGGACTGGGCGTAGATGTTTGTCGGGTCGTGTCCTGCAGCAGTTACAGCACGTATTCTTGGATCCTGCAACAGCGTCTCTTTTAATGTAGAGAAGTTTTTAAATACGTCCTTGTCTCGCACTTGAACAGAGATGACCTGGTCTCGATCGACACCTGTTTGCTGAGATTGCACAAACTCTATCTGGTTACGAATAACAAGCGCACTGATCAACAAGGCGATACTGATCGTAAACTGAAGCACAACGAGCGCACTTCGCAATCGCGCTTTACTCCGGACTCCCCCAAGCACACCACGGATTATCCTGACCGTTTTGATCCGCGTCAGGTTTAACGCCGGATAGCTACCTGCAAGGAGCCCGACCGTAATCCCTACGGCTACAAACACAAGGAATAATCCGATATCACTAAACAAAGAGAGTGCAATATCACGCCCCACCAGCGAATTAAACACAGGCAATGTAATCTGAACGAGCAACAACGCGATACAGAGCGACAGAATAGCGGGTACAACGGACTCCCCCATAAACTGACCAATCAACTGAGGCCGGCGTGCCCCCAACACCTGCCGAACGCCCACCTCTACGGTTCGAGTAAAAGACCGTGCCGTTGCCAGGTTTATATAATTAATTCCGGCAATTAGTAGAATGCTAATTGCAATAACAGAAAACAAATACACGTAGCGAATGTCACCATTCTGGCCGAACTCAAAATTGACGTCGGAATGAAGATGAATATCTACAACCGATTGTACTTTATAGGTAGGAATATCCTCCGGACGATCCACATAATACTCGTACTGGCTCAGGTGCGTGCGGGCTAATTGAGAGAGCTTTTCGGTAAATGCGTCCAGGGATTGATTGGGCTTCAATGTCGCATAGGTCAAGTAATTATTGCTGTCCCAATTGTCGGCATATCTCGTATAGGCTCTGGTTGAGCTTGCCGAAATGACATAGCTAAAGGCAAGGTGTGAGTTTGCCGGTGGGTCTTCGGCAATCCCTGTGATGGTCATATCAATGAAGTCTTTCCCTTCCTTCACTTTTATCGTCTGTCCAACGGGGTTGGTGTTTCTAAAAAACTGCTTAGACAGGGATTCTGTGAGTACGATCGAGTTTGGCTCATCCAGAGCGGTTTCTGTATCACCTACCGACAGAGGAAACGTAAACACCTTGAAAAAATCGGGCGTCGCATACATTCCATCCGCGAAGGATTGCACCTGCAGGTGCTGCAACAGCAGGTTAGTCCCAAACAACTGCGTAGCGTGCTCCACCTCGGGAAACTCGTCAGGCAACGCTGTTGCCAGTGGCCCAGGGGTTACCGCAAAGGTATTGTTGCCCAAGAACGCATTGCTTGGGGATTCGTGGATGATTCGATAGAGCCGATCTGAAGTGGTGTGGAAACGATCGTAGCTCAACTCAAATCGCACAAATAACGCGATCAACAACACGCAGGCCAATCCAACAGACAAACCGATCAGATTTGTGGCCGCATAAGCGGCTTGTTTACGTAGGGACCGTAAACCGATTTTCATGTAGTGGAAGAACATAATGATATACCAATCGAAGGAACGGAACAGCAGTGGAAAAAAGGAGCGAATCGTCTGGGACCAATACCAGCCGTCGGCATTCAACTTCCCAGACTCGGTGAGGAGTTCAGCATACACTTCTTCGAGATCTCCAAGCACAATCTCACGATCTACAGGATGCAATACCCATCCTAAGAGCAATGTGGCCAGGGTCGGTGGTTTCTGCATAGATTTACTGCAGCGCTATCTGTTGTTGCCCTTGCCAGAATACCTCGGTGATTCGCCGTGTATGATTCAATGCGACAACACCAGCTTTCGTGAGCTTATAGCAGCGCTTGCTCCTCCCTCCTCTTTCCTTGGTAGGCGCACCTATAAACGTGGTCAGTAAGCCCTGCTTAGCTAGGCGGTCAAGCGGGCCATATACAGATCCAATAGCCCAATCTTTGCCTGTCTTCTTAGAGAGCTCATCTCGAATCGAAGCGCCGTATGCTTCTTCTTGCAGCCGCCAAACGCTAAGCAGCAACAGCTCTTCTGAACGTGTAAGTATCTCCATAATTCACTCTTTATTTTGGGAGCTTTACGAGAGGAATATCTATTTGTTTCTTTTTTAGTAATAAATATCTCTTCAGGCTGGCAGACTTCTTTATTCACGCGATTTAGGCTATTAAAGGCTCATATGACATAAAAAAGCCTGTCTTCCCGGACGGCGATCCAGGATCCATGCAGGTTTTGAGCAGGATTGGACGTTGTATGGATTCCCAATCAAGTTGGAAAGACAAAAAAAAGTATTCGCCAATAGCATCAAACCAAAACACAAAACGAGAAACCGATCACATCAACCCTGGCGATTTGAGTAAGGTGATCCGTTGTAATCGTTCTCCAGGTACTCAATGTTTCTTCGTGGAGCCAGATGACTATCAAGTATCTACACGTAGCTTCACTGTGATGCTTGGTTTTCAATTTGGAAGAGCACGGAGCTTCTGCATATAGTACGATGGCTATCACGGATCTACACGTATCTTCACTCCGAAGCCTGGTTTTCAATTTGGAAGAGCACGGAGCTTCTCCGTATAGTACGATGGCTATCAGCGATCTCTATGTAGGGCACTTTAAAGAATGGGATCCAGTTTGGGAGAACTCGGAGCTACTCCGTGGAGGTACGTACTTTTTTCAGATCCCACCGTAGCGTGTGTTGCTCCCATCAAACGATCATCAGGGACCCGGGTGTTTCTCCGAGGCCTTCCGAATTGTGCCCCGACAACTCGGAGTTTCTCCGAGTAACCGCCAACTACTTCCCCTACTCCGTTCAGCCTCTTCGTGCAGCTACAAACTGCGAATGGACTATACCAAGCGACTCCGAGCAACCACAAGATGCTCTCCAAGGACCTCAGAGTCTGTTCGTGCTCCTACAGTCGCGAACATGACCTTTACAAATTTCTATTCTGGGATATTTTACAACACCCAGTTGCATAAGAAGAGGCTACACTCGAATTTACAGTCGATCAACTTCACAACCCCTCGTGCCATAAGCCAATAGCATCATGAGATATCTATTAACTCTCTTTGTATTCCTGACTCTTACCGCTTCATCTACACTTGCTCAATATGCCCCGCAGTTCGGAACTGCTGTTGCGGTGTCTGAAAACCAGGTAATCATAGGAGAAGGTAGAAATCTCCTGATGCCGGGGAGTGTGTTCGTCTACGAACAAGCAAACGATGGCTCCTGGGCACAAGTTGATGAGCTTATGGCATTCGATGCCGGCGAAGAGGCGATGGGGTTTGGCCGCTCAATCGCCGTATGGGAGAATACCCTTGTCGCAGGAGCGCCCACTGCAAATGCGGTGTATATTTTTGAACGAAATGCTGAAGGCACCTGGGAAGGAACAGGAAAATTAACCGACGACTATACTGATTTTGGATCCGAAGTAGCTATTCATGGCGACCATCTGATTGTGGCTGCAAGCGGAGGACGTGAATTGGCAGGCAAGGTCTATGCCTTTCACCGTGCTGCGGACGGTTCGTGGGAGGAGGCGGGACAGTTGGATGCAGGAGACATGACGTCACCCGCTCGATACGGCGAGGCCATTCGCGTGCTCAACAATCGGGCAGTCGTTGGGGCTCCTGGAGTAGAAGGCCGTACTGGCGCTGTGTACAGCTTCTTCTATAACGACGAGGCTGATACCTGGCAAACCGGTGACTCTCTTGCATTCGGATGGGCAGATAACAATCATCGATTTGGCTCAGCTTTTTACATGGCCGGTTCCTATCTGGCCGTTGGCATACCCGGATACGAGAACAGTACGGGCGCTGTTGCCCTGTACAAAATCGATGAGTCGGCCAACACGTGGACGTATGACCGAAGGCTCACCCCCTTCGACGCACAGGGAGGCGAACAATTTGGTACAGCCATCGGATATGCAGATGGCCAGCTATGGATCGGCGCACCTCGATACGGAGATCAAGAAGGCATGGTGTACCGCTTCGCTACAAACAGTGACACAGGCCGGATGTCTGGTGTGCAGCAAGTGGTCCCTTCAGGTTTGCAATACAGAAGCAATTTCGGCGACGCCCTTGCCGTTAATGCTGGAATAGCTGTGCTGGGTGCCTACGGCCATGATAACTTTGAGGGAACGGCGTTCATCTACACAAAGGACGACGAAGCATGGGACCTGAGCAGCTCGGTCTTTAATGACTCCGGCGTATTCGCGACACTGACTGGGGATGAAGTAAAGTGTGAAGACGGCAGAGCGGGTGCATTTAGCTGCGAGAATGTCGACATGATCTCGTTTATGTCGCGCAGCGACGTGGGTGCGAAGCGGGGCATGCAGGTCAATGATGTATGGGGATGGGAAGATCCAGAGACCGGCCGGGAGTACGCGATTATCGGACGGACCGACGGCTCCTCCTTTATCGACCTGACTAACCCCAGCATGCCAGTCTACCTCGGCAACCTGCCCCTGACTGAAGGAGCACATCAGAGTATCTGGCGGGACATGAAAGTTTACAAGAACCACGCCTTCATCGTCTCCGACGGCGCCGGCCCTCATCATATGCAAGTGTTTGACCTCCGCCAGCTTCGCGACATCGAACAAGCCCCTGTCGAGTTCACAGAAACAGCGATCTACAAAGGGATCTACAGCTCACACAACATCATCATCAACGAAGAAACTGGATTTGCCTATGCAGTAGGAAGCGACTCTGGCGGTGAAACCTGCGGTGGCGCTTTGCACATGATCAACATCCAGGACCCGGCCAATCCCACCTTCGCCGGCTGTTTCGCCGACGAACGAACCGGCCGAGGTGGCTCAGGCGCCACGCATGACGCGCAATGCGTGATCTATAGAGGCCCCGACGTAAGGTACCAGGGCCAGGAGATCTGCCTCAGCTCAAACGGCACGGCTCTGTCGATCGCTGACGTAACCGACAAAGAGAATCCGATAGCCATCTCGATCGCCGAATACCCGAACACAGCCTACACCCACCAGGGCTGGCTGGACGATGAGCACCGGTATTTCTATCTGAACGACGAAGGCGACGAAGTGACAAACCTGGTTGATGCAACCCGCACCATGATTTTTGACCTCACCGAGCTCGACGACCCCGTGGCCGTTGGCGAATACCTGGGACCCGATAACGCCATTGACCACAACCTGTACATCAAGGGCAACATCATGTATCAGACGAACTACATCTCCGGCCTCCGCATCATCGACATCACCAACCGAGAAAGTCCGACGGAAGTTGGCCACTTTGACACCGTCCCGTATGGAAAAAACGACAACTCCCCGGTACTGGGAGCCTGGAGCAATTATCCGTATTTCAAAAGCGGGGTTATTGTAGTTACTTCAGGTAGAGAGGGCGTGTTTTTCTTGAAGAAAACGGATGTGGATATCTAATTGGCAACGAAACGTTCTCCTGCACTTACCGTCTCTCTGCAACAGGCTATATGGCTCTGGTTTCATCTTCAGGGCATGGATAAACCCCGAGGGTCGAAGCGTCTGACGAGTGCGTCCTTCGTTGATTTACTTGAACGGGTCGGTGGCCTCCAATTAGACAGCATCAATGTAGTCGAACGGGCTCATTATCTTACCTTGTGGAGCCGCTTCGGTGTATATGATCGCAATGAACTCGACTCTTGGATTTACCAGGATCGGGTAGCCTATGACTATTGGGGGCATGAAGCCTCTATCCTACCGATGTCTCACCTCCCCCTGAGCCGCCGGCGAATGAGAGGATTCCCGCCTGAAAGCTGGCAAAATGCTGCCTGGTGGCCGAGGTATGAGACTTCACCAGCCTCTAAGCGTCGTGTGCTCAAGAAGCTCCGTGAAGAGGGCGCTTTAGAGAGTACTGCTTTTCTCCCGAAAACCAAAACTCGTACAGCTAAATCACCAAAACCGGTATGGTCGTCAGGAAAAGAAGAAAAGCGCTCGTTGCAGCTCCTCTGGCATGCCGGCAAAGTAGCCATCTCAAACCGCCGGCATTTCCGGCGGGCTTACGATCTCGCTGAGCGCGTCTATCCAGAATCCGATGTAGCTTCGAAAACCGCATACGAAGACAGCTGGTTGTTTGCAGGACTCAAAGGGTATGGCATTGCCAGCGAACAACACTTGATCAACTATTTCACAGCGCCAAAGCTAAAAGGCCCTGAGCGCAAGAAGGTCATTGAGCGAAATCTGAAGAAAAAGAAGATTATCGAAGTTGGTGTTGAAGGACGGAAAGGGCCGTTTTATATGCTGCCCGAGCATGAAGAAGTGCTAGGCGACCTCCATGAGCCAGTTGGCACCACGCTAGTCTGCCCATTCGAATCTCTTCTGTGGCAAAGAAATCGCTCCGAGTATTTGCTGGATTTTACGTACCGAATCGAGATATACATTCCTGAGAAGAAAAGGGAGTATGGGTATTATGTGCTGCCGATTCTGCATGATGGCCGGTTTGTGGGCCGGCTGGATCCGAAGTTTCATCGGTCGGAGGGGATGCTCGAGATTAAGGGATTGTATCTGGAAGAGGGGTTTGTGAGGGATAAGCGGTTTGATCGAGAGCTAAGGGAGGCGATTCAGGGGTTGGGTGATTTTGTTGGGGCGAAGGGGCTTGCGTTGCCGGATGAGTGGGCCTAAAGCACTAATCCAGGCTGACATGGATACTGTTCGGGAGCAATTTCAATTCTACAACTCCCACCAAATTACTTATCGCCCTTTTCCTGATTAACGCCAACCCCAATTCCGTTAGGACGACAATTAAAATTCCCAGATTTTGGTCCGAGGAAACAGACTTCATCATCCGGTTCAATGACCCCAGGACGCAGATACCTATCTACGGAGCAGAGGCGGAAATTCCTCAGACCATACGGCCTCGAACTCTTGGTCATAATTAAGAAGAGAAGACGAAACGCTACCAACAAAGGCGGACTATCATGAGCCTCGAGCAAGCTTAAGATTTGGAGAAAAGAATGTTCGGAGTGGATTCTTCTACTAACAAAAATACTAACACTGGATTATCTAAAGTAAAACTTTAGATACTAAGTTGTTGCAGCGCAACAACTTAAAAGATCGTGATTTTTTTACATATGCGCCCCCGGGGCGACTCGAACACCCGACCTAGCGTTTAGGAAACGCTCGCTCTATCCTGCTGAGCTACGGGGGCAGGATGGAATGGGCATCTCACTTCTTTGATTGGGCTGGGTTCCGAGGGAGATATGGATGAAATAAATAAAGGCCGGTGATATTCACACGGGCCTTTCATTCTATCCGATAAGGTGTACATTCTCTGGAGCCCATCGCACTAAAACAACTCTAGCTTAATAGGCCACCACCACGAAAGACATCATGAGTATCCCCTCCAAAAATGGGTTCTTGCACAATGCCATAACCTATCTCGCTCTTGAGCCATTACGATGGATACACAAAGCTCCAGAGAATCGTACTATATGTGCTTTCACATCAGGAATGCGCAAGCACAAACTTGTTAGCAATTAATCAATCTATTTGATTAATTGCGTTACCCTATTTAATCAAAATCATTTATTATTTCAATAATTTTCTGATTAAAGCGATAAAAAACAGTTACTTTTCATAATTCATTCACGGAGCTAGCTGGCTTTATATCAGGGTCTTCTTGCATGCCCTTATGGTAGATCTCTCGATCGCTCCGCTCCAACGAGATGACAAAAAAGAAGGATTCAGGACTACAATGATACTCTACTATTTTGTACTATATAGATAGGCACTAACCACCCTAAGGAATAAATTATGTACACGCATCGTATCTATCTACTTCTTATTGCTTGCCTGCTTCTTGCGCTCCCGAGGCCTGCGAATGCTACTTCAGTTGATGACCCGGAGACGCTTGAACTTGGCGCAAAAGCACCTGACTTTAACCTCCAGGGCACGGACGACCAGTTCTACACGCTCGACAGCTTTAGCGACGCCCAGTTACTGGCCATCGTCTTCACATGCAACCACTGCCCCACTGCCCAGGCTTACGAAGAACGCATCAAGCAACTCGTGGTCGACTACGAGGATAAAGGTGTCGCTATCATAGCCATCTCCCCAAACGACCCGAAGTCGGTCCGCCTCGATGAACTCGGATACTCGGACCTTAATGACTCTCTTGAGGACATGAAAATCAGGGCAGCAGACATGGATTTTAACTTCCCGTATCTCTACGATGGAGACACCCAGGAAGTCTCTATGGCGTATGGCCCTGTTGCTACACCCCATGTTTTCATTTTCGATGAAGAGCGAATCTTACGATACACCGGACGCATCGACGACAAGGAGAAAATTGGCGCTGCAACGATTCACGATACACGAGATGCCATCGACGCGCTCCTCGCTGATAAGCCCGTTGCCGTTGAGAAAACGAAGACGTTCGGATGCTCCATCAAATGGGCCGATAAATCAGGATCGGTGCAGCGCGCGTATGAGCGCTGGGCAAAAGAGCCAGTCAGTGTTGCAAAGATTGATGTCGCCGGCGTCAAGGATCTCATGAAAAACGACACCGAGGACATGCTCATGATTAACGTGTGGGCCACGTGGTGTGGGCCGTGCGTCTCGGAATTTCCTGAATTGGTCGACATAAACCGTATGTACCGCCAGCGTGACTTCCAGTTTATCACCATAAGCATGGACTCGCCGGACCTGCATGAGGACGTGGGCGAGTTCTTAAAAGATCAACAGGCGTCAAACACCAATTACCATTTCTCGGAAGACGACTCCTATGCACTCATCGAAGCCATCGATCCGGAATGGGCCGGCGCCCTTCCTTACACGGTTTTTGTAAAACCAGGCGGCGAAATTTTCTACAGGCAAATGGGAGAAATCGATCCGATGGAACTCAAACGACAGATCGTAGATTATGTGGGGCGTTACTACGATTAACCTCACTATGATTACTCTCAGGACACCCCATTGAGCGTCGTTAAAATTAAAGACATTACCCAGGCCCTTGAGGCCTGGGCCCCTAATGCTACCCAGCAATCTTACGACAATGTCGGCCTCCAGGTAGGCGACCCGAATCACGTCGTCAACACCTGCCTGATCGCCCTTGACTTGACACCAGGCCTCATCGACGAGGCAGTTGAAGCTCAGGCGGAATTAATCATCACCCACCATCCGCTTATCTTCCGGCCTCTAAAGTCAATCACGACCTCCCGCTGGCACGGGGCCCTCATCCATCGACTCATCAAACACGACATCGCCCTCTATTGCATCCACACAAACCTGGATGCAGCCTATGATGGAGTATCGTTTGCCCTGGCCGAGCAACTCGGACTTGAGCAGATTTCGTTCTTGCGCCCTACACCCAACGCCATGGTGAAGCTTGTCACGTTTGTCCCCCTTTCCCATCTGGATGGCGTTCGGGAAGCACTTAAAAACGCAGGAGCCGGGCATATTGGGGAATACGAGGGCTGCAGTTTTGTCACGGAAGGCACCGGATACTTCTCTCCTGGAGAGCATGCAGACCCTACAATTGGAAAAGCAAGAGGCCCAGAAGAAAGGGTCCATGAAGCTCGGCTTGAAGTTGAACTTCCTGGCTGGAAGGTGTCCTCAGCCACCAATGCCTTACAAGAAGCTCATCCCTATGAAGAAGTTGCGTTCGATGTAGTACCTATGCAAAAAGCGGATACACGCACCGGGATGGGGGCCATTGGCACACTACCTATCCCGCTCCCCTTGGCGTCCTTCTTAAATCGGGTTACCCACACCCTTGAAACGCCGTCAGCACAATTCGTGGGTGATGAGAATGCAATGGTGAAGCGCATTGCTGTATGCGGAGGATCCGGGTCGGACCTTATTGGTGATGCAATGAGGATGGGAGCAGATGCTTATGTGACTGCCGATGTCACGTATCATCGCTTCTTTGAAGTCCTTGATACACAAGGCACACCCCGGATGGCGCTCATCAATATTGGGCATTATGAGACGGAGGCGTGCACGGAGGAGCTTCTTACGGAGTGGTTGGATGATCGATTTGAAGGGGTGGTATTTCGGAAGACAAAGGAGAAAACCTCCCCTGTTCAGTACTATATTTCTTCGAAGACAAACGGGTAATTAAGCCAAGTTGTGTAATGTTTTTTGTCATCCCGCTGGAGCATAGCGATCGAGGGATCTATACTTTGTATTGGCACTTGCGCTAGAATAAAGCATAGTTTTCTCGGCATGCTCGAAATGACAGGGCGTTGTTCACAACTAACGTTAATTACAAGAAATTATCTTGAAGCCTGTAATAGTTTGGCTTTGAATGTAACTTACACTTCATAAGTACGCCATCTAAACTCTATTTATGAACCCCTCCTCGCCCACTGCCATCCTGTTGTTTACTCGTACTCCTGAGGAGGAGGCGCTGCATAAGACGTTTGTCTCATCAAGCAAGCATGTAAATCGTAGAATTGCTCAGCAGCTTATCAATCACACGTTTACATGCCTTGAAAACGCAGGTATCCCTGTGTATATGATCAACTCGCATCAACAGCGAGGGTCTTCGTTTGGTGAGCGCTTGGCTGCGGCGTTTCAGGATGTCTTCGAAGAAGGATATGAAAATGTCATAGCGGTTGGCAACGACACCCTTGCACTAACGGCAAGAGACATCCAACTTGCTGCAAACCATCTTGAGTCTAATCAAGCAGTAATTGGCCCCACACATCGAGGTGGTGCCTACCTGATAGGACTTCGACGATCTGTTTTTTCTCGCATCGACTTTACGGCCCTCCCCTGGGAAACAGACCTTCTTTTTGAATCCCTCCTTCAAGAACTGCCTGAAGACTGTGTCCTCCTGAAATACGAACGGGATATCAACGATGCGACAGATTTCTACGCCGAACTCACCGAACTCCCCCAGCAGTCTACGCTGTACAAAACCCTTCAGGATATTCTATCCATAAGAACGATTCGCCGTATGGTTGATCGTCCCCGGATCCCAACAAAAAACATCCTCAGATACTACTCTCATAGGGCCCCTCCTCGATTAGGCTTCTCTTTATAGGGTCACTTACATATTGACGTGGCTTTCCTCATACGTGATTAATTCAAGTTGTGTTGTATCCTAATGAAGACCTTGAATTTTGTCTTAAGACCAGCTAAAATGCATCGTTTCTAGAGAAAAGGGCAATGACGTCTCTTTCTTGTCATTTCGACCTAGTGGAGAAATCTATGCATAGACCCCTCCACAAGGTCGGGGTGACAAGAATTAAAGCACACAGCAAGGATTAATTAAGACTCCCTATTCTACTCCGCAGGAGTCAATGTCCCATGGATAAAGCATTTCGGCCAGACCGTTGCTTTATCAATCCCACTACCTACCAGTACAATGAAACATTTATTTATTGCCTTATTGGCACTGCTTTTTATAAATAACGATGCCCTCGCACAGGCAGGTATCGAGATTACAGTATTTGACATCGAATCCAATCAAACCGTTGAAGGAGCTGTTGTGCTTATTGAAAATGCTTCGATCGGTTTTGAGCAACAAGGCATATCGGATGCCCAGGGCAAAGTGCGATTTCGTGGCTTGTCGACCTCCGGCACCTACGAAGTGTATTCTCCTGCAACCGACGATTTCCATGAAGCACGCGCCTCAGAAATCAGGCTACGGAGTAATTTCACTCGAAGCGTTGCCCTCATTCTTTACCCACTGAGTTCGTTTGAGCTTGAGGAGATTACGGTTACCGGCACGACGAGCTTTGCCTCTATCAATACAATCAACGCCGAGATCTCTTCTACGCTGCAGCCTGAAGAAATTGAGGCCCTGCCCATAGAAGGGCGAGACATTACCAGAGCTCTGTATCGCCTTCCCAACGTTACCCAGGCTACCGGGTTTTTCCCAGAAGCCCCAACCGTCAGTATCAACGGAGCCAACTCGTTGTACACCAACTATATGATCGATGGGATGGACAACAATGAAAATTTCCTGGGTGGGCAAAAATTCCCTATTCCAGTTGGCATCGCTCAGGATATCACGGTGCTTACTAACAACTATTCCACGGAATTCGGGCGCACAGGCAACGGGGTGTTTAATGTGACCACCAAGTCTGGAGGAAATGACTATTCAGGAGAGGCTTTTTTCCTTACTCGACCAGGACCGTCTATTGACGGCGAGAGTCCGTTCCCTCAACGGGATCTATCCGGCAACCAGGTCAAGGAAGGATTTATGCGGCAGCAGGCTGGATTCGGCATTGGAGGTCCCCTTGTAGAGAACAAGACCTTCTTCTTCGTCAACGTAGAACAGACGTTTGACTTCAAGGACAACTTCCTGAATGTACCAGACCTGGGTGTGAGCGAAACCCTCGAAGGACGAAATAACTTCACCTATTCCTCCTTAAAACTCGATCATCATTGGAGTGATCAATTTACCACGACACTTCGAGGCAACGCGGCGTTTGTTGAAATCGAGCGGCAAGGCGGTGGGCTTGAAGGTGGGGTTACCTTCCCCTCTGCCGGTAACATACAGGATCGAAATGCGCTTCTTCTTGCCGCGCACAATACGTATGTTGCTCCCAAGTTTGTGTATGAAGGCAACCTGCAGTTCAGCCGGTTTCGCTGGAACTATGCGAGGCCAACGGGAAGCGGAGGTCCTGGTGTGACTGTTCTTGGTCCCGATGGACTCACACTCGCGGTCCTGGGCCATCCTGGGTTTGTCTTCGACGATACTGAGAACAGCTTCCAGATTCAGCAGAAGATCACCCTGCCTCGTAACAATCACACGATCAAGGCTGGCATCGACTACATCACGTCCAACTTTGCGTTAGCTGGCGGTGGCAATGAAGAGGGAAATTATACCGTTTCCCTTTCTCAATTGCAGTTGGAGCAATTGAGACAACAAGGAATCAACTCAACCCTGGATATCACAGATATTCCTAGCGATGTCCAGGTACTCAACTACAGTGTTGAACTACAGCCTAGCACGTTTGGGGCTCGTCAGAATCTCTTCAGTATCTATGTAGAGGACCTGATCTCAGTCAGCCCAAAGCTCAACATCACACTGGGTCTTCGGTACGACTACGACAATCTCTCTGAGGGCGGAGCGGATCAGGGCGATCTCAACAACATCGCCCCCCGATTCAACTTCAACTTCTCCCTGGATGAGCGGAGTAGCCTTCGCGGTGGATACGGGATATTTTATGAGAAGATTGTTTATGCGATCTATAGCGATGCCCTGCAGCAAAACTCAACGGCTTCCGCATACCGAAATCAACTCCAGCAGTTGATTGACCAGGGGATCCTCCCTTCAGACACTGACCTGGACCGGATCACGTTTGATGGCAACCTGACCGTTAATCCTCAGAACGTGTCGTATTTGAATGGCCCAACACCTGCAACGGTTCAGGACCTCAGAAGCACGGCCTTCAGCAACGAGCGACGAATTCTGAATCCGAATGGGTACGACAACCCCCACACCCACCAGATCTCTCTGGGGTATCAGCGACAGTTGAATAGAAACATGCTGTTTTACATCGACCTGATGCACACGCGCTCCTTTAACTTGTTTCGTCTTCGCGACTTGAATGCGCCGGCTCCTTATTCGATTACCGAACAACAGCTTGCTCAATTACCAGAAGACGAATGGTCCACGCTGGTCCGCTCGCAGGCCGAAGCCGATGCAACTCGTCCGATCCAGGCCTTTGACGATGAGGGCAATCCTATTGCAGGGGGCGCACGAGGCATCATTGTGAGTGAATCGGAAGGCGAATCCCGGTATTATGCAGCCAACCTAAACCTATTGAAAGACAAAGGAGCCGATGACTATGCGTTCCGCCTGTCGTACACGGTATCCAATCTTCGAAATAACACGGAAGACATCAACTTCCGCGCCCTTGACTCCAATGATTTTGAGGAAGAATGGGGACCTTCGATTAACGACAGAACGCACGTATTCAGTGGTATCTTCTATTACTATCCCGTTGAAGCACTGTCAGTCAGCATGGCTGGTCTTATTCAAAGCGGGCAGCCGATCAACCGGATTCCTGACGGTTCGATCTTTGGCACTACCGACCTGAATGGCGACGGCCGCTCGTTTGCTGATGCCTACCAGGGCAATAGTGACCGGCACCCGGGCGAGGACAGAAATAGCGATCGCCTTCCCTGGGCCGGCATATTCGACCTGGGTGTTCAGTACAACTTCCTGTTAAGCGGCCAGCAGTTTGAGTTGCGTGCGGACGTGTTCAACCTGTTTAATGCAGCCAACTTGAGCGGGTATCCAAACAACGCAACCCAAAGCAACCAGATTCAGGTTGGTCCTGCCGGCACAGGCCGGGTTCGCAGGAATGCGGGCCCACCTCGCCAGTTTCAGTTTGGATTGAGGTATACGTTTTAATAGTTTCTGACCAGATTCGGGCTTTCTCACGAAAGCCCGAATCTCGTACGTGCAAGCAACTTATTATGAAACATCCGTTCCTTTTATTCCTGTTCCTGCTCTTCTGGATAGGCTGCTCCACAGATCAGCCTGATGATGCCGACGTGCTGACCCGATCCTGGGATGATATAGTGGCATCAGCAAGCGGCACACAAGTCAACATGATTATGTGGATGGGAGACCCATACATCAATGGGTACATGAACGACTTCGTGAAGCCGACCCTAAAAGAGCGCTATAACATGGATCTTAATATTGGTTCAGGGCAAGGCAACCAAATTGTATCCATGCTGATGACCGAGATGGAAGCCGGCAAGGCGCGGAGCGAAGTTGACATGGTGTGGATTAACGGGGAGACTTTTTACCAGCTTCGGCAAATCGAAGCCTTATACGGCCCCTTCACCGACGTCCTCCCCAACGCGCAATACATCGATTTTGAAAACCCATTTATCGGCATCGACTTCCAGCAA
>JAHQVL010000257.1 GCA_019634345.1 Rhodothermaceae bacterium
CGATTCTTTGCGGGGCTTGGTCTCCTCATCGTTGGCCTGCTTTCCGGGATACTGTTGATGCTGTTTATAAATGGGGAGCCAAATCTAGCAGATGATTTACCTCGAGTTGTAGAAAGAGTCGAACTCAGAAGCAATCCTGAGCGAACGGGAGTTTCGTATGATACGGCATCCGTTAATACGAATGGGCTCTCTACGGCGAAAATGCTCAGTGAGAGTTTCCAGGAAGTCGCGATGTCCGTAACTCCTGCAGTGGTTTTTATTCGGGTCGAACTTTCTTCGAGTAGTACGGAAAAAGGCTGGTTTCCACGGTTTAACAATAACCGACAAAGTGTTGGCAGTGGAGTGATCATCGATAAATCAGGATATATAGTAACGAACAATCACGTGGTAGAAGGGGCTGAAAATATTATTGTAACCCTGGATGATAAACGGCAGTTTGAAGCCAAGGTAGTTGGTGCAGATAAGTCTACGGATCTTGCCGTTATAAAGGCGATCTCGGCTTCTGATCTTCCTTCTGTGACTTTAGGGAATTCTGATGCGCTATCCATTGGCGAGTGGGTTATCGCGATAGGGAATCCATTTCGCCTAACGTCCACTGTTACGGCTGGTATCATCAGTGCCTTAGGGCGCCAGGTAGATATCATAGAAGATGCATTTGGTATCGAAGATTTTATCCAAACAGACGCCGCAATAAATCCGGGGAATTCTGGCGGGGCTTTGGTGGACTTGCATGGCAATCTGATTGGGATTAATACAGCGATTGCAACAGAGTCTGGTTCCTATGAAGGATATGGATTTGCTGTTCCTGTAAACTTGATGGAGCGTGTTGTTCAAGATCTCATTTCTTACGGAGAAGTAAAGAGAGGGTATCTTGGGGTAACAATCCGTCCGGTTGACGCTGCCAGTGCCGATGAGTTGGGCCTGGATCGCATAGCGGGTGTCTATATCGATGATATATTCTCTGGCGGTTCTGCGGAACGATCTGGATTGAGGGATGGAGACGTGGTGTTGTCCATAAACGGCCGTCAGGTTGATGAGCCGAATGACTTGCAGGTATCGGTAGCCATTCACCGGCCCGGTGACCAACTTGAGATCGAAGTATGGAGGGATAGGGCTCTTCAGACTATCATGGTTGAGCTATTTGGTAGAGATGATGAGACGTATGAGTCCTGGGTTGCGGAAATGGACAATCAGCAATTAGAACTGCGTAACAGGTTGATGCCGCCGCCTGAAGACTTTGAGGAAGAAATCGCTCAAGAGGCTCGTGATTGGGGGGTAGGCCTGAAGGAATTGACAGATCGAACGCGTACTATATTTGATGTTCAGCATGGCGCGTATGTCGCATTTATTTTTAATGGAAGCCCCGCGCATAATGGGAATGTACCGCGGGATGTTATCCTGCTTGAGGTGAATGGTGAAAAAGTATATTCTGTTGATAATGCAATATCAGCCCTTGAAAAGGTAAAAGAAAGCGATCAAATTGCTTTATTCAGAGTGAAAAGGAGAGATGGGCAAATTGCCTTCTATGAAGCTGATTATTCCACAAAACAGAATGATTTGACGCAATGATTCGATACCTCACTGCTGGTGAGTCACATGGAGAAGCACTTGTTGGAATTGTTGAAGGCGTTCCCGCAGGAGTACCGCTAGTTGCAGCAGATATAAATAAACATCTTGCCAGAAGATGGTTAGGCTTCGGCCGTGGCGGTAGAGCGAAGTTTGAACGAGACCAGGTTCATATCTACTCTGGGATTCGTTTTTCCAAAACAATGGGAGGGCCCATTGCACTTCGTCTAGACAACGCAGCATTCAAAAAGGACAAGTCGGGTTGGCCACAAGTAATGGCCCTCGATGGGAATGGGCAAGATATTGAACGGGTTACTCTACCTCGGCCCGGTCATGCAGATCTCGTCGGTGTTCAGAAGTATAAGTTTGACGATATTCGCCCTGTTATCGATCGATCAAGCGCACGAGAGACCGCTATGCGGGTGGCTTGCTGCTCCATTGCACGGCAGTTTCTGAAGCAATTCAATATCCATGTGAATAGCCACGTTGTCCGTATCGGAGAGGTTGGGTACACGGATCCATCAGAATGGCAACAACATGTACAGAAGCTGATCGAGAACGGCGGCGAGAAGCTAAATGATGCTGCCGATGCCAGCGAAGTGCGCATGCTTGATGCTACTCTTTCTGCTCAGTGTATAGACCACATCAAAGAGATCAAGAAGCAAGGCGACTCACTCGGAGGGCAGTACGAAGTGATTGTTACGGGAGTACCTCCAGGACTAGGGTCGTATGTGCACTGGGATCGTAAGTTGGACGGCCTTCTGGCCCAGGCGATCATGTCCATCCAGGCACAAAAGGGGGTCGAGGTAGGAGATGCAATCAGGAATACATTCACACCTGGATCACAGGTGCATGATGAGATTGTTGGGCGTAATGGGCATTTCGAGAGACGTACCAACCATGCGGGTGGAATAGAAGGTGGGATGTCCAACGGCATGCCGATCATCGTCCGCGGCTACATGAAACCCATACCAACCCTGATTAAGCCACTCGATACCGTGGATATAGAGTCAGGTGAACCTCAGCCGACCCGTTACGAACGAAGTGATGTGACGAGTGTGCCTGCAGCCTCGACGGTTGCTGAGTCAACCGTTGCGTATGCTATTGCAAACGCATTCCTCGATAAGTTCGGCGGGGATAGTTTCGAAGAGATCTACCAGAGATTCTCTAAAGAAACTGCCTGATTCGGACCATATACTGCAACGTGGCTCTCCTCTGTCACTGTGAGTTTATCGTGAGTTGGAACACCCGTTTTGAATCAGTGTTTTCCCCTTTCTGATAGTTAATGAGTCCTTTTTATACCTATTTCCATGGCCAGTAAGCACGAACCTTATAACCCTCAGGATATTGAGTCCCGATGGTACTCCTACTGGGAGAAAAATGGTTTTTTCAAAGCGAAACGCAATGAGGGGAAGACGCCTCATGTCATCATGATGCCTCCTCCCAATGTGACAGGGCGGCTGCACATGGGCCATGCACTTCAGGATACGATTCAGGATTCCCTTACCCGGATGCGGCGTATGCAGGGATATGAAGCATTGTGGATGGCGGGGAAAGATCATGCTGGAATTGCTACCCAGAACGTTGTCGAACGGACGTTAAAGAAAGAAGAAGGGAAGAATCGCCACGACCTGGGCCGTGAAAAATTTGTAGAGCGTGTTTGGGAATGGGTTGGTGAATACGGAGATATCATCTTCCAACAGAAACGTACGCTAGGTGATTCGTGTGATTGGAGCCGAGAACGGTTTACTATGGACGAGCGGTACGTGAAAGCTGTCCAAAAGATTTTTGTAAAGCTCTATGAAGATGGCCTTATTTATCGAGGAGAATATCTGATAAATTGGTGTCCCAAAGATCAAACGGCACTGTCAGACGAAGAAGTTAATAATGTCGAAAGAGATGGCCACCTCTGGTATATCAATTACCCGATGGAAGAGGGAGATGGGTATATTACGATCGCTACTACACGGCCAGAAACGATGCTTGGTGATACCGCCATTGCAGTACATCCAGAGGACGATCGGTACAAGGATCTTATCGGAAAAAACGTTCTCCTTCCCCTGTTGAATCGGCCAATACCAATTATTGCTGACGACTATGTGAAGAGCGATTTCGGAGCGGGGGCGCTTAAGGTTACTCCTGCACACGATAAGAATGACTTTGATATCGGAAAGAAGCACGGGCTTGAAGTCATTAACATCATGAACACGGATGCAACCATCAATGAAAATGGAGGAAGCTACCAGGGATTAGACCGATTCGAAGCGAGAAAGAAAATCGTTGCTGATTTGGAAGAGCTAGGCCTGCTGGTAAAGACCGAAGCTTACAAAAACACGGTTCCTATCTCCAGTCGTTCAAAGGCTATTATCGAGCCCCTCATTTCCAGGCAATGGTTTGTGAAAATGCAGCCACTGGCTGAACCTGCACTAGAGGTTGTTCGGAATGGGTCGGTAAAGTTTTATCCCAAACGATGGGAGAACGAGTATTTTAGATGGTTGGAAAACATCAGAGACTGGGTAATTAGTCGCCAACTCTGGTGGGGGCATCGCATTCCTGTCTGGTATTATACAACCGAATCTGGCGAGATTGATGAGAACAGGCCTTTTGTTGTTTCTGTTGAGCAGCCTGAGCCAGGGATGATTCAAGACGAAGATGTACTGGACACCTGGTTCTCTTCCTGGTTGTGGCCTTTTGCTACATTGGGCTGGCCAGAGTCTGATGAAGAGATACAAAAAGACCTGGATTATTTCTATCCCGGTGATGTTTTGGTTTCCGGGTACGATATCCTATTCTTCTGGATTGCTCGGATGATAATGGCCGGCATGTACGTTTATGGGAAAATTCCGTATAAGGACATCTTTATTACGGGAATGATCAAAGACAAACAAGGCCGATGGATGTCCAAAAGCCTTGGTAATGGCATTGACCCGCTGGAGATGGCGGAGCAATACGGAGCGGATGCTGTTCGTTTCTCCCTAACCGTTCTTTGCGCCCAGGGGCAAGACATCAAGCTTGACCCGTCAAAGTTTGAGATGGGGCGTAATTTTGCCAACAAGATTTGGAATGCGTTCAACGTGTTTGGGCAATTCATGGAAGAGGGCAAATCCTATAAGCGAGAGCGTACCTTTGAAGAGCTTACCCTCGTCGAAAAATGGATGCTAACCAGGCTCAATGAAACGATCCAATTAGTAGAAGAGGATGTCAAGAAATACAGGTTGAATGAGGCGCTTACCAGGATATATACCTTGTTCTGGGGAGATTATTGCGACTGGTATCTCGAACTCATCAAGCCGGCCTACGGCACCCCAATGAATGAGGATACCATTGCTCTGGCTGTTGAACTCTATGAAAAGATGATCCTCTTGCTTCATCCATTTATGCCCTTCATTACTGAGGAACTGTGGTGGAAACTCAGACCTCGGGAAGAGGGAAGCGCCTGCATGATGCAGAAATGGCCCACGCATAATGAGGCTGAAGTCGATACAAAGGCGGCCAGTGTATTAGCTCTCATGCAAGAGTTGATTTCTGGAATCCGGAATATAAAGAACCAGTACGGTGTGTCTCCCGGCAAAGAGATTCAGGCTATCCTGAATGTCCCGGCCAATTCAAATGGCCTGGTTGATACCATGAATGACAATAAACACTACTTCTCTAAACTTGCCAAGGTGAGTGACTTGCAAGTAGGAGTAGGGCAGAAAAAGCCTAAAGCCAGCGCATCTGTTATCCATGGGGAGCACGAAGTCTATATACCCCTTGCCGGCATGATTGACCTTGAGGTAGAGAGAAAACGCCTTCTCAAAGAAATCACCAATAAGAAAAACTTTTTGGAATCCCTTTCTCGCAAGCTGCAGAACGAAAAGTTTGTACAGAATGCACCAGAGGCCGTTGTTAATAAGGAACGTGAAAAGGCTCAAATGGCGGAACTTGAATTGCGTAATCTTGAGGCAAACCTGGCAGATCTTGAATAGAGCACAAATTTGTTGCGAACCGTATCGTAAAAGAAAGCGTATGACATGATGCTTCCCACCTCCCACATACTGAGTATGATGTAACGACTACATCTCAAACACTTGGTAATCGATAGATCACTAAATACCTACTCTCTTGAGATATCTAATAGCAGTTTGTATTCTCTTTTTCGCTCTAGGTGGGTGCCAGCCAACAGGCAATGCTGCTGAGCGGCAACCCCTGGAAGTAGAGGATCTTAAATATTCCTTGTTACCTGGTGGTGCTCGCATTGTAACAGGGAATTTGTATAACCCCTCTGCAGAAAGTGTTCGGAATGCTCAAATCCAAATATCGTTATTTGACGGCGATAATAGAAAAATTTCTAGTATGAATGTGGTGATTAAGGATATCCCACCTGGTGAGCGCAAATCATTCAGAGAGGCCGTCGATGTTGATCTCGACGTACGAGGGGCGAAAGTGAAAAGGGTAATCGTGTTGTAGCTTTTCAGTCTTGGCACATCATTTTCTTGCTGTTGTGTTTATTTGCAAGTCCCGAAATTCGGACCCTTTAAGGGGCGGCATAACTTCTTTTCGACAGCATGGGGATTCCAGAAACTTCTACTCAGGGGCGGACGGTTGGTGACATCATTCAACACCACCGATTACCTGCAAATCTAGCCACGTATATTCTAGTCGAATGCGCAAAAGCTTTGAAAGAAGCTTCTGAGCAAGGTATTCTCCACCAAAATATCCGGCCCAACCATATTCTCGTCTCGGCTACTGGTAAGGTTCGATTAACAAAGTTTACTGGTGAGAAAGGGAAAACAGGCTCAGTTCCTCTGCTGAAAAGCACCCTGCCGTATGTAGCGCCTGAGTGTTTGTCAGGGGCAAGTCCATCCGTTTCTACCGACATCTTTGCCTTGGGATCGAGTTTCTTTGAGGTCTTAACGAGCGATCTCGCCTTCAAAGGAACTACTGGACAAGAAGTCAAACAGAAGGTGATGAATTATGACCCAACGCCTCTGTTGCATGAAGAGGATCATGTCCATACCCAGCTTCGACGTATTTGCCAACAGATGTTGAGGAAAAAACCTCAACAGCGCTATCAAGGATACACTGTGTTGTTGGCAGATTTGGAGGCCTATCGAAAAAATAGAGGCATCGAGGCAGTCGGAAGCGCTGTAGAAATGAAACGATACCTGCAAAGCCCTGATACCTATGTGAGCCCTGAGAGAAGCAATTCAGGGGAGAGTCGCACGCGGTTACGATCCAATACAGAGAATACCACAGCTTCTGCCAAAACGAATGCTAATTCTACCCCAAAAACAAAGGAGACGCAGCCTCAGATTTCGAAAATATTTATGTGGGTTGGGTTGCTTGTTCTTGTCTTTTCAGGGCTGAGCCTGGCAGGCAACTTCTTTTTTAGCAAAGACGGCAAATGGGGCGGCAAGGGAACCGGGACTGGGGCGAGTTCTTCGTCATCACCAACAAGTGCAACCGTTAAAACGAGGCGAGGTAGGGGGCAGGGAAATGCAGCTGTTCAGGCTTCCGGTTCCAGCGATACATCCCAGCGTTCAGGGTATGCAGAGGTAGAAGGTGAAGCTGAATCTGTAGAAATCATTGATCAGTCTGAATCCAATGAGGAATATCTTCCTGAAAGTGATACAACTCAATTAAGAGCTACTTCGTTAGCGGGGGTAGATACAGTGATCATTCTCCCCGATGAGGGAACTCATCGAACAGGACAACTGCTTATTGAGTCTGATCCAGAGGCATTTGTCTTTTTTCAAGGCGATTCTTTAGGAGTAACTCCTCTGCCCATCCTCACAAATCCCGGTACCTATACGATATCACTAAAAGCACCGGCATTTCCTGCTTTTGAAACGATTGTGGATGTGGTCCCTGATCGAGAGATTCCAGTAAAAGTATCCTTGTGGATTCTTGTTGGACGATTAAATCTTGAGGTGATCCCGGCCGCAGAAGTATACATCGATGACGAACTGAGAGAAGAGTCGTTGACCAAAAAGTCGCTGCCTGTATTGCCCGGCACCCGCAGGCTCAAGGTAGTCCACCCAGAATTAGGGACATTTGAATCTGACATTGATATTGACGCAGGAGATCAAAAAACCGTACGCTTTGACCTGGCAAATATGCGATAAGTTAATGGGGCAGCCAGTTCATTCGATTTGTCCGGTAATTCATATTCTCGTTGAATACTTCTTTGACTGGCAATAAACCGTTTTTTGGGGCAGAATATCGGAGCGTCTTCCCACTGACGCCATCAGGCATTGTTAAGATCGCAATAACTAAGTCGATTCCTCGGACAGTGATTATGCGAACCGCAACTTAACTTTGCTAGCCGATAAAATGAAACAAAGAGCTACTTATTTGTACCTCAGGTGGATTGTGGTCTTACTGGCCTGGTTTACTCTGGGGGCAACAAATATATACGCACAAGATGTGCTTATCCTATCTAAGAATGCCGATCATTCAACTCAAGATCGTGATTTTGATGAAGGAGATACGATCTATCTGAAAGTCGAATCCAGTGATGTAGATTTCTCAAGCATCCGATTTGGCGATTTTAAACTAGAGTCACGTTCAGAGGAATTGGGGTATGAGGGAGAGTTCGTCAATAACTTTGATGGAACGTATACCGCAGAAATTCCAATCTCTGAGGTTGACCTGTCTGACCATCTATGGACGTGGGCAGGATTCATCCAGGATGATGTGGGGAATACATTCGAATCCAGAGTTCTCATCCGCATAGGTGCGCCTGATGACCTTGGAGGATTCGGAGTACGTGCAGTGGTTGAGGAGAAAGGGGATGATTTCTTCGTACTCAAAGGGTATGAGTTTCAGGTTACAGACCAAACTCAATTCTTCTTCGCACCCTATCATCATTATGATGAAACGGAAGACGGGACAATAGAACCTCCTCCATCGGATGGACAGCCTATTCCTGCTTCCTTTGATGAATTAGAAACGGGATATGCAGTACAAGCTCGCGTCCTACAAACCGAATCAGGTGAGCTGGTTGCGCAAGAAGTAGAGATTCGTGGGCCGATTGAGGTCCCTGGCCACGTCACACTTACGGGGAACGTGGAGGAAGTAGATCCTGAGAATGATGCGTTTGTTATCTTGGGAAGAACAGTCGTTGTTAACCCAGAAACATTTATTGCAAATTCTCAGGCGCCGCTCGGTGAAGAATCTGTTCCTGATTGGCTTGTTAACCGGCTTGTTCGAGTCTACGGAGAATTCCTGGAAGATGGAAGTATCGAAGCTCATTTTGTTGAGCTCAAGGAAGGCGTGCGCCCTGAATTGGAAGTGCGTGGCCGTGTAGAGATGGTTGAGAACAGGGTGATTACCGTTCAAGGATTCGAATTCCTTACAGGCTCTGCCACTACAGTTGAATATCCTGGTGATGAACAGAAAGAAGACGACAGCGCAGCAGGAAAGAATTCACTGAATGATGTTACTCCTGGGCTTGTCGTTAGAGTCTTCAGTGTCGTAACTCCTCAAGGCTTGAATATCGCAGAGCGCATTGTCGTTGAGTCCGGAACAGACAACGGGGTCCGTATCAGTGGAGAGGCGCAAGCCATCACAGAGGAGGGCTTCTCGATTCGTGGCTGGAATGTCTTTTTCTCTGAGTACACAAATCTATTCAACGAAAACTTTGAGCCTATTCCATTAGAGGAATTGGTAGAAGGTCAACTCGTTCAGGTGTTTGGTGAATTCCAGGATGGAGGTGTCATAAAGGCCCATCACGTGGAATACAGACGTCAGGAACGAGATGAGTTCGTTCTGTTTGGTCCGGTTACATCCCTGGATGAATCAGTCATGAAAGTCTGGGACATCGAATTTGCCATTACAGAGAATTCTCGCGTCGATCTTGGTCCTGATCAAGAAGGCAGCTTTGATCAATTGTCTGTTGGGCAAATTGTTGAGGTAATAGGTGTTCCTTCAGCATCTGGTACCATTGACATTGATTTTGTACATGTACCTCAAGGCTTTGGAGATGCCGTGCGTGTCCGTGGCTTTGCCGAAAATGTAACGCTGGAAGGACTAAACGTATTTGGTCAACCTGTCTTAATCAAGCCGGAAACTCAGTTTCGTGATCCCTTCTA